>NZ_JBVVPO010000052.1:0-62400 GCF_055811795.1 Bradyrhizobium sp. MI1.7
AGGATCGTCAGTGGTCATCCGAACCGCGACATCGACCAGCTATTGCCTTGGGCCTACCGCACTCAGTTCCTCAAAGCCGTGGCCTGATAACGACGCTTACGGTTCATGAGCCGTCTAGCTTTGATGTCGTATTCGGCACGCATAGCGGGCGGGGTCATCCTGGAAGCGCGCTTGGCTCTTACACCATGGCCTGGCGCATCGGCGTGGCGCTCGGACTTGCCCGCGGCATCATCCGCGTTGCGTTCGCGCTGATCCGGCCGTCGCAGCCGCCGGCGCCGGTGTTGCGGACGGCGTAGCGGGCAGCTTGGGAGCTCACAGCGGACGCCGTGCTGTTTCTTCGTGATGGGGGCTTGTGAGCCAGAGCGGCCCTCAGCACCGTCATGTGCTGCTGATACCGGAGCTTAACCTTTGGTTGCTTACATTACCGGCCTCAATCAACGCAAGGGACATGCAACATTCGGCGCGAATCTTAGCTGCCGCAATGGCTTTGTCGCTCAGTCAATCGGTGACGCCGGTGCTTAAGAAAGTGATCGTGGCGGCAGCGCTTTGCGGGGCGGCAGCAATCTCCGTTGCCCTCCTGGTGACGGATTGGCCTGTCCCGCATACGCGCCGGACTGGGTATTTCGATGTTACAACATCGGAAAAGGCGGACCTCTCGCACATCGACGAATGGAATCGCGCAGCCAAAGCCAAGTATGGACCGGATGCGTCGACATTTGCGTCGATGTCTTCCCATAAGCTGACATGGGTGGCCCGTGTCGGAGACAAGGTTGTCGAAACACGTCCCTTTGGATTTTCCGTGTACGGCTTCCTTGGCGTGTTCATGGTGTCGAACGTGGAGAGCTTTCCGTTCGAGCTTTCGATCGAACCAAAAGATCCTGTTAAGCCGGACAAGACGGTCGACAAGGTCAAGGCTAGCTTCGCGAAGACGGCCCCGGCGGAGGCGCTTGAATTTGGCAACCGTGACTGGCGGCCGGCTCACTGCCATTCCCCCAAACCACCTGAGTTCGGGTTTCCGTTGTACGCTTCGGACTTTCGTGTCGATACGAGCTCGATTTGCCTGATGCAATCCGATGGGGGACCGCATACCGCGTTGGTCGGCTTTGCACGTGTCGACGCCAGTTTCTGGGTGCGCCTGTTCTCCCGCAAGGTGTGCCGCATTCTGGCGGCATCCTGGGTCGAATCGATGATTTCGCAGCCGGATGCGAAACGTCCCGATTATGTCGCCTGTATGCTGGCGACAAAGGCCCGCGGCTCGGAGCGTGAGGTCATCGCGGCTCGCTTCTTCGAGGTCCGCGATGACAAGACTTTGGCGGTCTTCGACTGAGTTTCGGTGACCGACGTCGCGTCTTGAAGCTTCACGTTTCGACTTCCGCTTATGGCCCATCGTTGACATGGAGCGACTAGGTATCAACGTCGTCTTCTATGCGCATGGCGGACGCGACAATTCAGGAGCATACATCTACTTCTGCGCTCGTGCCTTGGACGCAACGCGGCGCTTTGGGGGCGCGCTGTCACAAGCGTCGGCACCCGAGGCGTCTCCGGCAGAACGACGAGCATGAAGACCCGAGGAGAGTCACGCGTTGGCCGTGACGCGTAAGGTGTCATGGAAAGTTCGAGACGCCACCTCGACGGCGCCTCGAATCCAACCGGGTCATCTGGCCATCCGTTCGAACTCCATCTGATCCGGTGACTTGCGGCTTAGCGTTACCTGCAGATATGGCGGTTGCCGTCCCACCCGAGGTAGGTGCTCGTCGCCGGATCGTAGGATCGATAACGCTCCGCGCAGGAACGTGAAGCAGTGCCATCTGCGCGAGCCATGGCGCTGTCCGCGCCTTGCGCAGGAGCTGCGCCATCCGGCAACTCGAGGCCCAGCCGACCGGCCGGCGTCAGCGTGCCGTTCAGGTTGCGATTGGGGTTCTCGGCCTCGTACGTATCGGGATGGCTGCTCGCAAAGCCGGATTGCGCGTAGGCGGCGCTTGCGGTCAGGCCCGACAACAAAGCCACGGCAGCGAGAATTTTAAGTCCAGTCATGGTCCATCTCCATCATTGCCCGGTGCAATCGTGCTGCCGGTGCGAGAGGAGTTGGATCGACATCTGCGCTGAACAAGCTCGCTTGATCCCATGCGCGCGACCTGACGCGATCTCGTCGTTCAAATGCAGAAAGAATCGTTTGCTTGCGGAACGCAAAAGAATGGTCCACCGCCGCCATGCTCTCGTGCCCCGGGCGCAGCGCAGCGTCACCTCGACGGTGCGCTTGCGCGCGACCGGCGGGCGACGCTGGGCTAGCTGCGGCCAGCGCTGGCCGACATCGGGTCCAAGTTCAACTGAAACAGAAAGCCAGCGGGCGGTATGGACTAGCGACGTCCTGATCGCTTGAGTTCGGCGACCTTAAACCTGTTGCCGGCGGCCAGGCTGCTGCAAAACCAGTGGGCCTTGTTTCGGTTTTCGCCCAGGAACACCTTGGTTTCAACGCAATCCAGGTAGGATTTATGGGTGATGGTGTCTCGGCACGTTGGCGAGAAAGGTCCATAGTTCGTACCGCCGCCCGACTCGCTGCATCCGACCCAGGGATCTTTGCCGCTTGGGAAGCTTGATGCACAGCCACCGTTGCAGCTGCTGGCGACTTTCTCCAGGCTGGCAATCCTCCCCATCACCGAACCCGGCGCATACGAAGGCGTGCTCGCGGTTGACGTTCGAGCGGTTGACGCAGTCCGACGCGGCGCCGTTGTGTTTGCTCCCCGCTCCGACACGTGCGGCTTTGCCACCTGTTTCGGCGCGTCGACCGTGACAGGGGGAATCGTGGCGGCGGAGCCAGTCGGGATTTGCGACGCTGCCGGGGCGCACAGCAAGGCAGTTGATAAGACAGCGACGGCTGAGGGCACGACAAAGCTTGACGAGAATTTCATGAGCATGTCCTTCCCAAATTCGGGACGGAGATGCCGCCCCGGTAAATGCACGGTAACATACATTTCGGATTGGGCAACCGAGGGTTGAAGGGGCATCTGCCTATAAACTCGCCATCCACACAAAGCGTGGCCCTCGGCGGAACGGCTCTGGATTGCTCCGTCGCAAGAGCTCCCCGCAACGACGGCGTGGAGAAGGAGCAGCGCGTCACTTCGGTCTCGTGCCCCGACAGGAGAGGGCACAAATAAAAACGGGGCCGTGAGGCCCCGTCAAAAGTCCGTAGCTTATTCCGCGATCTTACTTGATCTTCTTACTTGATCTTGGCTTCGCGAAATTCGACGTGCTTGCGCGCGACCGGATCGTACTTCTTCTTGACCAGCTTGTCGGTCATGGTGCGCGAATTCTTCTTGGCGACGTAGTAGAAGCCGGTGTCAGCCGAGGACACGAGCTTGACCTTGATGGTGACCGCTTTGGCCATGTTCAGAACCTCAGGAATGAAGGGAATCTGGAGCCGGCCAAACGGCCCGCGTTGGCCGGCAACCTAGCCAGAAACCGCCTGATGTCAAGGTTTCGAAGCGTTTTCGAGCGAAGTGGGCACCGGTTCGCGTCAAGAAAACGCGTCAAAAACAACAACCTAGAGCCCCGAACGGGGCTCTAGGGCGGAAAACCACCCAAAACGGTCCCATTACGCCTCGAAGAACCGGTTTTTCGGCCGCGGCAGGCCCAGATTCTCCCTCAAAGTGGCCCCTTCATACTCTTTGCGGAAAATCCCGCGCCGCTGCAGCTCCGGCACCACCTTGTCGACGAAATCGTCGAGGCCGGCGGGCAGGAACGGGAACATGATGTTGAAGCCGTCGGAGCCGCGCCCGACCAGCCATTCCTCCATCTGGTCGGCGATGGTCTTGGCCGTGCCGACGAAGGACAGCCCGCCATAGCCGCCGACGCGCTGGGCGAGCTGGCGCACGGTGAGCTTGTCGCGCCTGGCGAGATCGACCATGCGCTGGCGGCCGCTCTTGCTGGCGTTGGTCTCCGGAATCTCCGGCAGTTGTCCGTCCGGATCGAAGCCCGAGGCATCCGTGCCGAGGATGACCGAGAGCGAGGCGATGGCGCTGTCGTAATGCACGCGGCTGTCGAGCAGCGCGCGCTTCTCCTTGGCCTCATCGACGCTGTCGCCGACCACGACGAAGGCGCCGGGAAGAATCTTGAGATGTTCAGGATCGCGGCCGATCTTCTCCATGCGGCCCTTGATGTCGGCATAGAGTTTCTGGCCGTCGGCGAGGGGGCCGCCGCCGGTGAACACAGCTTCCGCCGTCTCTGCCGCAAGCTGCCTGCCGTCCTCCGATGCGCCGGCCTGCACGATCACCGGCCAGCCCTGCACGGGCCGCGCGATGTTGAGGGGGCCGCGCACCTTCAGATATTTGCCGTTGTGGTCGAGCACGTGCATCTTCGCGGGATCGACGAACACGCCGCTTTCGACGTCGCGCACGAAGGCGTCGTCGGCGAAGGAATCCCAGAGGCCCGTGACCACGTCGTAGAACTCGCGGGCGCGCTTGTAGCGCTCGGCATGCTCCATGTGGTCGTCGAGGCCGAAATTCAGCGCCGCGTCTGGATTCGAGGTGGTGACGATGTTCCAGCCCGCGCGCCCGCCGCTGAGATGGTCGAGCGAGGCGAAGCGGCGCGCCACGTGGTAGGGCTCGTCAAACGTCGTCGAGCCCGTCGCGATCAGGCCGATGCGCTCGGTGACGGCGGACAGCGCCGACAGCAGCGTGAATGGCTCGAACGAGGTCACGGTGTGGCTGCGCTTGAGCGCATTGACCGGCATGTTCAGCACGGCAAGGTGGTCCGCCATGAAGAAGGCATCGAACTTGCCGGCCTCGAGCTTCTGGATCAGCGTCTTGATATGGCCGAAGTTGAAATTGGCGTCCGGCCAGGCCCCGGGATAGCGCCAGGCGCCGGTGTGGATGCTGATCGGGCGCATGAACGCGCCAAGCTTGAGTTGCCGTTGTGCCATTGCCCCGTATCCGTTCTGGGTGTCGTTGGGGAAGACATAGGGACGCCTGGGAACTCCGCCATCGGGGGAGGCGGGAAGATTTTTTCGTTTTTTGATCGACTCTCAGCATGTTCGCGTCATTCCGGGGCGCCGCGCGGAGCCGTGAGCTCAGATGCGCAATTGCGCATCTGAGAAGCCCATCAAGCCGCAGACACTGATGCGAGGAAGCTACTGCCCCCGCGCCCTTTGATCGAAGGCGCTCAGCACTGCGAGCGTCATCGCGGTGACGCCGGTCCGGATGGTCGGTTTCGGCACCGGGGCGAATTGCGGCGAGTGGTTGCCGGGAAGCGGCGGGCCGCTGCCGTTACGCGCGGCGGCGACGCGGTCGGGCTCATAGACGCCGATGTTGAAGAACATCGAAGGCACGCCGGCGTTGACATATTCTGAATAGTCCTCGCTGGTCGTGTTTGCCGGGCTGACGTTGAACTTGTCGCCGAAGGCCACTTTCAGCACTCGCTCGGCCTGGCCGACGACAGCGGCATCGTTCATCACCGCCTTGGTCCCCTCGTCGAGATGGATTTCGGGCGCCGGCGCATCCGCCATCGCCGCCACCGCCTTCGCCGTCCGCTCGATCCCAGTCAGCATCCTGGCGCGCACCTGCGGCTTGAAGCTGCGGATCGTGCCGATCACCCTGGCCTCGTCGGGAATGATGTTGCCGGCGGTGCCGGCGTGGATCGCGCCGATGGTGACGAGGCCGAATTCGGTCGGGTCCTTTTCGCGGCTGATCACGCTCTGCACGTCGACGACGAAGCGGGATGCCATCATCACGGGATCGATGGTCGCCTGCGGTATCGCACCATGGCCGCCGCGGCCAACGAATCTGATGAAGAGACCGTCAACATTCGACGATCCGACCCCGACCCTATAGGTCACGGAGCCGTAGGCTCCACCGCCGTCGTGCAGGGCAAAACCCGCGTCGGGCTTCGGAAAGCGGGTGAACAGGCCATCGTCGATCATCGCCTTTGCGCCCGTGACCTCTTCCTCGGCGGGCTGCGCGATGAACATCAACGTACCGTGCCACTGGTCCTTTATGCCGACCAGGGTCTTCGCTGTGCCGACCCAGCTCGCCATGTGGATGTCATGGCCGCAGCTATGGGCGACGAATGTCTCGCGGCCCTGCCAGATCTGCTTGTCGCGGCTGGCATAGGGCAGGCCGGTCTTCTCCTCCATCGGCAGCGCGTCGAGCTCGGTGCGAACCATGATGGTGGGACCGTCGCCGTTCCTGTAGATGGCAACAAGGCCGGTCTTTCCGACGTGCTCGGTGACCTCAAAGCCAATCGCACCCATCTCGGCGGCGAGTTTCGCCGCGGTCTTCACTTCCTGGTAGGCAACCTCGGGATGGGCGTGGATGTCCTTGTAGAGCGCGTCGAGCTTCGGGTATTCGCTCTCGAAGGAGGTCTCGATCGTTTGCTTCAATCTGGCGACGTCGAGCTCCGCATGGGCGGGCGTCGAGAGCAGGCCGCACAACGCCACGGAAGCGAGCAGAGGCCTTACGAACCACGTCATCCGATTCTCCAGTCGTTTAAGCACCCGTTCCCTCACCTAGCACATCTCGTCGCATCCTGCCGCGATAGAAATGGAAGAACTGCACCGGCGCATCGGGGCGTCTCTTCGAACCAATCCGCCTCTCGCTTCGACCAAGCCATGACCTCGTGAGGAGACCCGACATGGCAGGCGCAATGACCGTGGACGGCGGCACCGTTCGCATCGACCGGCCCATGCCCTGGGTCGGCCGCCTGCTGTCGCTGCCTCTGTTGGCCGCGAGCGGTTATCTCTTGTGGAATGTCGGCCTCGGCCTGCGCCAGGATTTTTCCGGCTTCGGCCGGCTCGCCGATGATCTCGTGCCGGTGCTGGTGTTCACGGGGTTGGGACTGCTCGTCGGCATCCCCGGAATGATCCTGCTGACGTACCGCACTTTCGTCGTGCTCAACGAGACGCTGCGCCAGATCGTCATCACCAGGCAGTTCGGCCCGCTCAATATCCGCAGCCAGCGCGATCTCGCCGACTATCACTTCGTCAGCATCACCGACGACTACGATGCGGATCTGACGACCTACGACGTCAATCTCTGCGGCAACAGAGGCACCGAGCCGATCACGCTTCAGAGCTTCACCAGGCGCGAGGAGGCGGACAAGCTCGCAAGCGAGATCGGCCGCGTCCTGAAATTGCCGGCGCGCGACTATGTCGGCACCGAGCCTGATGATTCCTGATTAGGTCCAGCCACGGCCTGTTGCTACCTGTTGCGGAAATTGCCATCCTCGCGGCCTCACACCGCAATGGAAGGCCATGACCTCAGCGAATAATTCCATTCCCGCGCTTCGACCGCGCGGCAAGGGCCACCAATTCCTGTTGTATGGCGACTCCTGTTCGGGCGTGCCGGGCGGATTGCACGAAAAGACCTTCGCCTCGGTCAATGCGGTCGTTCAACGCCTGAGGCCGCAGCCTGAATTCGTGCTCTTCCCGGGCGATGAAATCATCGGACTGACGCCGGATCCGGACGCGCTCCGCGCGCAGTGGCGCTATTGGCTGGATACGGAAATGGCATGGCTCGACCGTGCGGCCATTCCGATGTGGCACACAACCGGCAACCACACGACCTATGATTTGATGAGCGAGGCGGTGTTTCGTGCTGTGCTCGCGCTGCCGAAAAATGGGCCGCCGGGACAGGTGGGCCTCTCCTACTTCGTGCGACGCGGCGACCTCCTGATGGTGTTCGTCAACACGCTCTGGAGCGGCCTGGGAGGTGAGGGCCATGTCGAGCTCGGGTGGCTCGAAACAACGCTCAGAGAGCATGGCGATGCCCGACACAAGCTCGTCCTTGGCCATCATCCGGTGTTTCCGATCAACGGCTATACGGGGACGTATCAGCGCGAGATCGGCCACGAATATGCTCGCCCGTTCTGGGACATCCTGGTGAACGAAAACGTGCTTGCCTATCTGTGCAGCCACATCCTCGCCTTCGACGTGCAGGCGCATCGCGGTGTCCTGCAGATCTGCACTGCGGGCGCGGGAACGGCTCACAGGATGCCGGAAGGCGTCGAGTATCTGCATTGCATTCAGGCCGCGCTTGACGAGGAAGGCCTGCGTTATCAGGTGCTCGATACGGACGGCGTTGTCAGGGAGAGGATGGAATGGCCGCTGCGCGATCCTGATCCCGCTAAATGGAGAGAGCTGCGGCCCGGAGATGTCGAAGCACCGTTTAGCGGACGTGTGGAAAGCGGGCGCCGGATCGAGCTGAGGCTCGTGGGGCAAAGTGCTGCGACCGATGTCGCAGCGGTCCAGACGATTTTCACGGCTTTCGCGCCGGGTTCGATCGCGCCGTTCTGGCTTGGGCTTCGGGGACCGAGACAAACCCTGACAGCCATCGTTGCTCGTGAGCCGGGGCGAAGCCCAACCTATTGGTTTGGACCTGATCTTCCGGCGGGCGAGGGTTTCGATATTCACGTCGCGATCTACCCGGACATGGGCCCGGGCGGTCTCTTGTATCGTCGTCACGATTCCACGCGTTGGTCGTCCTTCACCTCTGCGACGGCGCGAGGGCTGGATCAGCTGGCGTGGCCGCAGCAATGGGCGATCGGCCACGGACAAGGTGGTAGCGAAGACCGCGCCTTCAGAGGTGCCGCGCTGAGTTTGCTGATCGCGTGAATGAGCCTGGAGAGTTCGGCGGCTGGATCAGCTCAAGATATCCTTCTGCATCTTGCCGCCGTAGAAATGGAAGAACGGCACCGGCGCATCGTGGCGGAGCGGGCCGGTGGCAAGGCGGGTGTCGAGCTCGTTGAGCACGTTGCGTGTCATCGGATGCAGATCGGCGAGCGGCTTTGAGCCGAGCTCGACCCAGACCAGCTCGACCAGCTCGGCATCCGCATGGATCACCCCCTCGACGCGGTGGGTGATCGCGGAAGCGTCCGCGGTGAAGAAGCGGGTATCGAAGCGCTTGACGCGGCCGGGCGGGGTGATCGCGCGTGCGATCAGGAACAGGCTGGAGGGATCGGGCAGCAGGCCCGCATCCGCGAACGGCTTCCAGGCACCCTCGAGTTTTGCTTTCCCCTCGGACTTGCGTCCGAGGCAGAGGCCGGTCTCCTCGCAGGCCTCGCGGATTGCGGCAATCGCAAGCGACTTTGCGCGCGAGGCCGGAGTCTTCGGGCTGCCCTTGGCGAGATTGGCTTCCAGCTCGGCGGTGATGGGTGCAGCACACGGCACGCGGTAATCGTCCTTGTCGACGCGGCCGCCGGGGAAGACGAACTTTCCGGGCATGAACACCACCTTGTCGTGGCGCTTGCCGACCAGGACTTTTGGAATGCTGCCGCTGCGATCGACCAGGATCAGCGTCGCCGCATCGCGGGGGCGGAAATAGGGATGGTGGTCGGCTTCCTTGCCCTCGTGGATCTTGGCCTTCTCGGCTCCCTGCGACGTATCCGTCATGTCCTCACCCAAACCGCTTTTTGATTATTTGCTTAGACCGGCGGAATACCATCCGGAGGGTTGTCGTCAAAGCCGTGCATGCGCAGAGCCCATTGCAAGCCGACCACAGCTCCCTTGACCGGCTGGAGCAGCGCGAGCGAGGCGACGAAGGTGAAGGGCAGATAGGCCGCGAAGCTGAGCCAGACCGGCGTGGTGTAGTTGGTCTCGATCCAGAGGATCGTGGGCACCACGATGTGGCCGACGATGACGATCACGAGATAGGCCGGCAGATCGTCGGCGCGGTGCGGCGTGAAGTCGAGGCCGCAGACCGAGCAATTGTCCGCGGTTTTGAGGAAAGCACGGAACAGCTTGCCCTCGCCGCAGCGCGGGCAGCGGCTGCGGAAACCGCGCTTCATGGCCGTCCAGACGTCGCGCTTCTCGACGAGGCCGGTCTCGCGCGTCCAGATCTTTGGGGCCGTGCTCGTCGTCACCATGCCTTGCCCTTCTGACCCCCGCCTTTTCCTTTGTTCTTGCCCTTGCCCTTCTTGGGTTTGCCGGACTTTTGCTTCGGCGGCTTGCGTTTTTTATCCGGACTGCGTCCAGGATGTGCCTTGAACGAGGGGCGGCGTTGTGGGCCGGGAGGCCTGCGGTCGCGCGGTGCGGTCTCGCTGGAGGACGACAGCAGCTCGAAGCGCAGCGCGCCCGCGATGGGGGCCGCTTCGATCAGGCGGACGTCGACGACGTCGCCGAGTTGATACATGGTGCCGCTGCGCGTGCCGACGAGCGCGTGCCGGCTCTCGTCATAGTTGAAATATTCCGTGCCAAGGGATCTGATCGGGATCAGGCCGTCGGCGCCGGTCTCGGCGAGCTTGACGAACAGGCCGGCGCGGGTGACGCCGGAGACGCGGCCCTGGAAGCTCGCGCCGATGCGGTCGGCGAGGTGATGGGCGATCAGCCGGTCGACGGTCTCGCGCTCCGCCTTCATCGCGCGCCGCTCGGTCACCGAGATATGGGCTGCGACCTCGCCGAGGCTTTCCGGCGTCTCGCTGTCGGGCAGGGCGCCTTCGCCGAGGCCGAGCGCGCGGACCAGCGCGCGATGCACGACGAGGTCGGCATAGCGGCGGATCGGCGAGGTGAAATGCGCGTAGCGGCGCAGGTTCAGGCCGAAATGACCGTAATTCTCGGCGGAGTATTCGGCCTGGGCCTGGGCGCGCAGCACGACCTCGCTCACCAGCGGGAAGTGATCGTGGCCTTCGAGCTGCGCCAGCACGCGATTGAACAAAGCCGGGCGCAGCGCGCCGCCTTTCGCGAACGGAACGTCCAGCGTCTCCAGAAACTCCGCGAGTGCGTGGACCTTCTCCAGCGTCGGCTCGTCATGCACGCGGTAGATCAGCGGGAGAGACTTCTTCTCCAGCATCTCGGCCGCCGCGA
Source organism: Bradyrhizobium sp. MI1.7 (assembly GCF_055811795.1). NCBI lineage: Bacteria > Pseudomonadati > Pseudomonadota > Alphaproteobacteria > Hyphomicrobiales > Nitrobacteraceae > Bradyrhizobium > Bradyrhizobium sp. MI1.7. The sequence continues at coordinate 10,790 of NZ_JBVVPO010000052.1, forward strand.
CGTTGGCGAGGATCATGAACTCCTCGATCAGCTTGTGCGCGTCGAGACGTTCAGGCACGACGACGCGATCGACCGTGCCGTCGCTCTTCAAGAGGATCTTGCGCTCGGGCAGATCGAGATTGAGCGGATCGCGCTCGTCGCGGGCGCGCTTGGCGCAGGCATAGGCGGCGTAGAGCGGCCTCAGGATCGGATCGAGCAGCGGGCCGGTGGTGTCGTCGGGCCGGCCGTCGATCGCGGCCTGCGCCTGCGCATAGTTCAGTTTCGCCGCCGAGCGCATCAGGATGCGGTGGAAGCTGTGCGAGCGCTTGCGACCATCGGGGCCGAGCACCATGCGCACCGCGAGCGCGCCGCGCGGCTCGCCCGGCACCAGCGAGCAGAGATTGTTGGAGATGCGCTCGGGCAGCATCGGCACGACGCGGTCCGGGAAATAGACCGAGTTGCCGCGATCGAGCGCGTCGCGGTCGAGCGCGGTGCCCGGCCGCACGTAGAAGCTCACATCGGCAATGGCGACATCGACAATGAAGCCGCCTCTGTTGTTCGGATCGGGGTCGGGCTGCGCATGCACCGCGTCGTCGTGATCCTTCGCATCCGGCGGATCGATGGTGACGAGCGGCACGTCGCGCCAGTCTTCACGTCCCTTCAGATTGGCCGGCTCTGCCGCTTCGGCTTCACGCTCCGCCGCGGGGCGGAATTGCAGGGGGATGTCGTGCGCGTAGATCGCGATCAGGCTGATCGCCTTCTCCGACTTGACCGAGCCGAGCTTCTCCTTGACCCGGCCGGAGGCCAGCCCAAACGCGCGCGAACGGATGATGTCGACGCTGACGAGGTCGCCGTCCCGGGCGCCGTGCGTGTCGGCCGCGGCGATGTTCAGCTCGCGGTCGGCAGACTTCTTGTCGACCGGGACCAGCCGTCCGCCGCCTTCGGGCAGCTCGCGGAACACGCCGAGGATGCGGCTCTTCGTCTTGTCGAAGACCTTGATGATGTGGCCGCGATAGGCCGGACCTTCGTTCTCATCCGAGCGCTCGACGCGCAGCAGCGCGCGATCGCCGATTCCGGCCGCGGTGCCGGGCTTTGGCCGGCGCGGCATCACGATGAGGATTTTTGGCGGTTCGCCGCTTTCGACCTCGTCCCATTCGGTGGGGGAGGCGATCAGCTCGCCGTCGCTGTCACGGCCGGTGATGTCGGCGACCAGCGTCGACGGGAGCGCGTCCGGCTCGGAAACCTTGTGGCGTTTTTTCTTGATGGTGCCGTCGTCGGCGAGCTCGCGCAGCATGCGCTTGAGCTCGATGCGATCGGCCTTCTTCAGGCCGAACTCGCGCGCAATTTCGCGGGTCCCGACCTTTCCGGGATTTGCCTTGATGAAGGCGACGATGGCGCTCCGGTCGGGAAAGCCATGGTCATTCTTGCGTTTCACTTAACCTCTAATTCTTGATCTAGGTCTTGCCGGCACTCTTCTTGGCCGGAGCCTTGGGGGCGGCGGCCTTGGTCGGCGACGTTTTTGCGGTCGACGACACGGCGGCGCGCGCCTTGCTGGTGGATTCGGATTTGGGTTTGGCCGCCTTCTTGGCGGCCGGTTTCTTCGGCTTCGGCGCGGCGTCATCGCCGTCGGCGGCCTTCTCTGTAGCCTTCTTGGCCTTGGCCGGCTTCGCCGCCTTCTTCGGCTTCTTGCCGCCGCCCTTGGCCGCGCGCTCGTCGATCAGCGCGATCGCCTGCGGCAGCGTGACGGTGTCCTTTTCGAACTCGGCCGGGATCGTCGCGTTGACGCCACCTGCCGTGACATAGGCGCCGTAACGGCCGCTCTTCACCGTGACGGTGCCCAGCGTCGGATGATCGCCGATCGCTTTGCCGGGGTCGGCGCCGAAGCGGCGGCTCGGGCCCTTGGCGACCTTTTCCGCGATCAGCGTCACCGCGCGGTTGAGGCCGATATCGAAGACCTCGTCGCCGCTCTCCAGGCTGGCGTAGGTCTTCTCGTGCTTCACGAACGGCCCGAAACGGCCGAGTCCTGCCGTGATCGGCTGACCGGTCTCCGGATGCTTGCCGATCTCGCGCGGCAGCGACAACAGCTTCAGCGCAAGCTCGAGCTCGACATCGCCCGGCGAGGTGCCCTTCGGGATGCCCGCGCGCTTCGGCTTCTCGCCTTCCTCATAATCCTTCTGCTCGCCGAGCTGGATGTAGGGCCCAAAGCGGCCGGCCTTGACCCAGACATCGCGACCCGTATCAGGGTCCTGGCCGAGCGAACGGTCGGCGGTGGTCTCGCTGTCGGCGGCGAGCTGGCGGGTGTAGCGGCATTCCGGATAGTTCGAGCAGCCGACGAAGGCGCCGAACTTGCCGGCCTTGAGATTCAGCCTGCCGTTGCCGCAGCTCGGGCACTGCCTGATATCGCCGCCATCGGCGCGGGGCGGATAGATGTGCTGGCCCAGCATGTCGTCGAGCACATCGAGCACCTGGGCGACGCGCAGATCCTTGATCTCGTCGACGGCACCGATGAAGCCGGTCCAGAAATCCTTCAGCACCTGCTGCCAGGAGATCTCGTTGTTGGAGATGCGGTCGAGCTGCTCCTCCAGATTGGCGGTGAAGTCGTATTCGACGTAGCGGCTGAAGAAGCTTTCGAGGAAGGCGACCACGACGCGGCCCTTGTCCTCGCCGTGCAGGCGCTTCTTCTCGAGCTTGACGTAGCCGCGGTCCTTCAGGACCTGGAGGATCGAGGCATAGGTCGAGGGACGGCCGATGCCGAGCTCTTCCATGCGCTTGACCAGCGAGGCCTCCGAGAAGCGCGGCGGCGGCTCGGTGAAGTGCTGGGTGACGGCGAGCGACTGCCGCTTCAAGCCGTCGCCCGCACTCATGGCGGGCAGGCGGCGCGAATCGTCGTCTTCCTCGTCGTCGCGGCCTTCCTGGTAGAGCGCGAGGAAGCCGTCGAACTTGACGACCTGACCCGTCGCCCGCAGCTCCAGCGTGCGGGAGCCTGCCTTCGCGGTGATGTCGACGGTGGTGCGCTCGAGCTCGGCAGATTCCATCTGGCTCGCGATGGTGCGCTTCCAGATCAGCTCATAGAGTCGGGCCTGGTCGGCATCGAGCTTGCGGCTCATGCTGTCGGGGCGGCGCGACATGTCGGTCGGGCGGATCGCTTCGTGCGCTTCCTGGGCGTTCTTGGCCTTGGCCTGGTACTGGCGCGGGGCCTCCGGCACATAGGCGTTGCCGTAATCCTCGCCGATCACCTTGCGCGCCTGGGTGATCGCGGACGGATCGATCTGCACGCCGTCGGTACGCATATAAGTAATGAGTCCGGTGGTCTCGCCGCCGATGTCGATGCCCTCATAAAGGCGCTGCGCGATGCGCATCGTGTGCGCCGGCGCAAAGCCGTATTTGCGGCTGGCTTCCTGCTGCAGCGTCGAGGTGGTGAAGGGCGCCTGCGGATTGCGCCGGGCCGGCTTGGCATCGACCGCGGTCACGGCGTAGGCGGCCGCTTCCAGCGCCTTCTTGAAGTCTTCGGCTTCCGCACCGGTGCCGATGTCGAGACGCTGGATCTTCTTGCCGTCGGCGCCGACGAGGCGCGCCTCGAATGCGTCGCCGCGGGGCGTCAGCAGGGTCGCGATCAACGACCAATATTCGCGCGCGACGAACTTCTCGATCTCCAGTTCGCGGTCGCAGACCAGCCGCAGCGCCACCGACTGCACGCGGCCCGCCGAGCGGGCGCCCGGCAGCTTGCGCCAGAGCACGGGGGAGAGGGTGAAGCCGACCAGATAGTCCAGCGCACGGCGCGCCATGTAGGCGTCGACCAGCGCGCCGTCGATCTGGCGCGGATTCTTCATCGCGTCCGTGACGGCCTGCTTGGTGATGGCGTTGAACACCACGCGCTCGATCTTCTGATCCTTCAGCGCGCGCTTTTCCTTCAACACCTCCAGCACGTGCCAGGAGATGGCCTCGCCCTCGCGATCAGGGTCGGTCGCCAGAATCAGGCGGTCGGCGTTCTTCAGGGACTTGGCGATATCGTTGAGCCGGCCGGCCGCCTTGGGGTCGACCTCCCAGATCATCTTGAAATTTGCGTCCGGATCGACGGAACCGTTCTTCGCCGGGAGGTCGCGGACATGGCCGAACGAGGCCAGAACCTCGTAGGACGAGCCCAGATACTTGTTGATCGTCTTGGCTTTCGCCGGCGACTCCACAATGACGATATTCATGTAGTTCCAGTAGCTTACGGGGAAATTACGAGCCGCTTTCGATGAGATTCGGATCGGCCGTTTCGACCCGAACATGGGTGGTGAGGCCCTCGCTGTCAAATCGAGGGGTGTTGAAAGCACCCCAAATGGGAAAAGTTTCATATCGAGAAAGTTGCAAAATACCACCTTGGAGTTGCGGTCAATGTCGGCGTAGAGTCGCCCGGGGCATGGATTCGGGTGGGGTCTGGTGACTAAGCCAGGAAAGAAACGGGCGCGCGCCGCGTCAGGCGTGGCGGGAGGCTCGCGCGGTGAGGAACCAGGGGAGGGCGGCGTCGATGAGGCCGTCGCCTTCATCGCCGAGCAGGTCGGGGCTTTGCGCAAGCTCGCCGAGCGCCACAAGCTCGATGTGCTGCATTATCTCCTGGGCATGACCAAGCTGGAGGCCGACGAGCATCTGCGGCTGCGGAGCAAGCGCAAGCTGTCGTGATGGCTTTCGCCTTTGTCAGCTTCGAGGCTCGCCGAAGAGGCGAGCACCTCGGGGTGACGGTCGGAGAGTTGACCGCGCTGCATCAACCTCGTCATTGCGAGCGCAGCGAAGCAATCCAGAGTCCTTCCTCGGGTGGCTGTCTGGATTGTTTCGCTGCGCTCGCAATGACGGTGTGAAGGCAGTCGGGCGCTCACGCCGACCGCCGCCGCGGTGCCGGTCGGGGCTTCAGCGTGATGTCGGCCAGGCTGAGCAACCGTCCATCCTCGGCGTGCAGCTCGAGCTTCTTCACCGGGCGGCCTTTGACGCGATCGACCATGACGGTGTCGATCTCCTCGGGCGTGTCGTCGAACTCCTCGCTCCATTGCCGGAGCGCGACCAGGATCGGGAAGAGGCCAAGTCCCTTCGGCGTCAGCACATACTCCTGGTAGGCGCTGCCGTCGGAGGCGGGGGCGGTCGCCAGTATGCCGTGTTCGAGCATTGAGCGCAGCCGCGCCGACAGGATGTTCTTGGCCATGCCGAGCTTGCCCTGAAACTCGCCGAAGCGGCGCATACCGAGCATCGCTTCGCGGATGATCAGCAGAGTCCACCAGTCGCCGATCGCCTCCAGCGACCGCGCGACCGGGCAGCCGTCACCCTCAAAACTCGTTCGTTTCACCATCGTCTGAGGTCTCCTCACATTCGCACGATGTCGGCGCCAATCACGCGCTTGTGTGGTTGCATCATAAAACCATACGCCTAGATTGCAATACGGTTTCATAATGAAACTACTGGAGAGGCGAGCATGAGACTGAGCGGCAAGACGGCACTCATCACCGGCGGCAACAGCGGAATTGGATTGGCAACGGCAAAGCTGTTCGTGGCCGAGGGCGCGAAGGTGATCATCACCGGGCGCAATAAGGAGACGCTGGAGGCCGCAGCAAAGGAACTCGGGCCGAACGGGATCGCTCTGGTTGCGGACGCGACCGACGTCGCCGCGACTGAAGCGGCGATCAAGAAGGGCACCGAAAAATTCGGCAAGCTCGATATCGTGTTCGCCAATGCCGGCATCCCCGGCAGCACGCCGCTGGGCTCGACGACGCTGGATGTCTTTGAGAAGGTGATCAGCACCAACCTCACGGGCGTGTTCTTCACGGTGCAGTCGGCACTGCACTATATCAACGACAACGCCTCGATCATCCTCAACGGTTCGGTAATCTCCGTGCTCGGCGTTCCCGGCTACTCCGCTTACGGAGCCGCCAAGGCCGGCGTGCGCGCGCTAGCGCGGATCATGGCCTCGGAACTGTCGCCGCGCGGCATCCGCGTCAACGTCGTTGCGCCCGGCGCGACCCGCACGCCGATCTGGGGCGCCGCGATCGCAACGCCTGAAGCGGAGAAGGCGTTCGAGAAGCGCCTTGGACTATCCACGCCGCTCGGCCGCATTGCTGAACCGGATCACATCTCGAAGACGGTCCTGTTCCTCGCCTCCGACGATGCCGGGCACATCCAGGGCCAGGAGATCTTCGTCGATGGTGGCGCGGTTGCCTCTCCCGCGGGCGCACCGATCTATCGCGGCTGATCAACGTTTGCGAAAATTGAATCGGTCGGCGCGACGACATCGGTTGCGCCGGCCTGTTCCTACACCTCGGTGGCTGTATTCCTCTGAACCTTCCGTGAGGCGTTGAACCTTCGCTTGCGCTGCCAAGACCCTTTTGCGGGCAGGGTCATAAGACTCACTTTCAGGGAGCCCGCGATGTCAAAAGCAGCTCGTATTTCTTCGTCGATTTCAGAACCACGTATTTACACCGAACATTCCGCCATTCCAGCCAAGCACTCCGATACGTCCGAGTTCATCGGGGTGGCACTTTTCTCAGGCATCGGGCTTTTCATTTCGCTCGTCGCCGTCATTCTTGGCGTTCAGGGCGCCTGGTTTTAGCGCTGTCGAATTCTCAGCCGCCGCCGGGCTCCGGCAGCGGCTGGTGTCGGCGTAAGTCTTACGCCGCCTGCAGGCTGGTGGCAGCCTGAAGCGCTCCGGCCAGCGCTTTCTCACGATGCTCAGGGCCAACCTGGATGCCGTCGGCGACGATGAATTCGGGGCTCGTGATGCCCATGAACGCGAACACGCCACGCAAATAGGTTTCGAGGTGCTCGAGCGAGGCGGCCGGCGTGCCCGGGCCATAATAGCCGCCGCGCGAGATCGCCACGATCACGCGCTTGTTGCCGGCAAGGCCCTGCGGGCCGTTCGCGTCGTATTTGAACGTTTTCCCCGCCACCAGGACGCGGTCGATCCAGGCCTTGAGCTGGCTCGGGATCGTAAAATTGTACATGGGCGCGCCGATCACGACGATATCGGCATCGAGGAACTCGTTGAGCACGGCCGCGCTCGCGGCCAGGTCGGGACCGAGTTCCGCCGGCGCCGGCGCGCCTTGCGCGGCCGCAAGGTGCGAGCCGGAGAGGTGGGCGAGCGGAATCTGCGTCAAATCGCGGTAGACGAGGTCGAGCGACGGCGTCGCCTGCCTGAGACGGTCGACGATGGCGGCGGAAACCTGCCGTGAGACGGAGTGGGGGCCGAGCACGCTGGAGTCGATATGGAGGAGTTTCATTGGGGTTCACCTATGGTATAGATTTGTAACCCGCACTACATGAGTGACTGTCAAATTCCCCGCAAGAACGCACTTTTTTGAGCCATGGGCACATCTTTGAGACCTGCACACACCGATTTTCCTGCTCCCCAGATGCCGGATCGCGACCACGCGGACTGCCGCGGGGTCGCCTCGATCCTGGCGCGCGTCGGCGACAAATGGAGCGTGTTCGTCATCATGATGCTGAGCGACGGGCCCAAGCGCTTCAACGAGCTGAAGCGGATGATCAACGGCATCTCGCAGCGGATGCTGACCTTGACCCTGCGCGGGCTGGAGCGCGACGGCCTCGTCACGCGCACGATCTTCCCGACCATTCCGCCGCGCGTGGACTATGAGCTGACCGATCTTGGCCGCGGGCTCCAGCAGCCCGTGATGGCGCTTGGGCTATGGGCGAAGGAGCACCAGGCGCAGATCGCGGCGGCACGCACGCGGTTCGATGAGCGCAACGACACCTAGAGAAGAGAAACGAGACCGCCGCCGTGGCGTTCGAGGCGGCCCGCAAGCTCGAGCTCCAGCAGCACGGTGCGGACGATTGCGGGCGAGGCGCCGGACATCCGCACGAGATCGTCGATCGAGATGGGGGCAGGGCCGAGCAGGCCGGTGATCTGGTCGCGGTCGTGTGATTGCGGGTCGCTCTCGAACGGTTCGCTATCGGGCTCGCTCGCCGGATGCATCAGCGGCCGCTCCATGATCGGTGCGACAGCGTTGATGATGTCGGCGGCTTCGGTGACGAGCGTTGCGCCCTGCTTGATCAGATCGTTGGTGCCGGCAGCGCGCGGGTCGAGCGGCGAGCCGGGCACCGCGAATACCTCGCGGCCCTGTTCGGCCGCCATGCGCGCGGTGATCAGCGAGCCCGAGCGGTGCGCCGCCTCGACCACGACCACGCCGAGCGCGGCGCCGGAGATCAGCCGGTTGCGGCGGGGGAAGTCGCGGGCGCGCGGCTCGTGGCCGAGCGGCATCTCCGAGATCGCAGCGCCCGCGTGATCGAGGATCGAGGCGAGCAGGTCGCCATGCTCGGGCGGATAGATGCAATCATGGCCGCCGGCGAGCACCGCGATGGTGCCGCTCTCGACACTGGCGCGGTGTGCGGCCTGGTCGACGCCGCGGGCGAGCCCCGAGATGATGAGGAATCCGGCTTCGCCCAGCTCACGCGCGAGCTGGCCAGCGAATTTCAAGCCGGCGCCGGAGGCGTTGCGCGAACCGACGATCGCGATCATCGGCCGCATCAGGGTCGCGGTGTCGCCGCGCACGGCGAGCAGTGGCGGCGCATCGTCGAGTGTTGCGAGGCGCGCCGGATAGCCGTCCTCGCCGGGCGCAAGCCAGGCGATGCCGTACTTGCGGCTTGCGGCGAGCTCGGCCTTCGCCTCATCGGCACTACAGATGCGCCCGGAACGGGCCGCGCCGCCGCGGCGCGCCAGATCGGGCAGCCGCTCCAGCGCAGCGCGCGCCGTGCCGAAATGATCGACCAGCGAACGGAAGGTGCGCGGCCCGACATTGTCAGAACGGATCAGCCGCAGGCGGTCGATCCGCTCAGCCTCGGGCAGCTCCACGCTGGGATTGATGGCGTCCACGGCGTCTCCTTGTGGGAGTAGCATGGAACAACCTGAGGGCGTGGGCAACAGCGACGTGTGGTCGTTTCTATCGCCCCAATCATGGGCGGAGGAGGAATGGAGCAACGCGCTGCCTCATTCCTCAAGGCTTTTGCTATTCGATGACCTCGTCCGCGCGCACCTGCAACGACTGCGGTATCTCGAGGCCGAGCGCCTTGGCGGTCTTCAAGTTGATGACCGTCTTAAACAGCGTCGGCTGCTCGATGGGGATGTCGGCCGGGTTCGCGCCCTTCAATATCTTGTCAACGAAAACAGTGGCGCGGCGAAACATGGAGGTGAAGTCTACCCCGTACCCTACCAGTGCGCCCCCCCGGGACGCGACGATGGGTGCGGCAATCGATGGCACGCGGCACTTGTCGACAATCGCCGAGACCAACGCCGAATTGGTGACAAACGCATTGGCGTCCGTGATGACGAGACCGTCCATGGCGGAGGAGCCGACGATTGATAGCGCGTTGTCGAGGTCGCCGGGGACGTCAAGCTCGATCGGTCGCAGCTCAACCTTCATTGCCCGCGCGGCGTTCGTCATGGCACTCATGGTGCCGTTGTTCAGGGGTTGCCTCGCTGCATGAGCACCCCTGCGCGGGTCATCGAGGGAGCTATGCTCGCAAGAACCTCTAACCGCTTCGCAGCTAGTTCTGTAAGGAAAAAGGTCTGTCCCGTAATGTTGCCACCGGGATGAGCCATGCTGGCTGCAAGGCCCAAGGTCACCAGATCGGGACCCACGATCATCACGGTTGGAATTGTGGTCGTCGCACGGTGCGCGGCAAGAACCCCGGGAAATGTGGCTGTCACGAGAACGTCGACGCCGAGGGCGACCAGTTCAGCAGCCAGCGCCGGAAGCCGGTTATCGTCGCCGTCGGCGTCGCGATATTCAACGTGGACGTTCTCGCCCTCAACCCAACCGAGACCGCGAAGCGCAACGAGGAACGCGTCGACCTCCGAATTTCGCGGTGGGGGGAGGAAAAGGCCGATCCGCGAGACGCGCTTCACTTGCTGAGCGCGTGCGGCCGTTGCCCACGCCAACGCCCCGCCAGCCAAAGTGATGAATCCGCGTCGTTTCATAGCACCGCTAAATCGCTTATCCTCTGGCAGAGAGTAAGCATTTTTCGACATTGGTCCAGCCGCGTCAATGAACAGGTTGGGTCAGAAGGCGCACAGCCTAAGCCGAGACGGCGTGAGCGTCCAACAGTCCGGCAATTCGAATCTCATCGCCTTGATTGTCGGGGCAATTTAGAACTAACGCAAAGGTTGCGGCGTTTCCGCGTTAGTGCCACGCGGCCCGACATTGTCAGAGCGGATCAGCCGCAGGCGGTCGATCCGCTCAGCCTCGGTCAGCTCAACGCTCGGATTGATGGCGTCCACGGCGTCTCCTTGTGGAGGCAGCATGGAACAACCTGAGGGCGTGGGCAACAGTTGCGTGCGCTTGATCGGGCTTCAAAGGCGCTGCAGGAAGACCCGACGTGGTCGACGGGTCTTCCGCAAGGTCGTCGATTCAACGCGCGTGGGCCGCCTGAGCGACAGCGACGCCGCTCCGCGAGACGCGAGCGTCAAGGCTGAGCGCACCGGCACCGAAGGCAAAGATCTGGAGCAGGCCGCCTGCCATCATCACGTTCTTGAGGAAGTGGATCATCTGATTCTGGTCGGCAAAGTTGTTGTGGAACGAGACTGCCGCGGCCAGCGAGAATATGGCGAGCGCCAGCGCGACCGAGCGGGCTTGATAGCCCGCGATCAGCAGGAGACCGCCACCGAGCTCGACGAGAACTGCGATCGCATATGCCAACGGGGGCACCGGCAATCCCGCAGCGGCGATGTAAGCGGTCGTCGCACCATAGGCGGTGAGCTTGCTGAAGCCACTCATTGCAAACGGGAGGCCGATCAGCAGCCGGCCAACGAGGGAAGCATAACGGGTCGTATCCATGGTCATCGCTCCTGTGCTTGGTTGAGGTCCGACGGCGGTGACGCACCAGGCGTTTGTGGTTCGTAAGAGAGTGCGCGCCGCAGGGCCCTGCGTTGTGACCTCACACTGGCTCGATTGAATCGCGATAAAAATAGAAATAATTGAAAGATTCTGTTTCCATTTTTGATCTCATCCGCGCGGCGCCCGCGGACGCGGATGCTCTGGTCGAGCCGCTGGTCCCGGTCGACTGCACGCATGGATCGACCGCGTCCACGTGCGCTTGCGCGACCTCGTCCCGATGCTAAAAGCGATGGCAATAAGAAGGGTATTGCCATGATCTCACTCGCCGACCTCCAGCGCCGCATTGAAGCGGGCGAGCTTTCGCCCGATGACGCCATCGCCCAGTCGCACGCGGCGATCGAGGCCAGGGAGAAGGACGTCCACGCCTTCGTCCGTCACGACAAATCCGCGAAGGCGCAAGCCTCCGGCCCGCTGCGCGGCATCGCCGTCGGCATCAAGGACATCATCGACACCGCCAACATGCCGACCGAGATGGGCTCGGAGATCTACCGCGGCTGGCAGCCGCGCTCGGACGCGCCGGTCGTGATGATGCTGAAGCGGGCAGGCGCCACCATCATCGGCAAGACCACGACCACGGCGTTCGCCTCGCGCGATCCGACCCCGACGCTCAATCCGCACAATCTCGGCCATACGCCGGGCGGTTCGTCCTCGGGCTCGGCCGCGGCCGTCGGTGCCGGCATGATCCCGCTGGCGCTGGGCACCCAGACCGGCGGCTCGGTGATCCGGCCCGCCGCCTATTGCGGGGCTGCCGCGATCAAGCCGTCGTTCCGGATGCTGCCGACCATCGGCGTGAAGTGCTACTCATGGGCGCTTGATACTGTCGGCCTGTTCGGATATCGCGCGGAAGATCTCGCGCGCGGGCTGCTGGCGATCACCGGCCGCACTGAATTCGATGGCATCGCCGCGGCCAAGGCGCCGCGCATCGGCGTGGTGAGGCAGGAGTTTGCCGAGGCCGTGGAGCCGGCGGCGGAAGAGGGCTTGCAGGCTGCGATCAAGGCGGCCGAGAAGGCCGGTGCCAGTGTCAAGACCATCGATCTGCCGGAGTCGGTGCAGGAAGCTTGGCGCATCCACCCGATCATCCAGGATTTCGAGGCGCATCGCGCGCTGGCCTGGGAGTTTTCGGAGCATCATGACGAGATCGCGCCGATGCTGCGTGCCAGCCTCGATGACACCGTCGGCTTGACGCCGAAGCAGTATGACGACGCGCGTCGGATCGCCCGCCGTGGCCGCCGCGAGCTCGGCGAGCTGTTCGAGGGTTTTGACGTGCTGCTGACCTATTCGGCGCCGGGCACCGCGCCGGCCAAGGAGCTCGCCTCGACCGGCTCGCCCCGCTACAACCGGCTCTGGACGCTGATGGGCAATCCTTGCGTCAACGTGCCGGTGCTGAAGGTCGGCGGCCTGCCGATCGGCGTGCAGGTGATCGCGCGCTTCGGCAACGATCCGGGCGCGCTTGCGGCGGCATGGTTCCTGGAGGATGCGCTGGCGAAATCAGGCTAGCGCGGGCTCAGTGGCGGGCAGCGCGCGTTCGGCCTCGGCGCCTGTGGCGCCTTGTCCGAGCCAACGCTCGGCGGCCTCGCGGCCACTCCGGTGCAGCGTACGAATGAAGCCGCGGCCGAGATCGGTGGATGAGCGCTGCGCCAGGCCCTCAATGGAGTCTTCGGCCGCGATCCTGGAGAGCCGCAGCGAAGGTGCGGCAGCTGCTCGCGCCCATTCCAGCGCCGCGATCTCGGCGTTGAGGGCGGCGTTGGCGGCGATCTGGTCGAGCCTGCGGTCGATCGCGGCGAGCGTGATCGGCACGTAGCTGTCACGCGTGGGCGTGACCTGGACGAGCAGCAGATCGGGGGCTGTCGATTCCTGCGCCAGGCGCACCAGCGGCGGATTGCCGCCAATGCCGCCATCCCAATAGGCCTCGCCGTCGATCTCGACGGCGCAGTGAACCAAAGGCGGGCAGGTCGAGGCCAGCGCGACGTCGGCGGTAATGCAATCGTTGCGGAAGATCTGCTGCTGCCCATCGCGGATTCGCGTCGCGGCGATCAGCAGTTTTGGGCAGGCGGCGTCGCGCAAGGCGGCAAAATCGATGTCGCGCGACAGCGCCAGCCGCAGCGGATCGAGATCGAACGGATCGAATTGGCCGGAGCGCAGCGTCGGACCGAACGCGACCGAGCTTCCCGCCGGCGAGAATCCGCCGACCAGCATCAAGGAGCGGAACGAGGCCTCGTGCATCAGGCGGGCCCAGAACCGGTTCAACCGCGAATGGGCGCCTTCGCGTCCGCCTTCGGCGAGGCCGGAGGCGAGCAGCAGCGCATTGATGGCGCCGGCACTGGCGCCGCTGATGGTGTCGATCTGGATGGTCGGGTGTTCCAGCAACCGCTCCAGCACGCCCCAGGTGAAGGCCGCAAAAGTGCCGCCGCCCTGAAGGGCCAGCGACACTCTTTGCGGCGGCCATTGGCTGGAGCGCGGCTGCACGGGCGCGACCGGCGCGGCAATGGTCACGATCTCGACTGGCGCGGCGGCTTGCGCGACGGGCGCAGGCCGGGTCACTGGCGGGGGTACGGGAGCAGGCTCGGGCGCGGGCAGCGGCGAGGGCGCATCGGACCAGACATTGGTCATCGAGAGCAGCCGGCTTGCTGCGGTGCTGGAAGCACCGTGCGAACCAGGCCCGTCATGCGCGCCGACAATCTTCTCGCTCATTCTGAGCTACCGCGTAACGCCATTTCCGCTGTCAGGATGACAGGCGTGGAACTCGTTCGCCACTCCGGCCGCGAGCAGCTTCCGAGTTGCGAACAGGAATTGGCACATAATGCGGAGGCGGTGCGGCGATATCCGTACTTTTTCCGGCCTTGGGATTTTGTTTTGACGCGTTTTCTTGACGCGAACCGGTAGCCACTTCGCTCGAAAACGCTCTAGGCCTTCTCGCCGATCCGGCTTTCCTTGCCCGATTGCAGTCGCTTGATGTTCTCGCGATGCGCGTAGAACAAGAGCAGCGTCAGCGCGGCGAACAGCGATGCGAGCGCGAGATGCCCGAACCACCACAGGAAAATCGGGGTGATGAACGCCGCCACCAGCGCGGACAGCGAGGAGTAGCGGGTGGTGAAGGCGGTGGCGAGCCAAAGCAGGCAGAACACGATCGCGCCGGGCCAGAACAGGCCGAGCAGGATGCCGATATAGACGGCGACGCCCTTGCCGCCTTTGAACTTCAGCCAGACCGGGAAGAGATGGCCGAGGAAGGCGCCGAGCCCGGCCACCATGGCGGCATTGGGTCCCGCGATGTAGCCGGCGATCACCACCGCGACCGTGCCCTTGAGCGCGTCGAGCAGCAGGGTGCCCGCGGCAAGGCTCTTGCGTCCCGTGCGCAGCACGTTGGTGGCGCCGATGCTGCCGGAGCCGATCGAGCGAATATCCTGCGTGCCGGCGAGTTTGGTCAGGACCAGCCCGAACGGAATCGAGCCGAGCAGGTAGCCGATGACAAAGGCCACCGGCAGGAAGGCTTCAAGCCCCATGGCCGCATCTCCATGCTGAACCGCGACGCCACGCATGAATTTGCCCGTCAGACATGCTCGTACACCGTCCGTCCGCCGACAATGGTGCGCACCACGCGGCCTGTAAAGCGGGCCTCGTCGAACGGCGTGTTCTTGCAGGGCGATTTGAGGTCGGCGGGATCGACGATCCAGGGCACATCGGGATCGATCACGATGACATCGGCCGGGCTGCCCGTGCGCAGGGTTCCACCCGGCAGACCCAGGATCTCGGCCGGCCGCGTCGACATGGCCCGGATCAGCGTTTTCAGGTCGAGTTCCTCATTGTGCACGAGGCGAAGGCCCGCCGGCAGCATGGTCTCGAGCCCGATGGCACCGTGTGCTGCTTCCGCGAACGGCAGGCGCTTGACCTCGACGTCCTGCGGATTGTGGTCGGACATGATGACGTCGACGAGGCCGGAGGCGACAGCCGCGACCAGCGCGCGCCGGTCGTCCTCGGTCCGCAGTGGCGGCGACAGCTTCAGGAACGACCGGTAGGGGCCGATATCGTTCTCGTTCAGCGCAAGATGATTGATCGAGACGGAGGCGGTCACGGCGAGGCCGGCGTCGCGGGCGCGCTTGAGGACGTCGAGCGAGTCGATACAGGTCAGCGACGCCGCGTGATAGCGCCCGCCGGTGAGCGCGACGAGACGCATGTCACGCTCGAGCATCACGGCCTCCGCCGCGTTCGGGATGCCCATCAGGCCGAGCCGCGAGGCGAACTCGCCCTCGTTCATCACGCCTTCGCCGACGAGATCGGGATCCTCGGTGTAATGCACGATCAGCGCGTCGAAATCGCGCGCGTAGGTCAGCGCGCGGCGCATCACCTGCGCGTTGATCACGCTCTTGTCGCTGTCGCTGAAGGCGATCGCGCCGGCGGCCTTGAGGAGGCCGAACTCGGTCATCTCCTCGCCGTGCATTCCCTTGGTGAGCGCCGCCATCGGCTGGATGTTGACGATCGCGGTGTCGCGGGCACGGCGCATCACGAAGTCGACGGTCGCCGAGTTATCGATCACCGGAGACGTGTCGGGCTGGCAGATGATGGTGGTGATGCCGCCGGTCGCAGCCGCCTGGCTCGCGGAGGCAAAGGTCTCGCGGTGGCTGAAGCCGGGCTCGCCGACGAAGGCGCGCATGTCGACGAGGCCGGGGGCCACGATCTTGCCGGCGCAGTTGACGACGTCGGTGCCCTCGGGGACGCCGGCCGCTCCGATCCCGCGACGGGTCTCGCGGATGATTCCGTCGGCAATCAGGACATCGCCGGGGCCGTCGAAATCCCTGGAGGGATCGACGACGCGGGCATTGGCGAGCAGGATGGGACGGCGGTCAGTCAGCATGAGCATCACGCGTTCGGCAAGTTGCGGGCGAGCGCTTCGAGCACGGCCATGCGTACCGCCACGCCCATCTCGACCTGTTCGCGGATCAGCGATTGCGCGCCGTCGGCGACCGCGGTGTCGATCTCGACGCCGCGGTTCATCGGGCCGGGATGCATGACGAGCGCGTCCGGCTTGGCGTAAGCGAGCTTTTTCTGGTCCAGCCCGAAATAGTTGAAATATTCGGAGGTCGACGGCACGAAGGAGCCGTTCATGCGCTCGCGCTGGAGCCGCAGCATCATGACGATATCGGCGCCGTTGAGCCCCTCGCGCATGTCGCGCGCAACCTCGACCCCCATGCGCTCGATGCCGGGCGGCAGCAGCGTCGAGGGGCCGACGACGCGGACGCGGGCGCCCATAGTGTTGAGCAGGATGATGTTGGAACGGGCCACACGCGAATGCAGCACGTCGCCGCAGATCGCGACCACGAGGCCCTCGATCCGGCCCTTGTTGCGGCGAATGGTCAGCGCGTCGAGCAGCGCCTGCGTCGGATGCTCGTGCGCGCCATCGCCGGCATTGATCACGGAACCGTCGACCTTGCGCGCCAGCAGTTCCACCGCGCCGGACGCGTGATGCCGAACCACCAGAATGTCCGGGTGCATGGCGTTGAGCGTCATCGCAGTGTCGACCAGCGTCTCGCCCTTCTTGATGGACGAGGAGGAGACCGACATGTTCATGACGTCGGCGCCCAGCCGTTTGCCGGCGAGCTCGAACGAGGACTGGGTCCGGGTCGAGGCCTCGAAGAACAGATTTACCTGCGTCCGTCCACGCAGGACGGTACGCTTCTTGTCAACCTGGCGGTTGAGCTCGACATATTCTTCGGACAGGTCGAGGAGGCCGGTGATGTCGGCCGCGGAAAGGCCCTCGATGCCCAGCAAATGCCGGTGGCCGAGGACGAAGGTCGATTTCGATGTCATTAAAACGAGAGCTATAGGCGGGGATGGCTGGGGGAGCAAGGGCCAATGCCGGGGCGGGGAGTTATCCCCTGATCTGTCGGTGCGGGCTCATCCTCTCCGTCATGCCCGGGCTTGTCCCGGGCATCCACGTGCTTCATTCGCATTTGACGTAAAAGGCCGTGATGGCCGGGACAAGCCCGGCCATCACGATGTGGGGAGCTCCAGTTGAAAACAATTTTGACCGCGCTCTTGGCAGCAACCGTTATCAGCGCAGCCAACGCCCAGTCGCTCCCCGGCGGCTTCGTCTATCTGCGCGACATCGACCCCGGCATCATCCAGGACATCCGCTACGCCACCTCGAACAATTTCGTCGGCCGTCCGCTGGCCGGTTACGGCGCCGGCGAATGCGTGGTGAAGCGGGAGGTGGGGCTGCGGCTGAAGGCGGTTCAGCAGGAATTGGCGGCGCAAGGCCTGTCGCTGAAGATGTTCGACTGCTACCGGCCGGCGCGGGCCTCGCTCGACATGGTGAAGTGGTCGCAGAACGGCTACGAGACGGCGGCCGAGCGGCGCTACAATCCGAAGATCCCGAAGAGCGAGCTGTTCCGCCTCGGCTACATCGCGAGCCGCTCGCAGCATTCCACGGGCGCGGCGCTCGATCTCACGCTGGTCGATCTCAAGGCTGACAATTCCGCCAGATACGATCCGTCAAAAGCCTATGCCGATTGCACGGCGCCGGTCGAGGCACGATTGCCGGAGGGCAGCGTCGACATGGGCACGGGCTACGACTGCACCGACACGAAGGGGCACACTGCGGCACCGTCGATCAATCCGGACCAGCGCGCCTGGCGCAAGCGGCTGGTGGCCGCGATGGCGAAGCAAGGCTTTGTGAACTATGCGAAGGAGTGGTGGCATTTTTCCCTGCCGGGGGCGGGCGCGGCGGCCTATGATTTCCCGATTCCGCCGCGAACGAAGTAGATCGTCGTGCGAACGGCCCCGGAATGATGGTGCCGTCCCAACGAAAGCGCTTGAATGGACTCCCTCAATCCCGATCTCCCGCCGATGACCGTGACGCCAGCTGCGCCGCGCGTCTGGAAATTCTGGGGCACGGCGGTGTGGGGCCTGCTCATCTTCGTCGCGATGTTCCTCGGCCAGGTCGGTGCCATCCTCTATCTGGTCTGGGACCGTGGCGACCCCCTCGACCTGATGTCGATCCAGCGTGTCGGTCGCGAGCCCGCGGCGCTCGCGCTGTCGGTGACCATGGGCCTGCCGGCGACGCTGGCCGCGGTGTGGCTCGCCATCCGCATCAAGAAGGCCTCGTTCGTCGACTATCTCGCGCTGCATTGGCCGTCCTGGAAGCAAATGCTGTTCGGCGCCATCGGGCTTGTCCTGATCGTGGTCGCCTGGGAGACGATGTCGCGGAGCCTTGGCCGCGAGGCGACGCCGGGCTTCATGACCGATCTGTTGAAATCGGGCCGCGACAAGGGCGCGGCTGTGATGCTGCTGTTCGCGTTCAGTGTCGCTGCGCCGATGTCGGAAGAGGTTTTGGCGCGCGGCTTCCTGTTTCGCGGCTGGTCGGCGAGCTTCCTGCGCGTGCCCGGCGCGATCATCCTGTCGTCACTGGTGTGGACGGTCGTGCACCTGCAGTACGACATGTACTTCCTCGCCGAGGTCTTCTCCATCGGCCTGTGGTTCGGCTACATGCGTTATCGCGCCAACTCGCTCTGGCTCACCGTCGTGCTGCATGCGCTGAACAATCTGACTGCGGTGGTGCTGACGATGTGGCTGGGGAGCTGAGGCCTCGCACGAGGCCTAAGCCACCAGCGCGATCGCGATCGGCATCGTGACCGCCGCCAAGATCGTCTGCAGCGTGATGATCTGCGCCAGCAGCGGCGCATCGCCGCCCATCTGGCGGGCCAGCACATAGGCGCTGGGCGAGGTCGGCACCGCCGCGCAGATTGCGACGATCGCCAGGCTGTCGCCCGAGAGACCGAACCAGGCGGCGAGCGCCAGCGCCAGCACGGGCATCAGCGCCAGCTTGAACGCCACGCCGATGGTTGCGCTCACGCTCGGGCGGAGCAGACCGTTGAGCTGCAGGCCGGCGCCGGTAACGAGCAGGCCGATGGCGAGCGAGGACCGGCCGAGCGCGTCCGCAACCTCGTGCCAGATCTTTGGCAGCGGCAGATGGATGACATTGATGACGAGGCCGATCACGCAAGCCCAGATCAGGGGATTGCGGATCACCGTCATGACGATGGCGCGCGCGGACTGCTTCTCGGGCGATGCATAGTGCGCGAGCACGGCGACGCTGAACACGTTGACCAGCGGAATGATCGCGACCATCGCCACCGACGCCAGCGCGAGTCCGACATCGCCGAACATGTTGGCGGACACCGAGAGCGCCACATAGGTCTGCCACCGCGTCGCGCCCTGGAAGATCGAGGTGAAGGCGGGACCGTCGATGTCGAACCGCGCGAGCGCTGGGCGGAGCGCGAGGCAGAGCAGCGACATCGCCAGCACCGACAGCAGCAGCGCACCGCCGACGCCGGCGACCGGCACCCTGGAGAGGTCGGCCTTCACCAGCGTCTGGATCAGGAGCATCGGGAACAGCACGAAATAGGTCAGCCGCTCCAGCCCGTGCCATTGCGTGTCGAGCCGCATCAGGGTGCGCCTGAGCACCACGCCGAGCACGATGAGAATGAAGACCGGCAGCAGCGCCGCGATCACGACGGCCATGGCAGGCGCCTATTCCTTTTTCAGAACGAAGTCGGCCCCGCGTGTCCCGTAGCGGGGGCCCTTCGGCGTGATGGTGTGTTTGGGGTCCATCCAGTCGCCGGCGATCTCGTTGTCCGCGCTGAAGCGCGTGACGTACAGTCCGCCGAGGACGGCATCGTCGCCCTTGAGATATTCGGTCTCGGTCCACTTGATCAGCGGGCCGTCGACCATTCCCTTCACTTTTGTCCGGGTGCCGTCAAAGCTTGGCCACTCCATGGTGCCCGTGAATTCAGCCCCAGAGATCGCGTCGATGGTGAGCTTGACTGGAAAACTGCCGTTGATGTTGTGCGAATACTGGTTGAACGTCCCGGACCACGTGCCTTTGAGCTCCGACACCGCATGATCCTCCGCGGCAGAGCAACCCTGCACAGCGAGGAGAACCAGGAGGACGGCGCCGATCGAAATTTTTGCGCTCGTCGGCAATGCCATGTTGTCGCTTCCGGGAATTAGGCTTGTCGTAAATTGGCGAGGCGGTCGAGCGCGCCTTGCAGGATGAAGATCGCGGCGTGCTCGTCGATCACCTCGGCGCGCTTGGCGCGGCTGACATCCATGCCGATCAGCTCGCGCTCGACCGCTGCGGTCGACAGACGCTCGTCCCAGAGGCCGATGGTGAGTGTGGTCAGCCCGGCAAGGTTGCGGGCGAAGGCGCGGGTCGATTGCGCGCGCGGGCCCTCGCTGCCGTCCATGTTGATGGGCAGGCCGAGCACGAAGCCGACCGCCTTGCGCTCGGCCGCGATCGCGAGCAACCGCGCCGCGTCCTGCTTGAACGCCTTGCGCTGGATGGTCTCGACGCCGGTCGCCAACCGCCGGTCCGGATTGGACACGGCAACACCAATGGTCTTGGTGCCGAGGTCAAGGCCGACCAACCCGCCGCGTTCGGGCCAGTGGGTTGCAGCATCGACGAGAGGCAGGATAAGAGCCGGCATGGTGTTAGCGCATATCACGCGTCGCGCCGCGGAGTGAACCCGGAACATGGATGCACTGACACTATTCGGCCTGTTTGCCGTGACGACGATGCTGGTCTGCTATGCCCTGGAGGATCGCAGCCATTGGTTCGTGCTGCTGTTCGCTGTGTCCTGCGCGCTCGGCTCGGCTTACGGCTTCCTGCAGGGCGCCTGGCCGTTTGGCCTCGTCGAAGCTATCTGGGCCTTCGTTGCATTGCGGCGCTGGCATCTCAGGCCGCGGTGACGGAGAGGCCGGGCGAGGGGCCTGCCGGGTGGCAGGCGGATCCCCGCCCGGGTCGACGTATCGATCAGCGGATCGCGATCGGGTTGATCATCGCCTGCACGCCGCCGGTCCAGCGCGGCTGGCCGAGCACGAACAGGAATTCATAGCCCTTGTCGCGAGCGAGCGCGGCGGTGTCCATGTTCTCGAGAATGTAGGTCCCGTTCATCGCGAGCAGGATCTGGTGTACCTCGAACACGTTCTTGGACTCGAACGGCAGCACCTCGAGCGCCCAGGTGTCGGCGCCGATGGCGACCACGCCCTTGCCGGTCAGGTACTTCGCGCCCTCGACGCCGAGACCGGGCTCGCCGGCCGAGTAGCGCTTGTCGTCCTTGCCGATCAGGCTGAGCCAGCCAGTGTGGAAGATGACGACGTCACCCTGGCGGATCTCGACGTTCTGCTGCTTGGCGGCTTCCTCGATCTCCTTGACGTTGAAAGCGGTACCTTCCTTCACGATGTCGGTTTTGAAATAGGCGGCCATGTCGAGCAGCACGCCGCGGGTGACCATCGGCGGCACCTTCTCGATGCCGAGCTTCTTCAAGCCATTCGGATCGGCGAAATCGGCGAGCTTGTTGCCGTTGTAATAGACGTGCTCGACGCCGAGATGGCCGAGACCGTCGAGCTGGCTGCCGATGCCGACCCACGTATCAAGGATGTCGTCGTTATAGGTCGCCTTGTTCGGACCGAGACCCGGGCTGCCGGCCTGTCCGGGCTGAACGATGGTGAGCTTGAATGTGCGTGGCGGATAGGCGGGTGTCTGTGGCGTGACGGGAATGCCGAGGGCGTAGGTCTTGCCGGTCCTCACCAGCGATGCCGCTTTGACCACGAGCTCGGGCGTCATGTAGTTGGCGGCACCGATCTCGTCGTTCGGTCCCCATTTCGATTTGGTCCAGTCCTGTGCGCTTGCAGTTCCTGATATCGCCGACAACGCGGCGACACAGCACAACACGAGCGTATTGCGCATCGATAGTCCTCCCGATGTTTTGGCTTCGTTGTGTTTTTGCGCTGGCCAGTGACGCATCCTAACGTAGAACGGATGCGTGCTTCAAAGCATTTCGCGGTGCCGCGCTGCGGCGGCTGAACGCAGCGCAGACTAATTCAAGCGCGATGGATTTGTGACGAATTTCGCCACGTGGAACGCTGCGCCGGTGTCAGGCCGCGATGACGTCGTTGTCTTTCTTCAGGCAGGACATGAAACCGCCGAGCGCGCTGTACTGATGTCCGCCGCTGCGCTGGATGAAGAGCGTCTCGACGCGCGCATGCGACGGGCCCAGCGCGTGGATCGACACGCTGCCGGCCATCGCGCTGCGTTCGACCACGGCGCGCGGCAGCAGCGTCACGCCCATGCCGGCAGCGACACAACCGATCATGCCGTCGAGCGTGCCGAGCTCGAAGCGTGCGGCCGACGGCCAGCCGAACTCAACAAAGATCTGTTCGAGACGCTGGCGGTAGGTGCAGCCGGTGCGGAACACCAGCGCGGTCGGACCAGACTCCGGCGTGCCGGCGCGCAGCTCGGCAAGCGAGGCCCAGCGCCGCGCGCTGACCAGCACCAGCTCTTCGCGAAACGCACTCGTCGCAGTGAGGTCGGCATGTGCGATGGGACCCGCGACGAAGGCGCCGTCGAGCGTGCCTTCGAGCACGCCCGCGACGAGGTCGGCGGTGGTCGCGGTGCGCAGGCTCAGCCGCACGGCTGGGAAGTTGCGGTGGAAATCGGCGAGGAGGGACGGCAAGCGCACGGCTGCCGTCGTCTCCATCGAGCCGATCGCGAGCGGTCCTTTCGGCTCGCCGTCGTCACGCGCGGCGAGCACGGCCTCCCGTGATAGCGCGGCCATCCGCTGTGCGTAGGGCAGGAGGCGTTTGCCGGCGCCGGTCAGCGTCATGCCACGGCTGTGGCGTTCGAACAGCGGTGTGCCGATCTCCGCTTCCAGCGCCTTCACGCGTTGGGTGACGTTGGATTGCACCGTGTTGAGCTCCTCCGCGGCGCGGGTGATGCCGCCGGTGCGGGCGACGGCGGCAAAGGTCTGGATATCGCTGAGTTCCATGGCGTCGTTTCGCTTTTGTGATGGCAGCGTTCGCAACAATTCATTTTTCGAGAATGCTAGTCGCGCCTAGTCTCCCTGTCCAGATCAGGGAGGGGCTATGCCCATTGAGACGTCGCTGACTAGGCTGCTGGAGATTGAGCATCCCATCCTGCTGGCGCCGATGGACATCGTTGCCGGCAGCCGGCTTGTGACGGCCGTGAGCCGTGCCGGCGGTTTCGGCATTCTGGGCGGCGGCTATGGCGAGAAGGTGTGGCTGGAGCAGGAGACTGCGAAGCTCGCGGGGTTGTCGGCGCCATTCGGGATCGGCTTCATCACCTGGAGCCTCGCCAAGCGGCCCGAGCTTCTCGATGTCGCTCTTGCCGCAAAACCGTCTGCGATCATGTTGTCGTTTGGCGATCCCGCGCCGTTCGCGCCGAAGATCAAGTCCGCAGGTGCACGCCTGATCTGCCAGGTGCAGGATGAAGCCATGGCGCGGCAGGCGCTCGATGCCGGCGCCGACATCCTGATCGCGCAGGGCACGGAGGCAGGTGGTCACGGCGCCTCTCGCACCACCGTCGATCTCGTGCCTGCAATCGTCGATCTTGCCGCGGGCCACGTGCCTGTCGTCGCGGCCGGCGGCATCGCCGACGGGCGCGGTCTCGCCGCCATGATGATGCTGGGCGCGAGCGGCGTGCTGCTCGGCACGCGCTTCTATGCGAGCCAGGAGGCTGATGGCGCGGAGGAGGCCAAGCGGCGTATCTGCGCAGCGAACAGCGGCACGACCGTGCGCGGCATCATCTTCGATCTCTCGCGCAACAATGTCTGGCCGGCGCCGTTCACGGGAAGGTGCCTCATCAACGACCACGCCAGGCGCTGGATCGGCCGCGAGGTCGAGCTGATGCAGAATGTTGCCGCAGTCGCGGCGGACTATGCGGCCGCGAAAGCAGCCGGCAATTTCGATGTCGCGGCCGTGATCGCGGGCGAGGCGGTCGGATTGATTCATGATATTGCACCGGCGGCCGAGATCGTGGAGCGGATTGCGATTGAAGCGGGGCAATTGCTCGCCGGCCGGCGCAACTCGGTTTCTTCTTTTCCTTCCCCCCTTGTGGGAGAAGGTGGCGCGGAGGCAATCCGCGCCGGATGAGGGGTCTGTCTCCGCGGATGCAAACCCCTCACCCGTCTCGCCGCTGCGCGGCGATCCACCCTCTCGCACAAGGGGCGAGGGAAGAGCGAACATGAGGCAAGAATTATGTGGCCTGACCGTCGACTGATCGATCTCTTCAAGACCGAATTCCCGATCGTGCTGGCGCCGATGGCTGGTGTGATGGATGCCGAACTGGTGATCGCCGTGGCGGAGGGCGGCGGGCTCGGCTCGCTGCCGAGCGCGATGCTGTCGCCGGAGAAGGCGCGCGAGCAGGTCAACATCATTCGCCAGCGCGTGAAGGCGCCGGTGAACATGAACTTCTTCTGCCACACGCCGGTTGACCTCACGGCCGAAGCCGAAGCGCGCTGGAAGCAGCGGCTTACGGGCTATTACACCGAGCACGGCCTCGATCCCGCAGCGCCCATCAACGCCGCGAACCGTGCGCCGTTCGACGCCGCGTTCTGCGAGGTCGTCGAGGAGCTGAAGCCGGAGATCGTCAGCTTTCATTTCGGCCTGCCGGATCAGGCGCTGCTCAAGCGCGTCAAGGCTGCCGGCTGCCTCGTCATCTCGTCCGCCACGACGGTGAAGGAAGCAGTCTGGCTGGAAGAGCGCGGCGTCGATGCCGTCATTGCGCAAGGCGCCGAGGCCGGCGGCCATCGCGGCATGTTCCTGACCGACAAGATCTCCGAGCAGCCCGGCACCTTTGCGCTGGTGCCGCAGGTCGCCGACGCCGTGAAGGTGCCTGTCATCGCGGCCGGCGGCATTGCCGACGGGCGCGGCATCGCCGCAGCCTTTGCGCTCGGCGCATCCGGCGTGCAGATCGGCAGCGCCTATCTGCGCTGCCCGGAATCCAAGGTCAGCGCGGGCGGGCGCAAGGCGCTGGCTGAAGCGCGGGACGATTCCACCGTCATCACCAACGTCATGACCGGGCGTCCGGCGCGCGGCGTCCAGAATCGCCTGATGCGCGAAGCCGGCCCGATCTCGCCCGAGGCGCCGCCTTTTCCCCATGCCGCGACCGCGCTGGGGCCGCTCAAGGCAGCTGCCGAAAAGCAGGGCAGGGTGGATTTCACCAATCTCTGGGCCGGCCAGGCCGTGGCCCTGGGCCGCGAGGTCCCCGCAGCCGAATTGACCCGGGATTTTGCCAAATCGGCCCTGGCCCGCATGAAGGGACTGGCTGGCTAAGGTCGCGCCGCCGGTTGCGGCGCAAAACCGGCCTCTGCTATACGGCAGTTAGATTTTGCCGTGAGAGGCCTTATATAATGTCCGTCGACGCCACTACCGTCCGCCGCATCGCGCATCTGGCGCGCATTGCGGTTTCCGAGGGCGAGGTTCCGCATCTGCAGGGCGAGCTCAACGCCATGCTCGCCTTTGTCGAGCAGCTCTCGGAGGTCAACGTCGAGGGCGTGGAGCCGATGACCTCGGTCACCCCGATGCAGATGAAGAAGCGGCAGGACGTGGTCAATGACGGCGAGATCGCCGACGATATCGTTGCCAACGCGCCCGCGACCGAAGGTCACTTCTTTCTTGTGCCCAAGGTGGTCGAGTGACGTAGCGTTTTCGAGCGAAGTGGAAGCCGGTTCGCGTAAAGAAAACGCGTCAAACTAAAGAGCCTTAGGACCAAGTCCGATGTGCATGCTTTGCGACGATGAGAAGGCCTATCAGGCCTACATGAACTATCTCGACAAGATGGAGCGGCAGGGCAAGGCTGCCGATCCCAACGTCGCCGTCAATGCCGTGCTCGACGAGATCGAGGCCGCCGCGAACGCCGCCGCCAAGAAAAAAGACGACCCGGCCAACGACAAAACCCTGTCTCCGTTCTTCTGCAGCCCGATCAATAAATGACCGATTTGACATCGCTGACGCTCGCCGAGGCCCGCAAGGGTCTCGCGGCCAAGACTTTCACGTCCCTCGAGCTGACCGACGCGCATCTGAACGCGATCGAAGCAGCACGCGTGCTCAATGCCTTCGTGATGGAGACGCCCGATCGCGCGCGCGACATGGCGAAGGCCGTGGACGAAAAGATCGCCAAGGGTGAGGGCGGCCCGCTCGCCGGCATTCCGCTCGGCATCAAGGACCTGTTCGCGACCAAGGGCGTGCGCACCACGGCGTGCTCGAAGATTCTCGGCAATTTCGTGCCGACCTATGAGTCCACGATCACCTCCCAGCTCTGGCGCGATGGTGCGGTGATGCTCGGCAAGCTCAACAATGACGAGTTCGCGATGGGCTCGGCCAACGAGACCTCGTGCTTCGGCCCCGTCGGCAATCCCTGGCGGCGTGAGGGAAGCAACACGACGCTGGTGCCGGGCGGCTCGTCCGGCGGCTCAGCTTCGGCCGTGGCGGCGCTGCTGTGCATGGGTGCGACCGCGACCGACACCGGCGGCTCGATCCGCCAGCCGGCGGCGTTCACCGCGACCGTCGGCATCAAGCCGACCTACGGCCGCTGCTCGCGCTGGGGCATCGTCGCCTTCGCCTCCTCGCTCGACCAGGCCGGTCCGATCGCGCGCAGCGTGCGCGATAGCGCGATGCTGCTGCGCTCGATGGCCGGGCACGATCCGAAGGACACGACGTCGGTCGACATTGCCGTGCCGGACTATGAGGCCGCGATCGGCAAGTCCGTGAAGGGCATCAGGATCGGCATCCCCAAGGAATATCGCCTCGACGGCATGCCGGCCGAGATCGAGAAACTCTGGAGCGAGGGCGCGGCCTGGCTGAAGGCGGCCGGTGCCGAGCTCGTCGAGGTGTCACTGCCGCACACCAAATACGCGCTGCCGGCCTATTACATCGTGGCGCCGGCGGAGGCGTCCTCCAACCTCGCGCGCTATGACGGCGTGCGCTACGGACTGCGCGAGCAGGGCAAGAACATCATCGAGCTCTACGAGAACAGCCGCGCCGAGGGTTTTGGCGCGGAGGTGAAGCGCCGCGTCATGATCGGCACCTATGTGCTCTCGGCCGGCTATTACGACGCCTATTATCTGCGCGCGCAGAAGGTGCGGACGCTGATCAAGAAGGATTTCGAGGACTGCTTCGCCAAGGGCGTCGACGCGATCCTGACGCCGGCGACGCCGTCGGCGGCCTTCGGCATCGGCGAGAAGGGCGGGGCGGATCCCGTCGAGATGTATCTCAACGACATCTTCACGGTGACCGTGAACATGGCGGGCCTGCCGGGCATCGCCGTGCCCGCCGGCAAGGACGCGCAAGGCCTGCCGCTCGGCCTGCAGCTGATCGGCCGTCCGTTCGATGAGGAGACGCTGTTCTCGCTCGGCGAGGTGATCGAGCAGGCCGCCGGCCGCTTCACGCCCGCGAGGTGGTGGTGAATGTCGCCGCGTTCATCGCGAGCCTCGACGGCGCGGCGCCCGCGCCGGATCTGAACGCGCCGCTCGCCGGCCTCTGGTGGGCCGCGAAGGGCGACTGGGATCAGGCGCACAAGATCGTTCAGGACGAGAACAGCCGCGACGCCGCCTGGGTGCACGCCTATCTGCACCGGGTCGAAGGCGATCTCGGCAATGCCGGCTACTGGTATCGCCAGGCCGGCCAACCCGCGGCAAAGGATTCATTGGAGGCGGAGTGGGAGCGGATCGCTGCCACGCTGCTCGGGAGCAGGACATGAGCACGGCCACGCACAAGCTTCTCAAGGGCGCCACCGGTGACTGGGAGATGGTCATCGGCATGGAGATCCACGCCCAGGTGACCTCGAACTCAAAACTGTTCTCGGGCGCCTCGACCACGTTCGGCGGCGAGCCGAACAGCCACGTGTCGCTGGTCGATGCCGCGATGCCAGGCATGCTGCCCGTCATCAACGAGGAATGCGTCAGACAGGCTGTCCGGACCGGGCTCGGGCTGAACGCGCAGATCAATCTGCGTTCGGTGTTCGACCGCAAGAACTATTTCTATCCGGACTCGCCGCAGGGCTACCAGATCAGCCAGTACAAGTCGCCGATCGTCGGCGAAGGTGAGGTCGTGGTCGAACTGGATGGCGGCAAGACCGCGACCATCGGCATCGAGCGCCTTCATCTTGAGCAGGACGCGGGCAAGTTGCTGCACGATCAGTCGCCGTCCATGTCCTATGTCGATCTCAACCGTTGCGGCGTGGCGCTGATGGAGATCGTCTCCAAGCCCGACATCCGCGACGCCGAGCAGGCCAAGGCCTATGTGACCAAGCTGCGCTCGATCCTGCGCTATCTCGGCACCTGCGACGGCGACATGGAGAAGGGATCCTTGCGCGCCGACGTCAACGTCTCCGTGCGCAAGCCGGGCGCGCCGCTCGGCACCCGCTGCGAGATCAAGAACATGAACTCGATCACCTTCATCGGCCAGGCGATCGAGTACGAGGCGCGGCGCCAGATCGAGATCCTCGAGGACGGCGGGGAGATCGACCAGGAAACGCGGCTCTATGATCCCAACAAGGGCGAGACGCGATCGATGCGGTCCAAGGAAGAGGCGCATGACTACCGCTACTTCCCCGATCCCGACCTGCTGCCGCTGGAATTCTCGCAAAGCTTCGTCGACGAGCTGAAGACAGAGCTGCCGGAGCTGCCGGACCAGAAGAAGGCGCGCTTCGTCGCTGATTTCGGCCTGTCGGCTTACGATGCGAGCGTGCTGGTCGCCGAGCGCGAGAGCGCGGTGTTCTACGAGACGGTGCTGGATACGCTCGGCAACCGTGCCCGCGACGGCAAGGTGGCGGCGAACTGGGTGATCAACGAGCTGTTCGGCCGTCTCAACAAGGAAGGGCGGGATATTACGGGCGCTCCGGTCAACGCCGAGCAGTTGGCTGCGATCATCGACCTGATCGGCGAGGGCACGATCTCCGGCAAGATCGCCAAGGATCTGTTCGAGATCGTCTGGCAGGAGGGCGGCGATCCGCGCGCGCTGGTCGAAAGCCGCGGCATGAAGCAGGTCACCGATCTCTCGGCGATCGAGAAGGTGGTCGACGACATCATCGCGGCCAATCCCGACAAGGCCGCGCAGGTCAAGGACAAGCCGCAGTCGCTCGGCTGGTTCGTCGGCCAGGTGATGAAGGCGTCCGGCGGCAAGGCCAACCCGCAGAGCGTCAACGACCTCTTGAAGTCGAAGCTCGGCATCTGACGTCACACGTTCGAACGAGGTGACGGATACGCTTCGTCACCTCGCTTCCGGTTCGCGCTGCGACGCTCGCGCGCACCCTCGGCGGCAAACTCCATCCCGACCGACGGCGATGCGGCGGCCGAATCGCCGCCACGCGATTCGCGCAAAACGGCGGCTTCCACACGCGCTGACGAGCGCTTGCGCCGTTAAGCATGAAAATATTTTCGTTGCCAAAACTCGCGACTCAGAGTCCGCGAAGCGCCCTTGCGCGGCGATCGCGGGATCGACGATGCACATCATCGCATCGCGCATGCGCAATGCGCGCGTGCAGAAAAATACTTGCCGTGTAGTGTTTTTCTGCAATCGCATCTCGCGCAAACATCGACGATGCGGGCACTCCCCGCGATCGCAAGCACGCGTCATGCAGTGCGCCCGCATCGCGCTCGCCAAGCGCAGGCGCGTTGTGCCGTCAACACTTCTTTAAGCGAGAAGCTGTTTTTTTCGTCGTGTTGGTGTATTCGGGATGAGTGTGCATTCGATCCCCGACTGCATGCAGCGATTACAGCCATCTCACACATCGGAGGGCAACATGGCCAAGAAAGCGAAGAAGGCGAAGAAGGCGAAGAAGGCGAAGAGCGCAGTGAAGAAGACTGCGAAGAAGACCCGCAAGGTCGCGAAGAAGAAGTAACTTCGCTTCTGAAGTTGCCGGCTCCTAGAGAGCCGGCACGTCATCAGCGCCTTCTAACAGGTTCTGGTCGGCGATAGAGGGTGTCGGCGAGACATCAGGCCAACGGTCGGATCGTTCTCTTTCGCGGGTTCGCTCGCCAAAGTACGGTCCGGCAGAAGAAACAAGTTTTCTTCGTTCGGTGCGGTTCTCCTTCTCAAGGGCTCCGCAATTTCACAAGCGGCCTTCGGGCCAACGTGGAATCTGGTCCTGACGTGTTCGCCGACGCCCTCGTTCTCTTGAGGCCGGGGTATTGCCGGCATTCCCTTTTCCCACATTGCTGATCTGACCGTGACGTGGCCGCGCTGCCTTGGGGCAGGCGAGGGCTGGGGCGAACTGTCGTTCGCCGCGCAGGCGCAATGCGAGGCCGGCGCTCCGATTCCTAAAGTCGCGCGCTTCGCGCTGCGCGGCCTGCCGGCCACGGGGTGGCGCCGCCGCGCGAGGCGCCTGTGTGGCCTTGCCAGCGCGCCCCTCCCACAACGCGCCCCTCCCATGAATTGTAACCGCAGGGCGCGCGTCACCGCGCGCGATGGTTATCGTTCTCCCAAAATCCCAGGGTAAACCGAATCTGACGAATCGCAGAAGTGCCTGCAAAGCGGGGACTTCTTGCATTCGTCGCGCGCGCGCCGTGCGGGTGCGTTTACGTCTGCTTCATCGCGATACTTAAACTGCCATTCAAATTTGCCCGCCATCATCGCCTTCAACAAGCCGGCAAACGGCATGGGGATGAGTTGAACAGGTCTTTGGACGGGAGCCGCGCTCGGGGGAACGAGGCGGCAGAAAAAAAGGGGATGCGTTATGTTTCAGGGTACTTTCGATCTGGAGACGGCGACGCCGATCGACGCGAGCGCGCTGTCGGACGTGTTGTTCGAGCGCGGGATCTATTGGGCGAGCGGCCGCTCCGGCCTCGTTGACCTCGTCGCGGCGCATAAATGGTTCAACCTCGCCGCGCTGAAGGGCCGCAGGGACGCCGTGGCGCTGCGCCAGGAAGTCGCCGGGCAGATGTCGGACGCCGAGATCTCGGCCGCGCAGCGCGAGGCGAGGGCGTGGGTCTCGGCTCACTGAGCCGAGAATCGCATCCGCACCCTTGTCTTCACGGGTGCGCCGGATTGCGCTCAATCAAGTTCCTTCGTCGTGTCGCCACCCGGACCCGCGCGGCATGACCGAGCCGCCGCCCGACGATTCCGCTCTGGAACCCGGACGGCCGCACAAGACGGGCCTCTTGCCGGGGATGTAGAGGTCTTGGGCCTTCCGTCCCGGCGCAGCTCCGGCGTCTGGTTCAATATCTGAGCCGGCGAGGTGGTGCTGAATGCGCCCTGGCAGCGGCGGATCCGGCAATCCCGTGGATGGATGCGCACATATATAGAGAGCGCGAATCGGTTGCGCGTGCCGCGCTGATCCATGCGCCAGGCTTTCGCGGTCGTCCGGCGGTCGCTTTCAGGTGAAAGAACGCACAGACCTTGATTCTGCCGCTTGCGGCTCGCCGCCGTGTCGGGCATACCCGGCATATTGGAGACGTGGCCGAGTGGCTGAAGGCGGCGGTTTGCTAAACCGTTATAGGCTTGTAAAGGCCTATCGAGGGTTCGAATCCCTCCGTCTCCGCCAGCCGAGCTGTCCGCTCCGGTCTCAATCATCCCCACCATCGACAAAGAGCCTTCGCAGCGCGCCTTGGGCGTTGCCGCGACCATGTCTGCGCCTGGTGGAGAGTCGCGGGAAGACCTGTGTGCCTTCTCCTTGAGTCTCCTTCTGATTCCACGATTCGTGCGCGTCAAAGCCTGTTCAGGCCGGAGTTCCGTCCACAACGCCTCAGGTGGGGAATTTTGACGGCAAACGGAACCGTCCTAGAAACATAAGCAAAAACAATATGTTGCGAGCGCGCTTCGATCACATCTGCGTGTTATTTGTGCAACACCCTTCGGAAAACAAACGTCATGGGCTCGCTACGGAGCGTTCTCTTGTTGTGTGTGCAAAGACGTTCGGTAATTGTGACTGAGCGACGGAGGGGGGCATCCCGAGGTCGTCCCGTTTTAGGTGGTTCGCTTAAGTCCACCTTCGCTACGAGGATGCGTTGATTTCCAACGTTTTTTCGCGGGTGGTTCAAACGGCTTTGTACGAGGAATTGTACGGGGCTTCAACTTGGAGGTTTAACATGAAATTCAAGGGCCTTTTGCTCGGTTCTGCGGCAGCACTGCTTGCCGTCGGCGGAGCACAAGCGGCTGATCTTCCCGTAAAGGCCAAGGCGGTCGAATACGTGAGGATCTGCTCGCTCTACGGTGCGGGTTTCTACTACATCCCGGGCACTGACACCTGCATCAAGCTGGGTGGTTATCTGCGTGCTGAAGTCGCGGTCAACGCGACCGATTTCAACGGTAACTTCAGCAGTGTTAACGGTTCTGCGAACCGTCTGACGAACTACTACGTCACTCGCGCCCGTGAAGACTTCAACGTCGACACGCGCACCGCGACCGAATACGGCGTGGTTCGTACCTTCGCCGACGTGGTGTTCTCGTGGACGACGGATACCTACTCGGGCAACGGCACCGGCAACGGCTCCACCGTTTACTCGCAGCTCGGCGCAACGGGCGTTAGCGCTCCGAACAATGCCAACGCGGGCGCCATCGCTGGCGGTACGCTCGGTGTGTACTACGCCTTCATCCAGTTCGCGGGCTTCACGATGGGTAAAGCTGTTGCCCAGTTCGACGCTCCCTGGACCAACTATCCGGGTAACAACTTCGACGGTCTGACTGGCGGCGGCGGCACGGTCACTGGTGTGAACCAGTTCACCTATACTGCCGACTTCGGTCAGGGCATCACTGCCGCGATTTCGGCGGTGGATCCGACGGCCTACTATCAGAGCAACCTGTACAACACCAGCGCCGGCATTTCGATCGCGAATTTTGGTACCGGCGGCTACGGCATCAATGCCTTCGGCGGCACGCGGGCTCCTGACATCCAGGGTATGGTCCGTATTGACCAGGCTTGGGGTCTGTTCCAGTTGTCCGCCGCGGCGCACAACAACCACGTAGCGTACTACGCGACTCCGGGACTTGTCGGAACCGAAGCGGCCGGTCATCCGGGCGACAAGTGGGGCTGGGCTGTCCAGGCGGCGTTGTCCATCAAGAACATTCCGACTGGTGCGGGCGACGTGATCAACGTCCAGGCGGTCTACACCGATGGTGCGACCCGCTACAACTTCCAGAGCTTGGCTTCGCAGAACTATGCAATGTTCGGCGGTACCAACCTGGCTGGTGCCTATCAGAGCATTGGCCTTGCCGGTGCGGCTGACGGTGTGTTCGCCAACGGAACCGGCATCAACACGGTTACGAGCTGGGGTATGCGCGGCGCCTACACCCACAACTGGGATCCGTACTGGAACACCGCAATCTACGGTTCGTACGCTCAGCTGACGTACGGCGCCGCTGGTGCGGCTGCCATTTGCGGCCAACTCGCTACGTTGGGTGCCGCCACTGCGGGTATCACCTCTTGCAACCCGAACTTCAACATCGGCACGATTGGTGTGATCACCCGCTGGACGCCGGTGAAGAACCTGACCTTCTCGGCGGACGTGGCTTACACCATGCTCGACCAGAAGTTCGCGGGCACGATCAGCACGCTCGCTGCTGGCCCTGCGTTTGCTGTGGCCAAGCCGGGTGCTGTGTACGAGCTGAAGGATCAGAGCACGGTCAGCTTGCTGCTCCGCGCTCAGCGCAACTGGTAAGTTTGGTCTAACGACCTGACAGAGAGCCCCGGCGGGAAACCGCCGGGGCTTTTCTTTTGGCGGCATGGCTGTTCTAACGCCGCGGAATGCTGGCGGAGGGCTGGCGTTGCTCTCGTGCTCCATCGTCCGTGACGATCTGGACGAGGCTGTTACGGAGGAGGGGCCCCTGCGCTGCGGGCATCTCCGCGCAATGTATGCAACGGGCCGACTGCCGTTGACGGCATGGCCTTGCAAGCGCCCCATCGTCCTGACGCTGCAGCAGGCGGCAATCGACGCCTTCATCCTCGAGGAGGTGGAACGGCGAGCTTGCCGATCGGACTGCGACCAGGGAGCGCTCGGGGCTCAGTGTCGAGCAAGGCTTGCCTGAAGATCACGCGCGAGCTTCAGCTCTTCTTCAGCAGCTCACGTCCGGACGCGCTGCGGCACTCGCCGCCGACGCTCTCGGCGGTCAATCGGGAGCGCACAGGAGGATGAC
This sequence comes from Bradyrhizobium sp. MI1.7, assembly GCF_055811795.1. Classification (NCBI taxonomy): domain Bacteria; kingdom Pseudomonadati; phylum Pseudomonadota; class Alphaproteobacteria; order Hyphomicrobiales; family Nitrobacteraceae; genus Bradyrhizobium; species Bradyrhizobium sp. MI1.7. The sequence continues at coordinate 44,563 of NZ_JBVVPO010000052.1, forward strand.
TCTATTCCACGCTGCCGGTGCCGCGGCGCAGGTCAGCTTCGATCTGCAACCGTGTGCCGCCGCCGAAGCGGGCGCGGTAGACCTGAAGATTCTCCATGATCCGCTGCACGTAGTTGCGCGTCTCGGAGAACGGAATCAGCTCGACCCAGTCGACCGCGTCGACCTTGGGATCGCGCGGGTCGCCGTAGCGGTCGACCCATTTCTTCACGCTGCCGCGGCCGGCATTGTAGGCGGCAAAGGTCATGATGTAGGAGCCGCGGTAGTCCTCGAGCAGTCCGCCGAGCTCGGCCGAGCCGAGCGTGGCGTTGTAGACCGAATCGTTCTTCAGCCGCCCCAGATCGTAGGTCGCGCCGTGCCGCTTGCAGACGTAACGCGCGGCGTCCGGCGTCACTTGCATTAGGCCGTAAGCCTGCGCCGGCGAGACCACGGAGGGGTTGAACGCGCTTTCCTGCCGCGCGATCGCATAGACGATACTGCGCTCGACCTCGGGGCCGATCGGCGTGAACTGCGGAATGCCGTTGACGGGATAGGCGTAGAAGTCGAAGGGGAGGCCGCGGTTGAGCGCAGCCTTGCCGAGCAGCAGCATGCCGCGCGCGTCGCTGTAGCGCTGGGTGAGCTCGCCAAGGCCGGCAAGCGCCTCGGGATCGCCGTTCTCGCCCATGTCGGCGAGAACAGGTATCGCCATCTCGCGTTCGTCGAGCTCGTAGAGCAGGTGCGCGGCGCGCACGATCTCCAGCCGTTCGGCGCTGCGGCCGCGCGGCTGGCTGTTGAGCTCGATCTGCGGCAGGCCGAGTTTTGCGCGCGCGAGCTGGCCGTAATAGCTGGTGGATTGCTCGGCCGCCCGGGCGTAGGCATTGCGCGCCTCCTGCTGGCGGCCCGCCGCTTCCGCCGCGCGGCCCTGCCAATAGCCGGCGCGCGCCAGCGTGGTCGGATTGACGCTGCCGACGCCGATGCGGGCGAAATGCTGGGTGGCGGCGGCGGGGTCGTTGAGGAAGCGCAGCGCGATCCAGCCGGCGGTGAACTCCTGCTCGGTCTTGTAGATGTCGCGCGAGGGCAGGGCCGCGTCGCGCGCGATCAGATAGGCGCTGCGGAATTCCTCGGTGTCGATCATCTTGCGCGCCAGCAGGCGCCGCTCGATCCACCATTCGTCGAGATTGTAGAGACGGTTCGGATCCTTCGGCGCCGACAGCATCAGCTGGGCGGCTTCGGCGAACTTCTCCTCGCGGCGCAGGAGCTGGATCTTGCTGAAGATGAAGCCGGGATCGTTGTGCAGCTCGCGCGGCACGGCGTCGAGCAGCGCGCGCGCGTTCGGCGCCTTCTTGACGGAGGCGATGCGGGCCTTGGCGAGCGCGAGATAGCCGGCGCCGAGGCGCTTTGCGGCGCGGAGCGCGGCTTCGTTCTCGCTGCCGTAGAGCAAGGTGTCCATCCGCGCCTTCTGGTCGCCCGGCGTCAGCAGGGCGCCGAACTGGTCGAGCGCGTTGTTCTCGGTCTCCTCCGACATCGGATCGCTACGCCAAGCCTCGCGCACCAGCCGCTCGGCGTTGGCGCGGTCGCCGCGCGCCAGCATCGCCTTGGCGAGCGTGAAGCGGCCCTTGGCGGACACAGGCGATTCATTCTCGAACCACGACCACGCGACCGAATCGTCGCGCCTGTCGTCCCACATCGCGGCCTCGAGGCGCCGGCGCAGGAAGGTCTGCGACGGCCAGCTCGGATTGGCGGAGAGGAAGGCGCGATAGCGTTCCACGGTCGCGCCATTGTCCTCGCTGCGCAGGATGATCCATTCGGCGAGCTTTCGCGCGACGGGATCCGAGATCGAGGCAGCGTAATTGGTGGCGTCGGCCGCCTTGCGCTTGCGCACGAGCTCGATGACGTTCTCAAGCGTGTCCTTGTCGGCCTGCGACGTCGAGGAGGTCGCAGCGACCGCGGCCGGCGTGACCGGCTTGCGCGGCGTGGCGTGCTGGCGGGTCGCCGGCGCAAGCAGAGGAGCTGCGACGGGTTTGGCGACGGGCGCCGGGGCGGCAGGCCTGACGGTGGCCGTCACGGCCGGCGCGGGTGCGGTCTTGGGGGACGAGCCATTGGCGGCCGGCTGTGATTTTGGCGCGGCGGCTGCGGGCTTGGGCTTGTCCTTGGCGGGTTCCTTGCCGGCGCTCTTGCCTGCATCCTTGGCGGCGTCCTTGCCAGCATCCTTGCCGGGTTTCTTCGCGGCATCCTTGGCCGGGGCGGCAGCTGCTCCCTTGCTCGCGCCCTTCGGTGCTTCCTTGCCGGTTCCCTTCGTTGTTTGCTTCGGTGTTTCCTTGGCGGATCCCTTCGCGGTGTCCTTGGCCCCGTCCGCGGTCGTCTCATTGGACTTGGCCAGGGCGGCGCAGCCGACCGACAGCCCGGCCATGAGGCACACGGCCAGACCGGTGGATCGCCATGCGGAACGAGGAAAGGAGGTCACGGCGTTTGGTCGCCCCGAATCAGTCAGTTGGCTCAAGACCTAGCTGTATTCGCTTGAATATGCGGACAAAATACCAACAGCTGCTTACCTTTGCCCGGTTTGCACCACCACCGCGGCAAAATCGCGGCCTAAACGGTGCGTCACACGGAAGCGGGTCTTTTACCGGCGGGATAGACCCGATATGAATGCAGCTTGCTCAAGAGATAGCCGCGTACGGAGGAAGTCCATGGCAGCCAAGACGAAATTCCGGGGATCGTTCACCGCCTTGGTCACGCCGTTCAAGAACGGCTCGCTGGATGAGGCGGCGTTCCGCTCGCTGGTCAACTGGCAGATCTCGGAAGGCACCAACGGCCTGGTCCCGGTCGGCACCACCGGCGAGAGCCCGACGCTCAGCCATGACGAGCACAAGAAGGTCGTCGAATGGTGCATCGCTGAAGCCAAGGGGCGCGTACCCGTGGTCGCGGGTGCCGGCTCCAATTCGACGAAAGAGGCGATCGAGCTCGCGCAGCACGCCGAGAAGGCTGGCGCGGATGCCGTGCTGGTCGTGACGCCCTATTACAACAAGCCGACCCAGGAAGGGATGTACCAGCACTTCAAGGCGATCAACGATGCGATCGGCATCCCGATCATCATCTACAACATTCCGCCGCGCTCGGTGATCGACATGTCGGTCGACACCATGAAGCGGCTGTGGGAGCTGAAGAACATCGCCGGCGTCAAGGACGCCACCGCCAGCATGGTCCGCGTCTCGCAGCAGCGCGCGGCGATGGGCGAGGATTTCAACCAGCTCTCCGGCGAGGACGCGACCATCCTCGGCTATATGGCGCATGGCGGCCATGGCTGCATCTCGGTGACCTCGAACGTCGCGCCGCGCCTGTGCTCGGAATTCCAGGCCGCCTGGGCGAAGGGCGACACCAAGGCGGCGCTCGCAATCCACGACAAGCTGATGCCGCTGCACAACAACCTCTTCATCGAGAGCAATCCGGCGCCGATCAAGTACGCGATGTCGCTGCTCGGCAAGCTGGACGAGACGCTGCGCCTGCCGATGGTTCCGGTCACCGAGCCGACGCGCGTTGCCGTGCGCAGCGCGATGGTTCATGCTGGGCTGATCAACTGATTTAGCCAACCGGGGAGCCGTTCATGAGCGTCGACGAGAAGGGCAGGAAGATGCTCACGGAGTTCCGCGAGTTCGCCATGAAAGGCAACGTCGTCGACCTCGCCGTCGGCGTCATCATCGGTGCGGCCTTCGGCGCCATCGTCACGTCGCTGGTCGGTGACGTCATCATGCCGATCATCGGCGCCGCGACCGGCGGCCTCGACTTCTCGAACTACTTCGCCCCCTTGTCGAAGGCGGTGACCGCCACCAACTTAGCGGATGCGAAAAAGCAAGGTGCAGTACTTGCTTACGGCAGCTTCCTGACGCTGACGATCAACTTCATCATCGTTGCCTTCGTGTTGTTCCTGGTAATCCGCGCCATGAACACGCTGAAGCGCAAGGAAGAGGCTGCGCCCGCTGCTCCAGCGAAGCCGTCGGCCGAGGTCGAACTGCTGACCGAGATCCGCGATCTCCTCAAGAAGTGACGCGCGCGCTTCATCCAAACTGTTAGCTTACGCGCGCATCTCGACCGGATTTGTCTGTTATGGCCGATAAGAACGAACGTCCTATCAAGGTCATGGCGGAAAATCGCAAGGCCCGCTTCAACTATGCGATCGAAGACACGATCGAGGCGGGCATTGCGCTCACCGGCACCGAGGTCAAATCGATCCGCAACGGCAAGAGCACGATCGCGGAGTCCTACGCCGATTCCAAGGACGGCGAGATCTGGCTGATCAACGCCACCATTCCCGAATATCTCCAGGGCAACCGCTTCAATCACGAACCCAAGCGGCCGCGAAAGCTGCTTCTGCATCGCAAGCAGATCAACAAGCTGATGGGCGCGGTCGACCGCGAAGGCATGACGCTGATCCCGCTCAAGCTCTATTTCAACGAGCGCGGACGGGCCAAGCTGCAGCTGGCGGTTGCAAAGGGCAAGAAGCTGCACGACAAGCGCGAGTCCGAGAAGAAGCGCGATTGGAGCCGGGAGAAGGGCCGGCTGTTGCGGGCGAGGGGATAGCGGCAAGAGGTTGGCGGATGACTCAGAAGAACCTGCTCGAGGTCGATTGGAGCCAGATTCCCGCACCCGCCGACGACGGCGGCGCCGCGCATCTCAAGGGCATGACCTTGCCTCCGGTCAGCCTGCTCGCGACCGACGATACGTCGGTGAATCTGTCAGCACTCTCCGGCCGGACCGTGGTGTTCGCCTATCCGCGCACCGGCGAGCCCGGCAAGATCGGACTGGTCGACGATTGGGACATGATCCCGGGCGCGCGCGGTTGCACGCCGCAGACTTGCGCGTTTCGTGATCTGTTTGCCGAGCTGAAAGCTGCCGGCGCCGCCCAGGTGTACGGCCTCTCGACCCAGAGCAACGCGTACCAGACCGAGATGGCATCGCGGCTGCACCTGCCGTTCCCCGTGCTGTCGGACGAGAAGCTGGCGCTGACGCGCGCCCTCAATCTGCCGACCATGGAGGTCGCTGGCCTGACCTTGATCAAGCGGCTTGCGCTGATCATCGACGACGCCAAAGTCACGCATGTGTTCTATCCGGTGTTTCCGCCGGACCGGAACGCCGGCGATGTCCTGGACTGGCTGAAGGCCAATCCAGCCGAACCCTAGTCCAGGTCGGCCTTCACCTTCGCGAACACGCTGCGGAACATGTCCGTCGTCAGCACGCCGGTGTTCGTGTTGTAGCGCGAGCAATGATAGCTGTCGTAGAGCCTGAATGCGCCGGCCTGATGCACGGCGCCGTGGCCGAAGGGAGCTTGCGAGGCCTTCAGGTTCAGCGGCTTGAGCACCGTGTCGTGCGCAATCCGTCCGAGCGCGACGATCGCGCGCAGCTTCGGCATCGACGCCAGGGTAGCCCCGAGGAACTGGCGGCAGGTGTTGATCTCGACCGGCAGCGGCTTGTTCTGCGGCGGAACGCAATGCACGGCATTGGCGATCCGGCAGTCGACCAGCTTCAGGCCGTCGTCGGGCCGCGCCTGATAGGTGCCCTTGGCGAAGCCGTATTCGAGCAGCGTGGCGTAGAGCAGGTCGCCGGCATAGTCGCCGGTGAAGGGGCGGCCGGTGCGGTTGGCGCCCTGCATGCCTGGTGCAAGGCCGACGATCAGCAGGCGCGCCTTGATGTCGCCGAAGGGGGGGACCGGCGCGTTGTGCCACAACGGCTCGCGCGCGCGGTTCGCCTCGCGAAAGGCGACCAGGCGCGGACAAAGCGGACAGTCACGGTCGGGAACGAGGGTGAGAGGCTGGCGGCTTGACCGGGCCGCCTCACTCCTCGAAGTCGTCATCGCCCCTCGGCGCCATCGTGGTCGCGCGCTGGAGGAACTGCGGGGCGTGATGGCGTCCCTCGCCACGCTCGCCGCGGTCACGCGGGGCGGGTCGTTCGGACGGGTCGCGGCCGAGCTTGGATTGCAGCTCGACGAGGTCGGTGAAGACGTCGGCCTGGCGGCGCAGCTCGTCGGCGATCATCGGCGGCTGGCTCGCGATGGTGGAGATCACGGTGACCCGGACACCGCGGCGCTGGACGGCTTCGACCAGGGAGCGGAAGTCGCCGTCACCCGAGAACAGCACCATCTGGTCGATGTGCTCGGCGAGCTCCATGGCGTCCACGGCGAGCTCGATGTCCATGTTGCCTTTGACCTTGCGGCGGCCGGAGGCGTCGATGAACTCCTTGGTCGCCTTGGTGACGACCGTGTAGCCGTTGTAGTCGAGCCAGTCGATCAGCGGGCGGATCGAGGAGTACTCCTGATCCTCGATGATCGCGGTGTAGTAGAACGCCCGCAACAGCGTCCCGCGGCTCTGAAACTCCTTCAGCAGGCGCTTGTAGTCGATGTCGAAGCCGAGAGTTTTCGCCGTCGCGTAGAGATTGGCCCCGTCGATGAAGAGCGCGATCTTGTTAGTGGCAGAAGGTGACATTCAGTTTGCTCGCGTAGCGTTCGTGATTGATCGTTTATTGTTGGCGCGGCGACAGCAAGCCGCGCAGGTCTATGGTGCCGCCGAAGCCCGTCGAAACCGCAAATCCGGAGAAGTCGTGGCAATCAAGGTATAGTTATGGCGGACCTGCATACGCCCGGTGCCACCCTCAACAGCAGCCCGGCAAACCACCCATCCCAGCCCCAATGTGGGGGTAGCAGAGCCGTTTGGCGAGGCCAAATCACAAATTGGCCTTGCGAAATCGCCCTGTCCCCTATAACTAGCCCCAATCATCCACATATTTCGTCCCACCCACAACGGAGCGACAGTCCATGGCTCGCGTCACCGTAGAAGATTGTATCGACAAGGTCGACAACCGGTTTGACCTGGTCCTGCTGGCCGCCCACCGGGCCCGCATGATTTCGTCCGGTTCACAACTAACGGTTGACCGCGATAACGACAAGAACCCCGTTGTGTCTTTACGCGAAATTGCGGACGAAACCATCTCGCCGGAGGACCTCCGCGAGGAGCTGGTCCACTCGCTCCAGAAATTCGTCGAGGTCGACGAGCCCGAGCCCGATACGGTCCCGCTGATCGGTTCCGCCGGTGCCAGCGTCGATGCCGACGATACCGAAGTTGCCGTTGAGCGCATGACCGAAGAGGAGCTCCTGAAGGGCCTCGAGGGCCTCGCGCCGCCGGAAGAACAGCCCGAGGAGGACGAGTAATCGTCCCGTCGCAGTCGTCGATTTCTTGTGATCTTATCAAAGGCCCGAACCCGTGTTCGGGCCTTTGCTTTTGTTGGCGTTTTCGTGGTTACCATAGCGTTGCCGCATCGCGTTGCGCGCCTGTCACCGAATTGATCGGACGCACGCGCGATCGGGGCTAAGATGTATGCAACGGGCAGCTCATGGTCCGTTTGAAGGCAGGATGGCATGGTGTATCGGCGCCGGAGACAAACGCAGATGCTGGCCGCAACCGAATCGGTTGCCGTGGCCCCGACTGCGCCGGTGGGGCGCCCGGCCAAGCCTCGCGCGCGCATGATGCGTCAATATGACCTCGTCGAGCGCGTCAGGTCCTACAATCCCAATACCAACGAAGACCTGCTGAACCGCGCCTATGTCTACGCCATGAAGGCGCACGGCTCGCAGACACGTGCCTCGGGCGATCCGTATTTCTCGCACCCGCTCGAAGTGGCGGCGATTCTCACCGATCTGAAGCTCGACGACGCCACCATCGTGGCTGCCCTGCTGCACGACACGATCGAGGACACCGAGGCGACGCGTGCCGAGATCGACCAGATCTTCGGGCCCGAGATCGGCGCGCTGGTCGAGGGCCTGACCAAGCTGAAGCGGCTGGAGCTGGTGTCGCGCGAGGCCAAGCAGGCCGAGAACCTGCGCAAATTGTTGCTGGCCATTGCCGACGATGTCCGCGTTCTGCTGGTCAAGCTCGCCGACCGCCTGCACAACATGCGTACGCTGGACTTCGTGCCGCCGGAGTCGCGACGGCGCATTGCCGAGGAGACGCTCGACATCTATGCGCCGCTGGCCGGGCGCATGGGCATGCAGGAAATGCGCGAGGAGCTGGAGGATTTGTCCTTCCGCACCCTCGATCCCGAAGCCTATTCGGTGGTGATGCAGCGGCTCGACGCGCTCGCCGAGCGCAACCGCAACCTGATCGGCGAGATCGAGGACCAGCTCTCCAACAATCTGCGCCACCGGGGGCTCGGCGCGCGGGTCTATGGCCGCCGCAAGAAGCCGTTCTCGATCTGGACCAAGATGGAACGCAAGTCGGTCGGCTTCGAGCAATTGTCCGACATCTTCGGCTTCCGCCTCGTCGTCAACGACATCGAGGCCTGCTATCGCGCGCTCGGCATCGTCCACACCAACTGGCCGGTCGTGCCCGGGCGTTTCAAGGACTACATCTCGACGCCGAAGCAGAACGACTACCGCTCGATCCACACCACGGTGATCGGCCCCGGCAACCAGCGCGTCGAGCTGCAGATCCGTACCGAGGCGATGGACCAGATCGCCGAGCGCGGCATCGCCGCACACGTGTTCTACAAGGAAGACGTGGGCTCGCCGACCGAGTTTCTCAAGCGCGAGTCCAATGCGTTCGCCTGGTTGCGCCACACCATCGGCATCCTCTCGGAGAGCGCCAACCCCGAGGAATTCCTCGAGCACACCAAGCTCGAGCTGTTCCACGACCAGGTGTTCTGCTTCACCCCGAAGGGCAAGCTGATCGCGCTGCCGCGCCATGCCAATGTGATCGACTTCGCCTATGCCGTGCATACCGACGTCGGCAACAGCGCCGTCGGCTGCAAGATCAACGGCCAGTTCGCGCCGCTGTCCTCGGAGCTCCAGAACGGCGACGAGGTCGAGGTGCTGACCTCGGAGGCGCAGGCGGCGCCGCCCTCGGCCTGGGAAACGCTCGCGGTCACCGGCAAGGCGCGCGCCGCGATCCGCCGCGCCACCAGGACGGCGGTGCGCGACCAATATGTCGGTCTCGGCCGGCGCATCGTCGAACGCCTGTTCGAGCGCGCCAAGATCGAATACGCCGATGACAAGCTCAAGGGCGCGCTGCCGCGGCTGGCGCGCACCTCGATCGAGGACGTCATGGCGGCGGTCGGCCGCGGCGAGATCAAGGCCTCCCACGTCGCGCGTGCGATGTATCCCGACTACAAGGAGGAGCGCATCGCGCGCTACGGCGTCAAGAAGGGGCTCGCCGCCAAGCTCAGGGAGAAGTCGTCGGAGCCGCCGCGCAGCCCGGTCGCGATCCCGATCCGCGGCATCAATTCCGACCTGCCGGTGAAGTTCGCGCCGAACGGCGGCGCCGTGCCCGGGGACCGCATCGTCGGCATCGTCACGCCGGGCGAGGGGATCACGATCTACCCGATCCAGGCGCCGGCCCTGAAGGATTTCGAGGAGGAGCCGGAGCGCTGGCTCGACGTGCGCTGGGACATCGAGGATTCCGCCCCGCAGCGCTTCCCGGCCCGCATCAAGGTCGAGAACGTCAACGAGCCCGGCGCGCTGGCACAGATCGCGACCGTGATCGCCGAGCACGACGGCAACATCGACAACATCAGCATGCAGCGCCGCTCGCCCGATTTCACGGAGACGACGATCGACCTCGAGGTCTACGATCTCAAGCATCTGAGCGCGATCCTCGCCCAGCTGCGCGCCAAGGCGGTCGTGGCCCGTGTCGAACGTGTTAATGGATAGACGCCTCTCGTATGCGTCCATCTCCCTGATTTCGTGAGTCCTGAAATGTCCGCTTCTCCGCTCCGCCTCGGCGTCAATATCGACCACGTCGCAACCGTGCGTAACGCGCGCGGCGGCCGCCATCCCGATCCGGTGCGCGCCGCGCTGCTGGCGATCGAGGCCGGCGCCGACGGCATCACCGCGCATCTGCGCGAGGATCGCCGCCACATCCGCGACGAGGACATGGCGCGGCTGAAGGCCGAGATCTCCAGGCCGCTCAATTTCGAGATGGCGGCGACCGACGACATGATGCGGATCTCGCTTGCGACCAAGCCGCACGCGGTGTGCCTCGTGCCGGAGCGCCGCCAGGAGGTGACGACCGAAGGCGGCCTCGACGTGGTCGGCCAGCACAATGCGCTCGCGCCCTACATCGCACGGCTGAACGATGCGGGCATCCGGGTCTCGCTGTTCATCGCCGCCGATCCCGCGCAGATCGAGATGGCGGCGCGGCTGCGTGCGCCCGTGATCGAGATCCACACGGGGGCCTGGTGCGACGCCGTCGTCGACGGCCACACCGGGAAGGCCGAGGCGGAATGGCAGCGGATCGTGGCAGGGGTGAAGCTGGCCAAGGAAGCGGGGCTCGAGGTTCATGCGGGCCATGGGCTCGACTATGCGACGGCGGAGACGATCGCGGCGCTGCCGGAGATCATGGAGCTCAACATCGGCTACTACATGATCGGCGAGGCGCTGTTCGTCGGGCTCGCCGAGACGGTGCGCAGCATGCGCGCGGCGATGGACCGCGGCCGGAGCCGGGCATGATCATCGGCATCGGCTCCGACCTGATCGACATCACCCGCGTCGGCAAGGTGATCGAGCGCCATGGCGAGCGTTTCCTCGACCGCATCTTCACCGCGGCCGAGCGGGCCAAGGCGGAGCGGCGCGCCAAGAGCGAGAAGATGGTGGTTGCAACCTACGCCAAGCGCTTCGCGGCCAAGGAGGCCTGCTCGAAGGCGCTAGGTACCGGCATCCGGAACGGTGTCTGGTGGCGCGACATGGGGGTGGTCAACCTGCCGGGAGGGCGGCCGACCATGCAGTTGACGGGCGGGGCGCTGGCCCGGCTCCAGGCCCTGACGCCCGAGGGGTTCGAGGCGAAAATCGACCTGTCGATCACCGACGACTGGCCGCTGGCGCAGGCCTTCGTCATCATTTCCGCGGTGCCGCTGGCCAAGCCCTGACCGTCGGCGGGCTGTTTTTATAATTCACATTAAAAATCAATGTCTTATGCAGTTTTGATGCGATCCTTGATTGCGTGGCCCCCGACAACCGTCTAAAAGTCCGCGAACGCAAATCAGGCTGGGCGAATTCGGCTTTACGCCGGAATTGGCCCTCATTATCAGAATCAGGACAATCTCCTTGGGCCGCGAAGCGATGGGCTGTTCGCGGAAGGAGGGCGCTCTGTGACCGCCGGCCGGAATTGAGAGAGCAATGAGCGTGACTTCGGGAACGAAAACTGAAAGCGGCGTCGGCGAAACGATCCGCGTCGTGATCCACGCTCTCCTGATCGCGCTCGTGATCCGCACGTTCCTGTTCCAGCCGTTCAACATTCCGTCCGGCTCGATGAAGGCGACGCTGCTGGTCGGCGACTATCTGTTCGTCTCGAAATATTCCTACGGCTATAGCCACTACTCGATCCCGTTCTCGCCGCCGCTGTTCTCGGGGCGGATCTGGGGCTCGGACCCGAACCGCGGCGACATCGTCGTGTTCCGCCTGCCGAAGGACGACTCCACCGATTACATCAAGCGCGTCATCGGCCTTCCCGGCGACCGCATCCAGATGAAGGATGGGTTGCTCTACATCAACGACACTCCGGTCGAGCGGCAGCGGATGAGCGAATTTGTCGGCGAGGATCCCTGCGGCTCCGAAGGCGGGGGCATCTCGCGGGTGAAGCGCTGGAAGGAAACGCTGCCGAACGGCGTGTCCTATGAGACGCTGGACTGCGCCGACAACGGCTACATGGACAACACCAACGTCTACAACGTGCCGCCGGGCCATTTCTTCATGATGGGCGACAACCGTGACAACTCCACCGACAGCCGCTTCCTCGGCCAGGTCGGCTACGTGCCGCAGGAGAATTTGATCGGCCGCGCCCAGATGATCTTCTTCTCCATCGCCGAAGGCGAGCATGCCTGGATGTTCTGGCGCTGGCCTTGGGCGGTGCGCTGGAACCGTTTCTTCAAAATCGTCCGATGAAAGACGAAGCCAAGGACATCCCGATCCAATCGACCGAGCCCGCGGCGGGCGCCGACGGCGAAGCTGCGACCAAGACGCTTGCGACCAAGACGCCTGAAACCAAGACACCTGAAACCAAGACGCCTGCAAAGAAGAAGCGGGTGCGCAGCAGCAAGGCCAAGGCCTCGGATGCGAACGCGGCGCTCGAGGCGCGCATCGGCCACAGCTTTGCCGATCCGAATCTGCTGATGCAGGCGATCACGCATGTCTCGGCGCTGAAGTCTGGGCGCAAGCGCGGCGACAGCTATCAGCGGCTGGAATTCCTGGGCGACCACGTGCTGGGGCTCGTCGTCTCCGACATGCTGTATCACGCCTTCCCGAATGCCGACGAGGGCGAGCTGTCCAAGCGACTTGCCGAACTGGTGCGCAAGGAGAGCTGCGCCGACGTTGCCAAGTCGCTCGGTCTGCTCGACGACGTCAAGCTCGGTTCGGTCGGACCGAGCGCCGATGCCCGCCTGCGCAAGAGCGTGCTCGGCGACATCTGCGAGGCCGTGATCGGCGCCGTCTTCCTCGACGGTGGCTATGCGGCGGCGGCGGAATTCGTCAGGCGCAACTGGACCGAACGGATGCACAAGCCGCGGCGTCCCTTGCGCGATCCCAAGACCGTGCTGCAGGAATGGGCGCAGGGGAAGGGGCTGCCGACGCCTGTCTACCGCGAGGTCGAGCGCACCGGCCCGCATCACGATCCGCAGTTCCGCGTCGCGGTGGATCTGCCGGGATTGGCGTCGGCCGAAGGCATCGGTGGCAGCAAGCGTGCAGCGGAGAAGGTGGCGGCCTCAGTGATGATCGAACGTGAAGGTGTTGGCGGCGGCAATGACGGCTGAAGCAAGCGGCGAGGCGCCCTCCACAACGCGCTGCGGCTTCGTTGCGCTGATCGGCGCGCCGAATGTCGGAAAATCCACGCTGGTCAATGCGCTGGTCGGGGCCAAGGTCACGATCGTCTCGCGCAAGGTGCAGACCACGCGCGCGCTGATCCGCGGCATCGTCATCGAGGACAACGCGCAGATCATCCTGGTCGACACGCCCGGCATCTTCCTGCCCAAGCGCAGGCTCGACCGCGCCATGGTCTCGACGGCCTGGAGCGGGGCGCACGACGCCGACTTCGTCTGCGTGCTGCTCGACGCCAAGGCCGGGATTGATGAAGAGGCCGAGGCGATCCTCACCAAGGTCGCCAGCGTCAAGCACGAGAAGATCCTGGTCATCAACAAGGTCGATCTGGTCCAGCGCGAGAAGCTGCTGGCGCTGGCGCAGGCCGCCAACGAGCGCATGGCCTTTGCAAAGACCTTCATGATCGCGGCGATCTCGGGCGACGGCGTCGACGACCTCAGGCATACGCTGGCCGAAATCGTGCCGCCGGGCCCGTTCCTCTACCCCGAAGACCAGATGTCGGACGCGCCGATGCGGCAGCTTGCGGCCGAGATCACGCGCGAGAAGATCTATCGCAAGCTGCACCAGGAGTTGCCCTACCAATCCACGGTCGAGACCGACAAGTGGGAGGAGCGCAAGGACAAGTCGGTGCGCATCGAGCAGACGATCTTCGTCGAGCGCGAGAGCCAGCGCAAGATCGTGCTCGGCGCAGGCGGCGCCACCATCAAGTCGATCGGCGCGGACTCGCGCAAGGAGATCGGCGAGATCCTGGGCGTGCCGGTGCACCTGTTCCTGTTCGTCAAGGTGCGCGAAAACTGGGGCGACGATCCCGATCGCTATCGCGAGATGGGCCTGGAATTTCCCAAAGAATAACCAAGAAAAGATCGGTCACCGATGAGCGTACCCAGCAACGTCCGGCGCTTCGAAGCGCTGCTCTATGCGTCATTGATGCTGGATGCCCTGTCGGTCGCGGTGCAGGACCGCACGCCCAATGCCGAGATGACCGAGCAGATGATCATGATGGCGACCATGCTCGCCGGCGGCATGATCCTGCTGCTGGTCTATTTCGTCTGGTTGGCTGCGCGTTGGCGCAAGAACTGGCCGCGCTGGGTGCTGGCGGCGGCCCTCGTGCTGTCCGTGATCTCGCTCGGCCAGATCATCGGCGAGAAGGGCCTGGAGCTCGACAGCGTCATCGAGATCGTCTCCTGCGTGTTGACGGCGATGGGGCTGTATTTCTCGTTCAGCGGCGACGCGCAGGGCTGGTTCAACGCCTAACGTCTTGCGCGATGCCGTAGGGTGGGCAAAGGCGCGCCCTTGCGCGCCGTGCCCACCATAATCGCGCTGCGGATCAAATTGGTGGGCACGCTTCGCTTTGCCCGTCCTACACTCACCTGAAATGCGATAAGCTCCGTTCCATGGAATGGACCGACGAAGGCATCGTGCTGGGCGTGCGGCGGCATGGCGAGAGCAGCGCCATCGTCGAGCTGCTGACGCGTGCGCACGGCCGGCATCTCGGCCTCGTGCGCGGTGGCGCCGGTTCGCGGATGCGGCCGCTCTTGCAGCCCGGCAACAGCGTCGGTGTGGTGTGGCGGGCGCGGCTCGACGAGCATCTCGGCACCTATGCGATTGAGGGCCTCAAGCTGCGCGCGGCGACGCTGCTGGGATCCGCCCACGGGGTCTATGGCGTCACCCATCTCGCCTCGATTGCGCGGCTGCTTCCGGAGCGCGATCCGCACGAAGACATCTTTGCGATGCTCGAACATTCACTCGATGATTTCGACGATATCGGCAGTGCCGCGGTGCACCTCATCCATTTCGAGCTGGCGATGCTCGCCGAGCTCGGCTTTGGGCTGGCGCTGGAAAACTGCGCGGTGACCGGCGAGACCACGGATCTGATCTATGTTTCGCCGAAATCCGGCGGCGCGGTGTCGCGCGGGGCCGGCGAGCCATGGCGCGACCGGCTGTTGCGCCTGCCGCCGTTCCTGCGTCGTGGCGAGGCCGCGAGCGACCTCACCGACCAGGATCTCCAGGACGGCTTCCGGCTCACCGGCCTGTTCCTGCTGCGCCATGTGCTGGAGCCGCGCGGCCAAGGCCATTCCGACGCGCGCGCCGGCTTCATCAATGCGCTGACGCGGCAGCAGGCGAATTTGGCCATTCCGGCGCCATGACCTGAGAGCGCTTCTGCCCTGTCGCCAGACATGGAAGTTCCCCGGGAACGAAATCCGCCTGGTCGAATTGGCCCTCGCAGGGTTCCACAACGGGGACAGCCAAAAATGTTGATCAAGGGATTCGCCGTGTCGGCGGCGTTGCTTGCGTTCGCGCCTGACGCCGCGGCTGGCGAGCCGCAACTGGGTGTCTTTCGCCGGGCATCCTGCACCGTGATCCGGTATTACGTGGCGAAATATTCCGCTGCGGCCGCAGAGAGTTGGGCGCGGTCCAAGGGGGCAACGGAGGCCGAAATCGAAGTCGCCCGGCGTTGCCTGACCAATGCGCCGGTCACCGCGCAAGCCAAGACCCAGCAGCCAGTGACCGCCGGCTGGGCAGGGCAATAGCCGCCCACAGGGAACCAATCGATCCTTGCCCGATTCGTTTCCACGGTTTAACCGGGCGGCATGGGAAAACGATTGATTCCGCCGGAGGAACCGGCCGAAATTCACGAGGTGCCGCTGCGTGAGGCGCTGGAAGAGCGCTATCTCGCCTATGCGCTCTCCACCATCATGCACCGTGCGCTGCCGGATGCGCGCGACGGTCTGAAGCCGGTGCACCGGCGCATCCTCTACGGCATGCGCTTGCTCCGGCTCGACCCCGGCACGGCGTTCAAGAAATCCGCCAAGATCGTCGGCGACGTGATGGGCTCGTTCCATCCGCATGGCGACCAGGCGATCTATGACGCCATGGTACGCCTCGCGCAGGATTTCTCCTCGCGCTACCCGCTGGTCGACGGCCAAGGCAATTTTGGCAATATCGACGGCGATAACCCGGCTGCCTATCGCTACACCGAAGCGCGCATGACCGACGTGGCGCGGCTTCTGCTCGAGGGCATCGACGAGGACGGCGTCGAGTTCCGGCCCAACTACGACGGCCAGTCGAAAGAGCCGGTCGTGCTGCCCGGCGGCTTTCCGAACCTGCTTGCCAACGGCGCGCAAGGCATCGCGGTCGGCATGGCGACCTCGATCCCGCCGCACAACGCGGCCGAGCTCTGCGACGCCGCGCTGCACCTGATCGAGAAGCCCGACGCGAAATCCAAGGCGCTGCTGAAGTGGGTCAAGGGCCCGGATTTCCCGACCGGCGGCATCTGCGTCGATTCCAAGCAGGCGATCGCTGAAGCCTATACGACCGGTCGCGGCTCGTTCCGTGTTCGCGCTCGATGGGAGCAGGAAGAGGGTACGCGAGGCACCTGGGTCGTCGTCGTCACCGAGATTCCCTTCCTGGTGCAGAAGTCGCGCCTGATCGAGAAGGTCGCCGAGCTGCTGGACCAGAAGAAGCTGCCGCTGGTCGGCGACATCAGGGACGAGTCGGCCGAAGACGTCCGCATCGTGATCGAGCCGAAGTCGAAGAACGTCGATCCCGCCCTGATGATGGAATCGTTGTTCCGGCTGACCGAGCTCGAAAACAAGATTCCGCTGAACCTCAACGTGCTGATCAAGGGCCGCATCCCCAAGGTCGTCGGGCTCGCGGAGTGCTTGCGCGAATGGCTCGACCATCTGCGCGACGTCCTGATCCGCCGGACCAACTTCCGCAAGGCGCAGATCGAGAACCGGCTCGAAGTTCTGGGCGGTTTGTTGATCGCGTACTTGAACCTCGACGAGGTGATCAGGATCATCCGCACCGTGGACGAGCCGAAGCCGGCGCTGATCAAGGCGTTCAAGCTTACCGAGGTGCAGGCCGAGGCCATCCTCAACATGCGCCTGCGTAGCTTGCGCAAGCTCGAGGAAATGGAGATCCGCACCGAGGAAAAGAACCTCCGCGCCGAGCTCAAGGGCATCAACGCGGTGCTCGCCTCGGAGCCGGAGCAGTGGAAGAAGGTCGGCGAGCAGGTCGGCAAGGTCCGCGACATGTTTGGACCGAAGACGCCGCTCGGCAAGCGCCGCACCACCTTTGCGGATGCGCCCGAGCACGACCTCGCCGCAATGGAAGAAGCCCTCGTCGAGCGCGAGCCGGTGACGGTCGTGGTCTCCGACAAGGGCTGGATCCGCACCATGAAGGGCCATGTCGAGGATCTCTCGGGGCTCGCCTTCAAGCAAGACGACAAGCTCGGTTTTGCCTTCTTCGCGGAGACGACCTCGAAGCTCTTGCTGTTCGCCACCAACGGCAAATTCTACTCGCTCGATGTCGCGAAGCTTCCGGGCGGTCGCGGCCATGGCGAGCCGATCCGTCTGTTCATCGACCTCGAGCAGGAGGCCGCTCCCGTCGCGCTGTTCGTCAACAAGGGCGGGCGTAAATTCCTGGTCGCGAGCCACGAGGGTCAGGGTTTCGTCGTCAACGAGGACGATTGCGTCGGCACCACCAAGAAAGGCAAGCAGGTCCTCAACGTCGACATGCCGAACGAGGCGCGCACGGTCACCGAGGTGATCGGCGACACCGTCGCGGTCATCGGCGAGAACCGCAAGATGCTGGTCTTCCCGCTCGACCAGGTGCCGGAGATGGCCCGCGGTCGCGGCGTGCGCCTGCAGAAGTACAAGGACGGCGGCCTGTCCGACGTCGCCGTGTTCGAGGCCAAGGCGGGCCTGACCTGGAAGGACTCCGCTGGCCGCGAATTCTCCGCGACCATGAAGGAGCTTGCGGAGTGGCAAGGCACCCGCGCGGATGCCGGCCGCCTGCCGCCGAAGGGTTTCCCGAAGTCGAACAAGTTCGGCAAGGTGATCGGGTAAGCAGGCTCGTGTCCCGGATGCGCTGCAGCGTGAAACGCTGCTGCGCAGAGCCGGGACGCCACAACACAGGTGTCATGCCCCGGCTTGATGTTTAGTCCGGAGACATGGCTGACACCTGTTCGGACACATCACTGACAGGTTGGCCATTGGTCAAGTCGATCGATG
>NZ_JBVVPO010000053.1:0-60137 GCF_055811795.1 Bradyrhizobium sp. MI1.7
CCCCCCCCCCCCCCCCCCCCCCCCCCCCCCCCCCCCCCCCCCCCCCCCCCCCCCCCCCCCCCCCCCCCCCCCGCGCCGCGGGGGGGGCCCCCCCCCCCCCCCCCCCCCCGCTACTAGTCGGCGCTAGACAACGTCAACGGCCGTATAACCGGCGGCAGTGTTGATTTCGGCGATCGACTCGAACGGTGTCGCGCCGCCCGTGATGCCATCGAGCTGGATGGCGCCGAAGCCGAAATCCAGCACGGTGTTGGTGCCGTCGTCGTCCACTACCACTGTAGCCGGGTCAAAGCCTGGCGGAGCGTCGACAACAACGGCATCGCCATCGGCAAAGCTGAGATCGGTGACTTCATCGTTGCCGAAGTTCGTAGCTGTGTTGTCGCCGAAATTGTGCGTATCGGTACCAGCACCGCCCGTCAGCACATCATCGCCGAGTCCACCGTTGAGGACGTCGGCGCCATTGCCGCCGGACAACTCGTCATCGCCGTTACCGCCGTTCAGGGTGTCATTGCCGGCGCCGCCCGACAGGATGTCAGCCCCAGCCCCGCCGTTCAGGACATCGGTGCCGTCGCCGCCATCGAGCGTGTCATCTCCGGCGTCGCCGTCGAGCGTGTCGTTGCCGGTTCCGCCGCTCATTTCGTCATCACCGGCGCCGCCGCTCATGGCATCGTTGCCCGCGCCGCCGGCCATCTCGTCGTCTCCGGCATCGCCGAACATCGTATCGTTACCGGCGCCGCCGTCCATGATGTCGTCGCCCGCGTCGCCGTGCATGGTGTCGTTGCCATCGCCACCGTTGAGCGTATCGGCGCCCAAACCGCCGTTCAGGATGTCGTCACCGGTACCGCCGTTCAGCAGGTCATTGCCAAGTCCGCCGTTCAGCGTGTCGTTGCCGGCATCGCCATTCAGAGTGTCATCTCCGAATCCACCGTTGAGTAGGTCGTTACCGTCGCCGCCATTCAAGACGTCATTGCCGGCGTCGCCGCTCAACGTATCGTCGCCGGCGTCGCCCCACAGGGTGTCGGCACCCGCGCCGCCATGAATGTCATCATTGCCGTCGCCGCCGTGGATGCCGTCGTCGCCGGCGTCACCAAAGAGCTGATCAGCGCCGGTTCCGCCATCGATGGTGTCGTTGCCCTGGTCGCCGTGGATGATGTCGGCGCCGGCATTTCCGTTCAGCGTGTCGTCGCCCGCGCCGCCGTTGATCGTGTCGTCGCCGGCGCCACCGGTGATCGTATCGATACCGGCATTTCCATCAAGGATGTCGTTGCCGGCACCACCATCGATGGAATCATTGCCCGCGCCGCCGCTTACGTCATCATTGCCGTCCAGGCCAGTAATGGTGTCGTTGCCTTGAAGGCCAAAGATCTGATCGTCTACATTCGTGCCAGGCAACACATCGTCGCCTGCTGTTCCGATGATCAGTGCCATGATCTTCACTCCCTTTGCATGGAAATGCGCGATGCGGGTCGCCTTGCGGCCCGTCACGGACGTCGCAGATTTCGGGTTGGCTTGATGCCCATCACCGATCGATGTGGGCTCCGATCAAGCAACCTTGGATGAAACGAGAGCGATCCAGCAATCCCCATTTGGGGACAAAAGAATACGGCAAGCTGGTGGACCCAATGACGGCCACGGTCTTCGTCTCAGGCGCGAACGACCCTCAGGCGTTCAAGCGAATGAGTCCGTCAAGGTGATGCAAGATGATGTCGACGTGAGTGCGAGCGGAGATGTCCGCGACGCTCTCCTGATCGCGTGCGATGATCGCACGCGCGTGCTGTCCGCGAGAGCCGGATGATGCTCGCGTCAATCCAGGATAGGTTCTCGCGACGATCCGTCTTCAGGGCTGCGGGCCGTCATAGCCCTCGATGATGATGAGGTCGGCGATGGAGTGCGGCTGGCGCACCTTGATGTTGGCCTGGTATTCCGGCGAGTTGTAGCAGGCGATCGCGGTCTCGTAGTCGGGAAATTCAATCACGACGTTGCGCGAGCGGCTGGCGCCTTCGACGGTGGTGAACTTGCCGGCCCGAACGACGAAGCGGCCACCCCATTTCTTGAAGATCGGACCGTTGGCGACGGCATAGGGCTTGTAGCCCTCGTCGCTGCTCACATCCACGCGCCCGATCCAGTAGCCCTTTGCCATTGTTCTTCTCCCTGTTTGTCGGTCTCTATCTAAGCATGATCCGACCGGAAAACCGCTGCGCGGTTTTTCCGAATCATGCGCCGAGCGCCTGCGCGATCTCGGCCTGGATGGCTTCAGCGATCGCCTTGGGGTCGGCGGCTTCCACCACCGGCCGTCCGACGACGAGATAATCGGCGCCCGCGGCAATTGCGCGGCCGGGCGTCATGATGCGTTTCTGGTCGCCGCTCGCAGAACCCGCCGGCCGGATGCCGGGGGTGACGAGGCTCATCTGGTGGCCGACGATCTTGCGCAAGGCGCCGACCTCCTCGGGCGAGGACACCAGCCCGTCGACGCCGAGCACCTGCGCCTGCTGCGCGCGCGCTTCGACCAGCTCGGAGACGCTGAGCCGATAGCCGGCCGCATGCAGATCGTCGTCGTTGTAGGACGTCAGCACCGTGACGGCGAGAATCTTCAGGCTCGCGCTACCGCGGCCTTCGACCGCGCCCTTCATGGTCTGCGGATAGGCGTGCACGGTGACGAAGGTAGCACCCAGCTTGGCCACGCTCTCCACACCACGCGTGACGGTGTTGCCGATGTCGTGCATCTTGAGGTCGGCGAACACCTTCTTGCCCTTGTCGGCGAGCTTGCCGATCAGCGGCAGGCCGCCGGCATAAGCGAGCTGATAGCCGATCTTGTAGAAGGTGACGCTGTCGCCGAGCCTTGCGATCATCGCCTCCGCGGCGTCAACGCTGGGAAGGTCGAGCGCAACGATCAGGCGGTCCTTCGGGGCGATCTCGGCTGGCGTCATGTCACCTCACATCATGCGTTGGGAAATGTCGATCAATTGCCGCGCCAGCTCCTTCAACGCGGCGATGTCGCCCTCGTTCTTGAGCCTGTCCATATCGTCATAGGCCTGGTCGGCAAAGGCGAGCGTGAGCTGGCTGGCAATCACGTTGGCGTGGCAGGAGGTCAGGATCAGCCGCAACGCCTGGAGCGCACGGGCCGCACCGAGCCGGCTCTGCGAGGCGCCGGCGAGCGCGAAGGCGCGGTTGCGAAACACGTCGCCGCGCGTCTCGTGCAGCTCATGTACGCGGCTGACCCAGTCGATCGCGTTCTTCAGCAGCGGCGGCACCGAGGCGTTGTATTCGGGCGAAACGATCAGCACGCCATGATGCGCGCCGATCATGCGCTTGAGATTGATCGCGTGCTTGGGCACGCCGGACTTGGCCTGGAGATCGCCGTCGTAGATCGGCAGCGGAAAATCGGCGAGCGAGATACGGGTGACGTCGACGCCGGCCTGGGCGAATTCATAGGCGGCGACCGCCGCCAGCTTCGCATTGTGCGAGCCGGTGCGCAGCGAGCCGGGAATGACCAGGATTTTGGGTGCGGACATCCACTTCCATGCGTTCGGCGAAACGAGTCCGCCGCGCAAAAGGGAATGCCGACGGAATTAGTCCTTGCGATACACCCAGACGCGGGCCGGCGGAAGGTTCATCCAGATCCGTTCCGAGGCCTCTGTGGACACGCCGGGCAGCGATTTCGGGATCGGCGGCACCACCGCATAGGTGAACTGCACGAAGGGCGCGCCCGGGGTCAGCGCCGCGAAGGCGTCGCGGACCAGCCGGAGCCGCGTCAGCATCGGTTTTGTCACGAGCGGCAGGCCGGAGACGACGGCGGAGGCCGGCGCGCTGAGCACGTTCCAGAGCGTGTCGCGCAGGCGATAGGCATCGCCCTGCACCACCTTGGCTTGCGGATAGCGGTCGCGCAGCAAGGCGCAGAAGCCGGGATTGTATTCGACGAGGACGAGGCGCTTCTGGTCGACGCCGCGCTCGACCAGGGCCGAGGTGATGGCGCCGGTGCCGGGCCCGAGCTCGACCACGGGTGCGTCTGAGTTGACGTCGACGTAATGCGCCATGGTCCGGGCGAGCAGCTTGCCCGAAGGCATCACTGCACCCATGTGCAGCGGCTTTTCGATCCACGACCTTAGAAAGCGCACCTCGTCGTCGAGACGGGGCTTCTTCAACGCACGCGCGGACGATGGCAATGGCATGTCGGGACCGGACGGGACCGCGGGACCGCGGCGTGTCAGAAAATGGTCATAAACAGGTATAGGCCGAAGGCGATACGGTCAAGACGAGTCAGGTCGCCCGATTACTGAATAGATCCTTGACCTTGGCGAAGAAGCCGACGGATTCAGGCTGGGTATTGCCAGAGGAGAGCTTTTCGAATTCCGCCAGCAATTCCTGCTGCTTCTTGGTGAGATTCTGCGGGGTCTCGACGGCAACCTGAACGTACATGTCGCCCATCTGGCGCGAGCGCAGCACCGGCATGCCTTTTGATGCAATGCGGAATCGGCGGCCCGACTGGGTTCCGGCCGGCACCTTCACCTTGGTTTTGCCGCTGTCGATGGTCGGCACCTCGAATTCGCCGCCGAGGGCGGCCGTCACCATCGAGATCGGCACCCGGCAGTGCAAATCGGCGCCGTCGCGCTGGAAGAGCTGGTGCTGGGCCAGCGACAGGAAGATGTAGAGGTCGCCGGGCGGGCCGCCGCGAACCCCGGCCTCGCCTTCGCCGGCGAGCCTGATCCGGGTGCCGTCCTCGACCCCCGGGGGAATGTTGACCGACAGCGTCCGCTCGCGGGTGACCCGGCCCTGGCCGGAACAGGACGGGCAGGCATCCTCGATCATCTGGCCGCGGCCCTGGCAGCTCGGACAGGTGCGCTCCAGCGTGAAGAAGCCCTGCGACTGCCGCACACGGCCGGCGCCGCCGCAGCTCGAGCAGGTCTTCGGCTTGGTGCCGGCCTTGGCGCCGATGCCCGAGCAGGCCTCGCAGGTGACCGAGACCGGAATCTCGATCTGCGCGGTCTTGCCGCCAAAGGCTTCCTCGAGCGTGATTTCCATGTTGTAGCGCAGGTCGGCGCCACGCTCGCGGCCGCCGCGGCCGCGCTGCCCGGCCATGCCGAACAGGTCTTCGAAGATGTCGGAGAAGGAGGAGGCGAAGCCCGCACCGAAACCGGCGCCGCCGCCGCCCTGCTCGAAGGCCGCATGGCCGAAGCGATCATAGGCCGCGCGCTTGTCCTTGTCCTTGAGGACCTCGTAGGCCTCGTTGATTTCCTTGAACTTGACTTCGCTGGTGTCGTCCCCGGGGTTGCGGTCCGGGTGGAATTTCATCGCAAGCTTGCGGAAGGACGATTTCAGGACGGAATCGTCGGCAGTGCGTTCGACTTCGAGCGTTTCGTAATAGCAGCGCTTGGTGGACGTGGACATGTTGAACTCGGTCTATCCAATCGCGATTCAAGTCGGAGCGGAACAACGTCGCCAGGAGACGATATAGGCAGCCCTTTGCTTCGCGGCAGAGGGCGGCACGGCGACGTTCATCATAACGGCTGGGAATTGATCGATCGTAACGGGGACACACCCCGCCGAGCCCGACACGACGGCCTCCCCCGTGAGGGGGGAGGCCGGTAGCGCGTGTGGGGTCCAAGCCGTCCGCATCATCACCCTCTTGGGGATCAGGCGGACTTCTTGTTGTTCTTGTCGTCGTCGACTTCGGTGAATTCCGCGTCGACGACGTCGTCCTTGGCCGCATCCTTCTTGGCGTCGGCCTCGGCCTGCTGCTTGTACATGGCCTCGCCGAGCTTCATCGAAGCCTGGGCCAGCGTCTGGGTCTTGGCCTTGATCGCCTCGGCATCGTCGCCCTTCAGCGCTTCCTTGAGGTCGCTGACGGCATCCTCGATGGCGCGGCGCTCGGGCTCGGCGACCTTCGAACCGTGCTCGGCGAGAGCCTTTTCGGTCGAGTGCACCAGGCCATCCGCCTCGTTCTTGGCGGTGACGGCCTCGCGGCGCTTCTTGTCCGCCTCGGCGTTGGCCTCGGCGTCCTTGACCATCTTCTCGATGTCGGCTTCCGACAGGCCGCCGGAGGCCTGGATGCGGATCTGCTGCTCCTTGGCCGTGGCCTTGTCCTTGGCCGAGACGTTGACGATGCCGTTGGCGTCGATGTCGAAGGTCACCTCGATCTGCGGCATGCCGCGCGGAGCCGGCGGAATGCCCATCAGGTCGAACTGGCCGAGCATCTTGTTGTCGGCCGCCATTTCACGCTCGCCCTGGAAGACGCGGATGGTGACCGCGTTCTGGTTGTCCTCGGCAGTCGAGAACACCTGGCTCTTCTTGGTCGGGATCGTGGTGTTGCGGTCGATGATGCGGGTGAACACGCCGCCCAGCGTCTCGATGCCCAGCGACAGCGGGGTCACGTCGAGCAGCAGCACGTCCTTGACGTCGCCCTGGAGCACGCCGGCCTGGATCGCGGCACCGATCGCCACGACTTCGTCCGGGTTGACGCCCTTGTGCGGCTCCTTGCCGAACAGCTGCTTCACGACTTCCTGGACCTTCGGCATGCGCGACATGCCGCCGACCAGAACGACTTCGCCGATCTCACCGGCGGTGACGCCGGCATCCTTCAGCGCCTTGCGGCAGGGCTCGACCGTCTTCTGGACGAGGTCGTCGACCAGCGCCTCGAACTTGGCGCGGGTGAGCTTCATCGTCAGATGCTTGGGGCCGGTCTGGTCCGCGGTGATGAAGGGCAGGTTGATCTCGGTCTGCGTCGTCGACGACAGCTCGATCTTGGCCTTTTCAGCGGCTTCCTTCAGGCGCTGCAACGCGAGCTTGTCGTTGCGCAGGTTGATGCCCTGCTCCTTCTGGAACTCGTCGGCCAGATAACCCACGAGGCGCATGTCGAAGTCTTCGCCGCCGAGGAAGGTGTCGCCGTTGGTCGACTTCACCTCGAACACGCCGTCGCCGATTTCGAGAATGGAGATATCGAACGTGCCGCCGCCGAGATCGTACACGGCGATCGTGCCGGTCTTGGTCTTGTCCAGACCATAGGCGAGCGCGGCCGCGGTCGGCTCGTTGATGATGCGCAGCACTTCAAGGCCCGCGATCTTGCCGGCGTCCTTGGTCGCCTGGCGCTGGGCGTCGTTGAAGTAAGCGGGAACGGTGATGACGGCCTGGTCGACCTTCTGGCCGAGATGGGCTTCCGCGGTCTCCTTCATCTTCTGCAGGATGAACGCAGACACCTGCGAGGGCGAGTAGGTCTGGCCGTCGGCCTCGACCCAGGCGTCGCCGTTGGAAGCCTTCACGATCTTGTACGGAACGAGCTTCTTGTCCTTCTCGACCATCGGGTCGTCGTAGCGGCGGCCGATGAGGCGCTTCACTGCGAAGAACGTACGCTCGGGATTGGTAACGGCCTGGCGCTTGGCAGGCTGGCCGACGAGGCGCTCACCGTCGTCCGTCACGGCGACGATCGAAGGCGTCGTGCGCATGCCTTCGGAATTCTCGATGACTTTGGCGTTCTTGCCATCCATCACGGCGACGCACGAATTCGTGGTGCCGAGGTCGATCCCAATGACCTTTCCCATGGTCCTGATATCCTTGTTTTTGCGGCAGGTTGGCTGGGCCCAAGAGGCACCCGCTCCAAACCCCCTAAGATCAAACATCCGCGATATTGCGATGGTTGACGCTCATATAGGAGGGGGGGAGGGGCCCGCAAGGACCGAACGCAAGTTTCGGCCATGAAAACATTGGGTTTTGGAAGATCATATCCGGGCTCAACCGCCCTTGCGGGTGATGAATTATTAACAGGTTCAGGCGTCAGCCGGCCCCCGCCACCGTGATCTGCCCGCCCTGTTACCGGCGGGCCAAACCCGTTAAAAGGCGGGCGGCCGGACCGCCGCCATCAAGGCGGCTTTGCGCGACAAAGCGGCCCAATGGCCGACCATCGAACGGCCTCAATGTGAACCAATCAGAGTGCCCATGAAGCTCATTCGCCCCCTCGCCGCGCTCGCCGTCCTCGTCGCCACAGCGCTTCCGGCCTTTGCGGCCGATGCCGTTTTCCCGCCCGGCCTGCGCCTCGGCATGGTGCCGCTGGTCGGCCTGAGCACGGCCAAGACGTTTCCGGGCTTCGAGAGCGAGGACGGCAGCGTCAAGGTGCTGATCACCGAGCTGCCGCCGGCGGCCTATGGGGAGGTCGTGAGCGCCTTCAATTCCAATCCCGGCGGCACCGCCGGCGTCAAGCAGGACAAGATCGAGACCCCCGCGGGTCTTGCCTATTTCACCATGGAAAGCGGCAAGGCCGGCGAGACGCCGGTGAAGCGCTACTCGATGATCGTGCCGGGCGCCGGTTTCTCCGGCTATGTCGCGGTGCAGATCCCGGAGAACGCAACCAAGATCTACACCGACGAGGCGGTGCGGCAGATGTTTGCGAGCGCCGTCACCCGCAAGCAGGTCTCGGCCGAAGAGCAGATCGGGCTGATGCCGTTCAAGATCACCGATCTCGCCGATTTCAAGGACATCCGCACCCTGGCGCCGGGCTCCAGCATCATCCTGGCCGACGGCAATGAGAGTTCGGGCTATGAATCCAAGCCGTTCATGATCCTCGGCCTGATCGGCGCCACCCCGCAGCAGGCCGACGACCGCGCCCGCTTTGCCCAGGAGGCCGCGCTCCAGATCCCCGGCGTGCGCGAATCCCGCGTCACCATGTCGGAGCCGATCCGCATCAACGGCCAGCAGGGTTTCGAGACCCGGATCGACGGCGTCAGCGGCAAGGACAAGACGCCCGTGACCGTGGTGCAGTGGATCCGCTTCTCGAGCGGCGGCGCCTCGCTGCGCATCATCGCCAGCGCCCCGCGCGACCAGTGGTCGGCCGCCTTCACCCGCTTCCGCGCTGTGCGCGACGGCATCCAGCCCAAGGGTTAGTCTCAAGGGTTAGTCTCAAGGGTTAGTCCAAGGGTTAGCCCAAGCGCTGGACAGAGCCGGCTGCATTTTCGGGCTTCTGTTCGTATACGAACGGAACTAGGCTTCCTTCCATTGGATCATCCTGGAGGGAGGCGAACGATGCTTGATCGACGACAAATCCTCGCGGCGCTTGGGACAAGCGCTCTCGTAGCCCTTGCTCCAACCGCGCTCCTTGCGGCCGCATC
This sequence comes from Bradyrhizobium sp. MI1.7, assembly GCF_055811795.1. Taxonomy (NCBI): domain Bacteria; kingdom Pseudomonadati; phylum Pseudomonadota; class Alphaproteobacteria; order Hyphomicrobiales; family Nitrobacteraceae; genus Bradyrhizobium; species Bradyrhizobium sp. MI1.7. The sequence continues at coordinate 9,090 of NZ_JBVVPO010000053.1, forward strand.
GATCAAGCCGGACGATGCCTCCGCGCTGCTCGTGATCGACGTGCAAAACTGCTTCCTGCCCGGCGGCAGCCTCGCCGTGAAGGAAGGCGAGCAGGTCGTTCCCGTCATCAACAAGATGGCGAAAGCCTTTGCGAACGTGGTGATGACCCAGGACTGGCACACGCCAGGCCACATTTCATTTGCGTCGGTGCACTCCGGCAAGAAGCCGTTCGAGACCGTCGATCTCCCCTACGGCAAGCAGGTGCTGTGGCCCGACCATTGCGTGCAGGGCACCGACGGCGCCGCGCTGTCGAAGGATCTTGCGATTCCGCATGCCGAGCTCATCATCCGCAAGGGTTTTCACAAGGACGTCGACAGCTATTCGGCCTTCCTCGAAGCCGACGGCAAGACCTCGACGGGCCTCGCCGGTTACCTGAAGGGCCGCAAGATCAAGCGCGTCTTCGTCGCCGGCCTCGCGACAGACTTCTGCGTCGCCTGGACCGCGCTCGATGCGCGCAAGGCGGGCTTCGAGGTCTATGTGGTGGAGGACGCCTGCCGCGGCATCGACACGCAGGGTTCGCTCGCAAAAGCCTGGGCCGACATGGCCAAGGCCGGCGTGAAGCGGATTCAGTCCGCGGATATCGCGGTGAGCGCGTAAGCGGCACGAAAAGCTGCCAAACCCTCATCCTGAGGAGCGTGCTCCTTAGCACGCGTCTCGAAGGATGAAGGCCGAGCTGCAACAGCCGGGCCTGCATGGTTCGAGACGGCGCTGACGCGCCTCCTCACCATGAGGATCAACCAGTGCGCCGCTCAGTTCACTTCGTTGCTGTTCGCAGCCGGTGCAGCCTTCGTGCCGCCCTTGGCGACACCGACCAGCGCCGGGCGCAGCACGCGCTCGCCGATGGTGTAGCCGGCCTGCATGACCTGCACGACGGTGCCCGCAGGCACCGACGCATCCGGCACCTCGTACATCGCCTGCTGGAAGTTCGGGTCGAACTTCTGGCCCTGCGGATCGAACTTCTTGACGCCGTGCTTTTCCAGCGCATTGAGCAGCGAGCGCTCGGTGAGCTCGACGCCCTCGATCAGCGAGGTCAGGCCGGGATCGGCCGCGGCACGGGCCTCGGCCGGAACGGCATCGAGCGCACGCTGGAGATTGTCGGCGATGTCGAGCACGTCGCGGGCAAAGCCGGTGATGCCGTAGAGGCGGGCGTCGGCGACCTCCTTGGTGGTGCGCTTGCGCAGATTTTCCATCTCGGCCAGCGTCCGCAGCATGCGGTCACGCGCCTCGGCGGCTTCCTTCTGCAACAGCTCGACCGAGCCGGGCTCCGGATCGTCGGGCATGATGTAGGGTTTTGACACCACGGGCTCGTCGGTCGGTGGGGTAGTGTCGTCGGGCTGCCGGTCTCGATCGGTCATCGGCTCTCTTCTCGAACTCGTCTCAAGGGATTGTTGGCCCGGATATCGTGCCTAAGCTCACGAAAATCAAGCGCCCGTGATCGGAGGAAACGCCGGTCAGCCCCCCAGGAGGCGGCTGACGATGCGCGCGGCGTAGTCCACGGTCGGGATTACGCGGGCATAATTCAGCCGCGTCGGCCCGATCACGCCCAAAACGCCGACGATGTGGCCGGCGGCATCCCGATAGGGTGAGATGATGGTGGAGGAGCCTGACAAGGAAAACAGTTTGTTCTCCGAGCCGATGAAGATCCGCACGCCCTCGGCGGTCTCGGCGCGTCCCAGAAGGTCGATCACGCCGCGCTTGGTCTCGAGATCGTCGAACAGCAGGCGAACGCGCTCCAGATCCTCCAGCGCGTGCAGATCCTCGAGCAGGTTGGCGTGGCCGCGAACGATCAGCTGGCGGTCCTCGTTCTCGCCGCCGGACCAGCTCGCAATACCGGCCGAAATCACCTTCTGCGTCAGTTGGTCGAGTTCGGCGCGGGCTTCGCCGAGCGCGGTTTCGAGCTCGAGCCGCGCCTCGGCCAGCGTGCGGCCGCGAATCCGCGCATTGAGGAAATTACCGGCTTCCGTGAGCGCCGAGGAGGGAACTCCCGGCGGCAGCGACAACACGCGGTTTTCGACCTGACCGTCCTCGCCGACCAGGATCACCAGCGCCTTTTCGGGTTCCAGCCGGACGAATTCGATGTGTTTCAGCCGCGCATTGGATTTCGGGGTCAACACGACCGCTGCGGCGCGGGTGAGACCGGACAGCCGCGTCAGCGCCTCCGACAGCGCCGCCTCGACCGATTGGGCGTGACCCACCGACGTCAACTGGCTCTGGATCGACTGCCGCTCGGCGTCATTGAGGTCGCCGACCTGCATCAGGGCGTCGACGAAGAAGCGTAAGCCCAGTTCCGTCGGCAATCGGCCGGCGGAGGTGTGGGGCGCATAGATCAGGCCGAGCTGTTCCAGGTCGGCCATGACGTTGCGGACCGAGGCCGGCGACAGCGGCATCGCGATCAGCCGCGAAATATTGCGCGACCCGACCGGCTCGCCGGTCGCGAGATAGCTTTCGACAATTTGACGAAAGATGTCGCGGGAACGCTCGTTGAGCTGGGCGAGGCCTGCGCGCGGCGCGATCAGATGGATCGGATCGTGATGGGCCACGGACGGTAACTCCTCTCAGACGCTTATAATTTGTCCATCCCGGAGGGTTCTGACAAGCGTGGCGTTTGCGGGGTGGAAAACTGGGGGTGAAAAAGCCTTGCCGCCCACCCTCACCCCACCTACAAGCACCGCGAATAGCCCTTTTCCGAGAGTTTTGGAGGATTTCCCATGCGGCCAAGCCGCCGTGCGCCCGACGAATTGCGCCCCGTGACGCTGGAGCGCGGCGTGGTCAAATATGCGGAAGGCTCCTGCCTGGTGAAATTCGGCGACACCCATGTGCTGGTCACCGCCACGCTGGAAGACCGCCTGCCGCCGTGGCTGAAGGGCCAAGGCCGCGGCTGGGTCACCGCCGAATACGGCATGCTACCACGCGCGACCTCCGAACGCACCCGCCGCGAGGCCTCCGCGGGTAAACAAAGCGGCCGTACCGTCGAGATTCAGCGCCTGATCGGCCGCTCGCTTCGTACCATCGTCGATCTCGAAGCGCTCGGTGAGCGCCAGATCACGGTCGATTGCGACGTGCTCCAGGCCGACGGCGGCACGCGCACGGCCTCGATCACCGGTGCCTGGGTCGCGCTCGCCGATTGCATCAACTGGATGAAGGCGCGCAACATGATCAAGGCCAAGGTGCTGCGCGACAACGTCGCCGCGATCTCCTGCGGCATCTACAACGGCACGCCCGTGCTCGACCTCGACTATGCCGAGGATTCGGAAGCCCAGACCGACGCCAATTTCGTCCTGACCGGCGATGGCCGCATCATCGAGGTGCAGGGCACCGCGGAACGCGAACCGTTCACACAAGACGAATTCCTCGCGCTGATGGCGCTGGCCCAGAAGGGCATTGCCCGTCTCGTGGACTTGCAGAAACTGGCCGTCGCGTAGTCAATAGGCCCATGCACCGCCGAATCACCGAAAAGCTCGTCATCGCGACCCACAATCCCGGCAAGCTCGCCGAGATGAAGGAGCTGCTCGCGCCTCACGGCATCGAGGCGGTGTCGGCCGGTGAGCTCGGCCTGCCCGAGCCCGACGAGACCGGCAACGATTTCCGCAGCAATGCCGCGATCAAGGCGATCGCGGCGGCGCAGGCGACCAAGCTTCCCTCCTTCGCCGACGATTCCGGCATAGTGGTCGACGCGCTCGATGGCGCGCCCGGCATCTACAGCGCGCGCTGGGCCGGTCCAGCAAAGGATTTTACCGCCGCGATGGCGCAGATCGAGCGCCTGTTGCAGGAGCGCGGCGCCACCACGCCCGACAAGCGCACCGCGCATTTCGTATCCGCGCTCTGCGTCGCCTGGCCCGACGATCATCTCGAAGAGGTCGAGGCGCGCGTCGACGGCACCTTGGCCTGGCCGCCGCGCGGCACCGCCGGCTTCGGCTATGATCCGATGTTCCTGCCCAATGGCCACGATCGCACGTTCGGCGAGATGACCAGTATCGAGAAGCACGGCCTGCCGCCGCTTGGCCTCGGCCTGTCGCATCGCGCCCGCGCCTTCGTGAAACTGGCGGAGATCTGCCTTGAGCCGCGCTAAGCAAGCTTTCGGCGTCTATGTACACTGGCCGTTCTGCCTGTCGAAGTGCCCCTATTGCGACTTCAACAGCCACGTCCGCCACGCCGCGATCGACGAGACGCGCTTCGCTTCAGCTTTCGCGCGCGAAATCGAAACGACCGCACAGCGTGCGCCCGGGCGTGAAGTCACCTCGATCTTCCTCGGCGGCGGCACGCCTTCACTGATGCAGCCCGCGACCGTCGGCGCGGTGCTCGATGCCATCGGCAAGCACTGGCACGTCGCCAGCGATGTCGAGGTCACGCTCGAGGCAAACCCGACCAGCGTCGAAGCCACGCGTTTTGCCGGCTATCGCGCCGCCGGCGTCAACCGCGTCTCGCTCGGCGTGCAGGCACTCGACGATGCCTCGCTGAAAGCGCTGGGCCGGATGCACAGCGCCCGCGAAGCGCTCGACGCTGTCGCCATCGCGCGCCGCTCGTTCGACCGCTACTCCTTCGACCTGATCTACGCACGCCCCGACCAGACACCGGCGATGTGGGCCGACGAGCTGCGTCTCGCGATCGATGAAGCCGCGGAGCATCTGTCGCTCTATCAATTGACGATCGAGGAAGGCACGCCGTTCTTCGGCCTGCACCAGGCCGGCAAATTGAAGACGCCGGACGAAGCCGTCGCGCGCGCGCTCTATGACGTCACGCAGGAGACCTGCGACAAGCTCGGCCTGCCCGCTTACGAGATTTCAAATCACGCGCGGCGCGGCGCCGAGTGCCGGCACAATCTGGTGTATTGGCGCGGCGATGAATATGCCGGCATCGGCCCCGGTGCCCATGGCCGCCTCGACATCGACGGGATCAGGCACGCCACCGCCACCGAGAAGCGCCCCGAAGCCTGGCTGATGCGGGTCGAAACCAACGGCCACGGCAACGTCACCGACGATCTCCTCAACAGCGAGGAGCGCGCCGACGAATTTCTGCTGATGGGGCTCCGCCTCGCCGAGGGCATCGACCCCGAGCGCTACAGCGCGCTGTCGGGCCGCCCGCTTGATCCCAAGCGCATCGCGCTGTTGCGCGAGGAGGGCGCGATCATCGTGGATGCGACGGGGCGCTTGCGGGTCACGAGCAGCGGATTTCCGGTGCTTGATGCAGTGGTCGCGGATCTGGCGGCATAGCGAGCTGCCGTAGCCCGGATGGAGCGCAGCGCAATCCGGGTTCTATCCGAGTGGCGAAAGCGTCCCGGATTACGCTGCGCTCCATCCGGACTACGAAGCCATCAAGCCCCAAAACTCTTCGGCGAGCCCGCGACCGCCACGCCACCACCTGTCGTCACCTTCATCACCGCTAACCCACGCTCATTCGTGCCATCGGCGCGGAAGCGGAACAGGCCGTCGATGCCGGCGAAGCCGGAAGGGTTGGTGAGCACATCCGGCGAGAAGCGCGTCGGGCCCTGCGTGCGCGCGAGCGCGGCGACGAGGGCGACCGCGTCATAGGCGAGCGTCGCGGTGCGGATCGGCTCGGCACCGTATTTGGTGCGATAGCGGCCGGAGAAGGCGCGGAAGCCGGCCGGGTCCGGCGCGGCGTAGAGACCGCCTTGCAAGTTTGCATTGGCATAGACGCGCGGATTGTCCCACAGGCCGGTGCCGAGCAGCTGGATGTTGCGCAAATTCGCGCCTGCGGCCGTCATCGCATCGGCCACCGCGACGACGGCATCGCCGTCATCGGCGATGAACAGCGCATCCGCGCTGCCGAGCTGCTGCGCCACGGTGCGTGCCGGCGTCGCGCGATCGGCGCCGTATTTCTCGAAGGCGACAATGCGGCCGCCGCGCCGCGGCACCGCCGCCTTCACCGCGGCCTCGACGACATTGCCATAGGCATTGTCGGGCACGAGCACGGCGACGGAACGTTTTCCGATGCTGGCGGAATATTCGACTATGCGGTTGACGTCGGACTCCGGCAGGAAGCTCAGCAGAAAGACGCCGCGGCCGGCGATGCTGGAATCGGTCGAGAACGCGATCACCGAGATGCCGCGCGTACGCGCGACCTGCGCCACCGCCGGCACCGACTGCGCGAACAGCGGGCCCAGGATGATCTCGGCGCCCTCGTCGACCGCCTGCTGCGCGCCCGCCTGGGCGCCTTGCGGGCTGCCGTTGTCGTCCTTGATCAGGAGCTGGATGTTGGGATTCTGGAACTCGGCCAGCGCCATCTCGGCGGCGTTGCGCATCGACTGCGCGGCAAGGCCGGCATTGCCGGCGGCCGAGAGCGGCAGGATCACGGCAACCTTCACCCCGCCGCTGCCGGCGGTGGTGGCCTGTTGCGGCGGTCCGGCCGGCTGAGCCGGGGCCGGGGAGGAGCTGCTGAACGGGTTGGAGAACTGGCTGAGACTCTGCTGCACGCCGGCGCAGGCCGACAGCAAGGGGGCGCCGAGTAACAGGCCGAGTGCGCTCCGCCGGGTCGCCCCCGATAATCGGGAGCCCTGAACGGGAGATTTAGGATCGCGCGGGCCCAGCATCACAACTTCTCTTCTGACCGACCGTCGGCCGGCCGGTCACAACATTCTTTCCACGACACAAGCCGCGGATTCAGGCATATTGTCGGCAAATAGTTAACTAAAACAAAAGGATAATGACCACTTAACGCGGCCACACCTCAAGCCCTGGCTAGCTGTCCACCATCCGTCACCCGCATCAAGGCGGCGTTTCCGCCGCGAATGTGGCGCCGACGCTTCATTCCCTCTGCAATGTGATGCCGGATGGATCACATTCCAGTCCTTCCTCACCCCTGACCTGGCGCGATCTTTTTCCGAGGACCGGTTCCCAGCCCCCGGGATCATGCCTAAGTTCGATTCATTATGCGCGTAAAGCCGAGCCCGATAAATACACCTGAAGCGACGGATCCCGCCTCGCGCGGTTTCTCCATCGACGCCCATCGGCTGACGGCGCCGAAGGCGGCGCCGGGCCTCCATCTGGTCGCCACCCCCATCGGCAATCTCGGCGACATCACGCTGCGCGCGCTTCAGACGCTCGCCGGCGTCGACGTCATCGCCTGCGAGGACACCCGCATCACGCGGCGCCTGACCGAGCGCTACGCGATCACGGCGCAGCTCAAGCAATATCACGAGCACAACGCGGAAGCGGCGCGTCCGAGGATCCTGGAGGCGCTGGGGCAGGGCGGCTCGATCGCGCTGGTGTCGGATGCCGGCACGCCGCTGATCTCCGACCCCGGTTTCAAGCTGGTGCGCGAGGTCTGCGCAGCCGGCCATGCGGTCTACGCGCTGCCCGGCCCGTCCTCGGTGCTGGCCGCGCTGTCGGTCGCCGCATTGCCGACCGACCGCTTCTTCTTCGAGGGCTTTCTGCCGGCGAAATCCGCCGCGCGAAAGTCGCGCCTTGCAGAGCTCGCCCGCATCGATGCGACGCTCGTGATGTTCGACTCCGGCAACCGCGTCCAGGACACGCTCGCCGAGCTTGCCGAGATCATGGGGACGCGCGAAGCCGCGATCTGCCGCGAATTGACGAAACTGCACGAGGAAATTTCGCGCGCCCCGCTGCAGGAGCTGGCACGCGGAGCGGACACGCTGGAGACGCGCGGCGAATTCGTGCTGGTGATCGCGCCGCCTGCGGCGGACGCGGAGCTGCTGACCTCGGATGCGCTCGACGGCCTGCTGCGCGAGCAGCTCGCCGCGCACAGCGTCAAGGATGCCGTCGCGCATGCGGTCGCGCTCTCGGGCCGACCGCGCCGCGAGGTCTATGCCCGCGCGCTCGAGCTCGCAAAGGACCTGAGGGACGGCGATGGCGAAGACTAAGGGCGCGGAACCGAAGGTCGCCTCGCCCGAGCGCGTCGCCGCGTTCCGCACCGGCATCTCCGCGGAGAGCCGCGCCGCCGCCTATCTCATGGCCAAGGGCTACCGCATCCTCGCCAGGCGCTACCGCACCCCACATGGCGAGATCGACATCGTGGCGCGCCGCCGCAACCTGATCGCCTTCGTCGAGGTCAAGGCCCGCGCGACGCTAGATGACGCCGCCTTCGCCGTGACCCCGCGCCAACAGCAGCGCATCATCGACGCCGCGCAAGGCTGGCTCGTGGCGCATCCCGAGCATGCCGAATTCGAACTGCGATTCGACGCCATGCTGATTGCGCCGCGCTCACTTCCGCGCCATGTGTTGGCGGCATTCGACGCCTCGACCTGAAAGGCAGACCATGAAACTGAACGTCGCCGTCCAGATGGACCCCATCGCCCGTATCAACATCAAGGGCGATTCCACCTTTGCACTGCTCCTGGAGGCGCAGAAGCGCGGCCACGGCCTGTCCTATTACACGCCCGACAAGCTCTCGATGGTCGGCGAGGAGATCGTCGCGCCCATCCAGCTCCTGACCGTGCGCGACGAGCCCGGCAATCACTTCACGCTGGGCGAGCCCAGGCGCGAAGCGCTCAACGGCTTCGACGTCGTGCTGCTGCGCCAGGATCCGCCGTTCGATCTCGCCTACATCACCTCGACGCATTTCCTGGAGCGCATCCATCCGAAGACGCTGGTCGTCAACAACCCCGCCTCAGTGCGCAACGCGCCGGAAAAACTGTTCGTGATGAACTTTCCGCAGCTGATGCCGCCGACGCTGATCTCGCGCGACCTCGACGAGATCAACGCGTTCCGGGATAAGCACGGCGCCGTCGTCATGAAGCCGCTGCACGGCCATGGCGGCGCGGCGGTGTTCCGCGTGATGCCGCAGGACATGAATTTCGGCTCGCTGTTCGACATGTTCTCGGTGACCTTCAAGGAGCCGTGGGTGATCCAGCAGTTCATCCCCGAGGTGAAGCACGGCGACAAGCGCATCATCCTGGTCAACGGCGAGTTCGCCGGCGCGGTCAACCGCGTGCCGGCCGCCGACGACCTCCGCTCCAACATGGTGCGTGGCGGCGCCGCGCAGGAGACCGAGCTCACGCCACGCGAGCGCGAGATCTGCGCCACCGTCGGCCCGGCGCTGCGCGAGCGCGGCCTGCTGTTCGTCGGCATCGACGTCATCAACGGCAACCTCACCGAGATCAACGTGACATCGCCGACGGGCATCCGCGCCATCGCGCGGCTCGGCGGCCCGGACGTCGCGGCGAAGGTCTGGGACACGATCGAGCAGAAGCGGGCGAAGTAGGGCGCTCACTCGTAGCCCGGATGGAGCGCAGCGAAATCCGGGATCTCACAACGCGCTGCACGAGCCCGGATTGCGCTTCGCTCCATCCGGGCTACGGACATCAATTGAAACACGAGGAAGTACGCTCCTCACCCAGAGGAGCGACGACCGCGCACGCTGCGCGAAGCGCCCATGGCTAAACCACCCATTCACCATGACGCCGCGCGCATCGTTCGAACGAACGTCCCGCCCTGCGTGAATCTACGGGGCCATTGGCCGAGCGGATAACGCGACGTTCACCATCTGCCCAGAACGCGCATCGTCACGGGCCATCACACTCGGCCTCGCAACACCCCTTATACCTTTACTCCCTACTCATCGACGCAGGGGAACCCGCCACGTGCGGTTCGAGTGCCCCGCGTAAGAGTAGAAGCGCATGAACACCGCACGCATTGTCGTTCTCGTCATCGCGCTGGGCGCCGGCGGCGTCGCTGCGTATCTGGCGAGCGGCTTTGACAACAAGCCAGCACCCGCCCTTCCCGTCGCCGAGAAGCTGCCGACGGTCGAGGTGCTGATCGCGAAGAACGACATCCAGCTCGGCCAGGCCGTGAAGCCCGAGGATCTGCAATGGCAGTCCTGGCCGGCGGCGACCGCGAGCAGCGCCTTCATCCGCCGCGACAGCAGGCCCGACGCCCAGACCCAGATCGCAGGCTCGATCGCGCGCGTGCCGTTGATGCAGGGCGAGCCGATCCGCGAGCAGAAGCTGGTGCGGGCCGAGGGCTCGGGCTTCATGGCCGCGATCCTGCCCTCCGGCATGCGGGCCGTCTCTACCGAGATTTCAGCCGAGACCGGCGCCGGCGGCTTCATCCTGCCGAACGACCGCGTCGACATCGTTCTAACGCGGCGCCTGAAGAACCCCGATGGCGCCAACGGCGCGACCGGCGGCAACGACCTGATCCTGTCGGAGGTCATCCTGAGCAACATCCGCGTGCTCGCGATCGACCAGGCGCCGAAAGAAAAAGACGGCCAGAACGCCGTACTCGGCAAGACCGTCACGCTCGAGCTCAAGCCGGACCAGGTCGCGACGCTGTCGGCCTCGCGCCAGGGCGGCACGCTGACGCTCGCGTTGCGAAGCATCGCCGATGCCAACGCGTCGGAGATTTCGATCGAAGACCTGACGGCCAAGCGGCCCGGCGGCGTGAACGTGATCCGCTACGGGGTGCAGGCACGGCAACTGACGTCACAGAAGTGATGATGGGGACACCATGAACTACGGGGATGATCGGACGGGCCTGCGCATTCGGGGGAAGCGCGCACGCTCGTTCTGGACGGGGGCGGTGCTGATGCTGGGGCTGATCGCAGCCCCCGACTTCGTCAGCGCGGCGGATGCGCCGGTCGGCGACCAGGCGCCGATGCAGGCGCCGGATCTCGGCGTGTCGCCGGTTTCGACCATCGCGCCTACACGCACGCGCTCGCTGTCGCTCGGCGTCGGCAAGTCCGTCGTCATCGATCTGCCGCGCGAGGTCAAGGACGTGCTGGTGGCCGATCCCAAGATCGCCAATGCAGTGATCCGCTCGTCGCAGCGCGCCTATATCATCGGCGGCCAGGTCGGCCAGACCAACGTCGTGTTCTTCACCGCCGACGGCCAGCAGGTTGCCTCTTACGACATCGCGGTAAAGCGCGATCTCAACGGCATGCGCACGGCGCTGCGCCAGTCGCTGCCGGGCGTGCAGATCGAAGGCGTAGGCGACAGCGTGATGCTGACCGGCTCGGTGTCGAGCCCGATCGAGGCCCAGCAGGCCGGCGACGTCGCCGCAAAACTCGTTGGCGGCGCTGACAAGGTCGTCAACAACATCGTCGTGCGCGGCCGCGACCAGGTGATGCTCAAGGTCGTCGTCGGCGAAGTCCGCCGCGACATCGTCAAGCAGCTGGGCGTCGACCTCAGCGCCAGCCTGAATGCCGGCACGGCGGTCGTGAACTTCAACAATTCCAACCCGTTCTCGGTCTCTGGCGGACCGATCGTCGGCAGCAACGGGCTCGGCGTGGCCGGCCTCGCCAAGGGTGTCGCCACCGTCAGCGCCACGATGCGCGCGATGGAAAGCGCCGGCGTCATGCGCACGCTCGCCGAACCGAGCCTGACCGCGATCTCGGGCGAATCCGCCACCTTCATCGCCGGCGGTGAATTCCCGATCCCTGCAGGCTATTCCTGCGATCCGGTCACCCACGTCTGTACCACCCAGGTCACCTACAAGAAGTTCGGCATCTCCCTGAACTTCACCCCGCTCGTGCTCAGCGAAGGCCGTATCAGCCTGCGCGTGATGACCGAGGTCTCGGAGCTGTCGAACACGAACGCGATCACGCTGACGCAGGCGGTGTCCTCGACCTCGAGCAACTCGATCACCATCCCCTCGGTCCAGACCCGCCGCGCCGAGACCACGCTGGAGATTCCTTCCGGTGGCTCGATGGCGATGGCCGGCCTGATCCAGCAGAAGACCAAGCAGGCGATCAACGGCCTGCCCGGCGTCGACCAGGTGCCGATCATCGGCGCGCTCTTCCGCAGCCAGGACTTCGTCAACAACGAGACCGAGCTGATGGTGATCGTGACGCCCTATGTGGTGCGGGCGGTCGCCCAGAAGGAATTGTCGCGGCCCGACGACGGCTTTGCGCCGGCCTCGGACGCGCAGACGGCGCTGCTCGGCCGCATGAACCGGCTCTATGGCATCGCGCGCAGCGTCGATCCGATCGAAGGCACCCGCGGCGATTTCGGCTTCATCATCGACTGAGACGGACGGTTTGGGGACCGGGGCAAGAAATGGGGCAAGAGGGGACAAAGCGATGACGAAGACGATCGCCGATCGACGTCGCAACCTGCGGATCGCGCTGGCGCTGACGGGGCTTTCCGTCATGCTCGGCGCCTGCAACACCACCGGTGACATCGTCACCCAGACGGTGCCGACCGACTATCGCCAGCGCCACCCGATCGCGGTGCAGGAAGCCAAGAAGTCGATCGTGATCTTCGTCGGCAAGGCGCGCGGCGGCCTCTCCACCGCGCAGCACGCGGACGTCGCGGGCATTGCCAGGGACTGGGTGCGCGAAGGCACCGGTTCCGTCGTCGTCGACGTGCCGAGCGACGCTGCGAATTCACGCGCCGCGGCGGCGACCTATCACGAAATCCGGTCGGTGCTCGCATCCGGCGGCGTGCCGTCGCGCGCCATCGTCCAGCATCCCTATCGCCCCGAGGATCCCGGACTGCTGCCGACCATCCGCCTGAGCTATTCGAAGATCGCCGCGGTCGCCGGCCCCTGCGGGCTGTGGCCGGAAGACGTCGGTCCGAACATCCTCGACCCCGGCTACAACGAGAACCGGCCGTACTTCAATCTGGGCTGCGCCAGCCAGCGCAACCTCGCGGCCATGATCGACAACCCCGCCGACCTCGAGCAGCCGAGGGCGGAGACGCCTGCCTACACCGCACGGCGCGAGATCGCCTTCGAGCGCTACCGCAAAGGCATGGCGACCACGACCATGTATCCCGAGGCCGAAAAGGCCAAACTCAGCGACACCGGCAAATGACAAGTTTTCACGACGACGAGGAAGCGGACGACCCGCGGCACCCCGAGGACCACATTGCGCCGGTTCCTCGCATCTCGGTGCAGGCCTTTTGCGAGACCGAGCAGACGCTCGCCGCGATCACCGCGGCCGGGCAGGATCGCCGTCTCGCCAAGGCGCATCTCACCGCCAAGGGCGGCGGCCTTGCCGCGGCCATCGAAGTCTATGACACGATGCCGACGCCGAACGTCATCGTGATCGAATCCGACGGCACACGCGATATCCTCGAGGGCCTCGACGATCTCGCCGGCGTCTGCGATCCCGGCACACGCGTGGTCGTGATCGGCAACCCCAACGACACCGCGCCCTATCGCGAGCTGGTCCGCCGCGGCGTCAACGACTACGTGGTGGGACCGGTCGAAACCCTCGACGTCGTCCGCTCCATCTGCAGCCTGTTCTCGGCGTCGGAAGCCATCATCACCGGCCGCGTCATCGCGGTGGTCGGCGCCAAGGGCGGCGTCGGTGCGTCCACGGTCGCGCACAACGTGGCCTGGACCATCGCGCGCGACCTCGCACTTGATTCCGTCGTGATCGATCTCGACCTCGCCTTCGGCACCGCCGGCCTCGACTACAACCAGGACCCGGCGCAGGGCATCGCCAACGCGGTGCTCTCGCAGGACCGGCCGGACACGGCGCTGATGGAGCGCCTGCTCGCCAAATGCACCGAGCGCCTCAGTCTCCTCGCGGCGCCCGCAACGCTCGACCGCGTCTACGATTTCGGCGCCGAAGCTTTTGATGCGATCTTCGACACGCTGCGCATGACCACACCCTGCATCGTGCTCGACGTTCCCCACCAATGGTCGGGCTGGACGCGCCGCGCGCTCGTCAATGCCGACGATATCGTGATCGTGGCCGAACCCGATCTGGCCAATTTGCGCAACACCAGGAACATGCTGAGCGTGCTCAAGGCGGCACGGCCCAACGACCGTCCGCCGCTGTACTGCATCAACCAGGTCGGCATGCACAAGCGCGCGGAGATCGACGTCAAGGCGTTCGCCAAGACCATGGAGAGCCAGCCGATCGCGGCGATCCCGTTCGACTCGAAACTGTTCTCGACCGCGGCCAATAACGGCCAGATGATCGCGGAAGTCTCCAAGAACCACCGCACCACCCTTCTGTTCCAGAACATGGCGAACCGCCTCGCCGGGCGTGGCGAGGTGAAGAAGCCGAAGCGCTCGCTGCTCGGGCCGCTCCTGAAGAGGCTCAAGGGCAGGGCGGGTCGCGGGTCAGCCCCGCATCGCAAGGTGTCGTAAGCACCAACGCGAACGAGAAACGAGGGCGGGCTACTTGTCCGCCCGCTGCTGCTTCTTCGCCAGCAACTGCCGTAGCGCCGTGACCTTTGCCGCGGCCTGATCCGGCGGCAGGTCGGCCTTCACGATGGTCTCGGCCTCGGCCTGCTTTCCCTGCAGTCCCACGACGAGCGCCAGATTGGCGCGCACGCGGGAATCGGCGCGATTGTGCTCATAGGCGCGGCGCAGCGTTTCCTCGGCCCGCGGCAGATTGTTCTGGAGCATGTAGGACAGGCCGAGATTGGACAGAACCTGCGGCTCCTCGGGCACGATCTTCAGCGCTGCCGAATAATATTGCTGCGCCTCTTCGTTGCGGCCGAGCTGATCGAGCGCCGCGCCTTGCGCCGACAGGATGCGCCAGTCGGGATCCTCAGGCGTATGCGCGCGGCTGAGCACATCGAAAGCCTGCTGGAAATTGCCGCTGTCGGCGAGCGCGCGGCCGTAGCCGGCGAGCAGCGCCTTGTTGCTGGGATGGGCGAGCACGGCCTGCTCCATCACCGCAACGGCCTGGGCGCGCTGGCCGGTCTCGCGCAGCGCCATGCCATATTCGAGCGCGACGTTGGGATCGGAAGGCTTGGCGCGATAGCGCTCGCGAAGCGCGTCCATGTCCGGCTTCGGGTCGGCCCTGCCAGCGGTTTCCGACTTGCCACCGAGCGCGCCGGTGATGTCCTCCAGACTCGTGGTCTGGCAGCCGCCGAGGGCAAGCATCACGAGCGCGGAAAGCAGGAATCTCGCCGGCGGAGAGGCAAGGGACGAACGCTTGGGCATACTCTGATCACTCGGCGACTGATCAGCGATGCTTACCGATTAACCCTAAAGTCCAGTTAAGGAACCTGGCCCGTCCGGCTCAATCGGTGAACTCGGCGCCGAATTCGCAGCCGATGCGCCAGCGCAGGCGGCATTGGCGGGAATAATCGGGCGCGAAGATGATGGTGAATTGCGGCGGCACTTCCAGAAACTCCGCCACCACTTTCACGCCCCCATCCGAGATATCCGTGATCGTGCAATCCCTCGGCAGCGAGCCCGCGCCAAAGTGAATCTTGGCGAGCCGAGTGCACACCCGTCGTTCGCTTCTGCGGCGATTTGCAAGCATTTGAATTGTTCACCCGTTAGATCACGGCCCATCCCGCAGCTCTAGGAGTAGCGAACATTCGTTGGGATGTGCTGATGAGAGCCGCTCGCATTCGAGGCGTAGTGTCTGCGTGATGTTTACGACCGGTTAGGGTTTTCCGGGCCCTCGGGCTGTTCTCGTATTGTTCTTGCAAGAAAGATCGGGCTCTGCTACCCCTAATTGTACGAGAGGGCAGGCTGGTTCGGGCATGGTTCAGCGGGTTCACACCGCACACCACGACCCATGATGAAACCACGAGGGCACGCCGAGATGAGCCTATGGCACCCGTGGAGAACCTGTTCCCTGCTGCTGTTGACGCAGACATCTATTGGCGGGTGAACCGCAAGCTGATCACCAAGGCAGCCCGAGGCCGGAACGCCAGACAACTGTCGAAATCCATCGTATCGGGCATCATCTTCTGCGCCACGTGCGGCCATGCGGTCACGAGGGTGGCCAAAGGTGACTACGTCTACCTCGTGTGCTCGCGAGCGAACATGCGGGCGGAGGGCTGTGACTACAGGGCCGTGCGGTATACAACGCGCATTCGATGGCAGCGCATTGGCCGCAGATGCTGGAGGACGCGCAGTATCAGACAGTCTCGCTTGTAACGACACCCCGAGAGCGCATCAGGTATGGGGACGAGGAACCCGTCTACGACCAGAAAAAGAAGAAAATTAAGCTGCCTCGCACATGCCATGACTGCGGTGCTCTCCAAGGGCAACTTCACGTGAGCGGATGCGACATGGAAGAATGCCCGGCCTGTGGCGGCCAAGCCATTTCCTGCGGCTGCGTACAGGTTCCCATGACGTCCGAACAGTTAGAGGCTTGGACGGAGCGAGATGACACAGTCGACGACGACCATTTGGAGCCTGACAGCAAAACCGATGAGCTGAAACCGCAAGGCCCACCGCCTGATCCATAAATTGTCATTGACGTAATCACCTGCTCATGATCGGCGCGCCCGGCGCCGGCAAGTCGATGCTGGCGGCGCGCCTGCCCTCGATCCTGCCACCGCTGTCGCCGGGCGAATTGCTCGAAGTCTCCATGATCGCCTCCGTCGCCGGCGAGATCGAGGGCGGCGCGTTGACCGCGCGGCGGCCGTTCCGTTCGCCGCATCATTCCGCCAGCATGGCCGCACTCACCGGCGGCGGCATCCGCGCAAAACCCGGCGAGATCTCGCTTGCGCATCAGGGCGTGCTGTTCCTCGACGAGCTGCCCGAGTTCGATCCTCGGGTGCTGGATTCGCTGCGCCAGCCGCTGGAGAACGGCGAGGTCTCCGTCTCCCGCGCCAATCATCGCGTGACTTATCCTGCGCGCTTCATGCTGGTCGCGGCGATGAATCCGTGCCGCTGCGGCCATGCGTTCGAGCCCGGCTATGCCTGCAAGCGCGGCCGCATCGATCGCTGCACCGGCGACTACCAGGCGCGCATCTCCGGTCCGCTGATGGACCGCATCGATTTGCGCATCGAGGTTCCCGCGGTGACCGCAGCCGATCTGATCCTGCCGCCGGCGGCGGAGGGCTCGGCGGAAGTCGCCGCGCGCGTGGCAGCCGCGCGCGACATCCAGCTCGCGCGTTACGCGGATGCGGGCCTGCCGCATGTTCGCACCAATGCCGAGGCGCCGGCCTCGGTGTTGGAGGACGTCGCCAAGCCGGATGCGCAAGGCGCCAAATTACTGCGCGACGCCGCCGAGACCATGCGGCTGTCGGCTCGCGGCTATCACCGCGTCCTGCGGGTGGCGCGCACGCTCGCCGATCTCGACGGCGCCGACAAGATCGGCCGGCTGCATCTCGCCGAGGCGCTGTCCTACCGCGCACTCGCGGAGGATGTGCGGCAGATGGCCTGATCCTTCCGCGCATCAACCCGGCGGTAACGAGTTTCCTTTACGCTCTGCAAACCATAAGGCCCAAGCGTTCCCCTATGAGTTCCACACAGGGCCCGGGCGAGTAGAGTGTCATGTTGCGTTTCAAGATCCTGGCCTCGGTTGTTCCCCTGCTGGCGGCCGCGGTGTTCGCCCGCGGCGAGATCGGATCGGTCTCGCATCCCTGCATCGCGCTGGGCGAGACTTCAGTCGAGCTGACATCCCTGTTCTGGACGGCCGGCGTCCATGTCGCCTTCACCGACGATCTGTCGCGGGCCACGGTGCGGGTTCAGATCACCGACGATCCGGACGCGGCGGACTTCGCGGTCGTGGACGACGGTCTCGGCTCCGAAACGGATTCCTGTCAGGCCAATCCGGCGACGCGCCTCATCACGATTGCCGCGGAGCCGGTCGACGGCGGTCCGGTGATTTACCTGTCCACCGACGGGCCGGCCGATTACCGCATCTATGTGCGCTCGAAGACCTTTTCGCAGCGCGAGGCCGCGGCGCTGATCGTCGGTGCCAATGGCGGCCACCGCCCGCTCCCGCTCCAGGCCGCCTCGCTCTGAAGCGTTAACACCTCGTCAACCCTGTTTGGAGGCCGAACCAAAGCCTCAAGCTGTTCGCAAGGTCGGCGAGACATCGTCGCAATTGGCGACGCGGGGTTTCGGAGCAAGAGTCGGGGTCGATGGCGATGGATCGGACGTTCCGGATCAAGGTGCGCATGCGCCGCTTCAGGCGACAGCATCCCCGCATCGCGTTCGCGATCCGCTCCTTCATGATTTTCTCGGCGACGTTCGGCGGCGCCTATGGCTTCGTCTCCGGCAGCCGCTCCGAGAACTCCGGCTACGATCCCAATACGTTTGCGGTCGGCGCGAGCTTCCTGTTCGCGCTCGCCTGCCTCGGCCTCGCCACGCTCAGCATGCGGCTGCGCTTCGTCAACAAGCGGATGCGTAAGCTCGCCGCCCACAACGAGACGCTGATCGACCGCAATTGGGAACTGAAGGAAGCGGAGGAGCGCGCGCGCAGCCTGTTCGAACAGCAGGGCGATCTGATCGTGCTGCGCGACCACCAGGGCCGCATCTCCTTCGCCAACGACGCCTATTGCGCACTCGCAGGACAGGGGCGCAACGCGCTGGTCGGCACGCGTTTCGATTTCGACGTCCTCGAGCAGGGCGACAGCGCCCGCGAAAGCAACGGCACGCGCATTCACGACCAGAGGATCACCACCCCGCACGGCGCGCGCTGGATCGCCTGGCGCGAGGGCTATGTCCGTCTCGATGCCGGCCAGCCCGCCGAATTGCAGAGCGTCGGACGCGACGTCACCGACCGCACCGAGACCGAGCGCGCGCTGTCGGACGCGCGCGACCAGGCCGATGCCGCCAACCGCGCCAAGTCGCGCTTCCTGGCGATGGCCTCGCATGAGATCCGCACGCCGCTCAACGGCATGATCGGCATGGGCGGCCTGTTGCTCGACACCACGCTGACGCCGGAGCAGACGACCTATGCCAGGGCGGTGAAAACCTCCGGCGAAGCGCTGATGGCGCTGATCGAGGAGCTGCTCGACTATTCCAAGATCGAGGCCGGCAAGCTCGATCTCGACCAACGCCCGTTCGCGCTCTCGACCATGATCGAGGAGATCACCGAGCTGCTCGCGCCGCGCGCGCAGGCAAAGACGCTCGAGATCGCCGCCTATGTCGACGAGCGCCTGCCGCTCGAGGTCGTCGGCGATGCCGCGCGGTTGCGCCAGGTGCTGCTCAACCTCGCCGGCAACGCCATCAAGTTCACCGCGACCGGCGGCGTCGCGCTGATCGTCGAACCCGGCATCTGGCCGAACGAGATCAGCTTTCTGGTGCGCGACACCGGCATCGGCATCGCGCCCGAGGCGCGAACGCGCATCTTCCGCGAGTTCGAGCAGGCCGACGAGCGCGTCGCCCGCACCTATGGCGGCACCGGGCTCGGCCTTGCCATCAGCGAACGCATCGTCAAGCGCATGGGCGGCCGCATCACCCTGGAGAGCGAGCCGGGCAAGGGCTCGACCTTCGACGTCGCGATCCCGCTTGCGCCATCGCAATCCGGCGCGGGGCAGACGGCGTTCCCGAGCCCTGATCTCACCGGCAAGTCGATCCTCCTGATCGCCGACGGCATCGAGGCCTCGCTGATCGCGCGGCGGCTGGAGCGCTGGGGCGGACAGATCTGCCTCGTCTCGGATGGAGCCGTCGCAGAGGCGCTGCTGCCGGAGCGCTCATGGCATGCGGTGCTGGTCGATCGTGCGATCGGCGCCGCCATCGCCGACCATCTCGGCGAGGTCGCGCGCAAGCATGCGACGCAGCGGCTGGTGCTGCTGACGTCGAGCTCGCGTCACGAGAAATTTTCAGCTTCCTTCACCGGCTTTCTGATCAAGCCGCTGCGCGCAGCTTCGCTCGCGGCACGTCTCGCGCTGACGCCGGAGGTCGCCTCGCCCGAACTGGCGCCGGAGCCGCCGGCCGCCTCCCCCGCCGGCGTCGTAACGGCAAAGGGTCTGTCGATCCTCGTCGCCGAGGACAACGAGATCAACGCGCTGCTGATGCGCTCGCTGCTGACCAAGCTCGGCCACCGCGTCGTCATCGCGGTTCATGGCGAGGCGGCGCTGGAATCCTGGCTCGCCGCGTCATCCGCCGGCACGCCCTACGATCTCGTGCTGATGGACATCCAGATGCCGCAGCTCGACGGCATCGAGGCGACGAAACGCATCCGCACGCATGAGGCGGCCAAAGGCGGCCACCACACGCCGATCCTCGCGCTCACCGCCAATACGCTGGTGGAGGATCGCTATGCCTGTTTCGAGGCGGGCATGAACGGATTTCTGATCAAGCCGCTCGACCGCGACAAGCTGGACGAGGCGCTGGCCGGGCTGGCGGCGGCGCGGCATCTGGCGGTGTAGGAAGGTCTCTCCTCCGTCATTGCGAGGAGCCCTTGCGACGAAGCAATCCAGAATCCCTCCGCGGAAAGATTCTGGATTGCTTCGCTGCGCTCGCAATGACGATGTGGCTGCAGGCGTGCGCCAATCACCGATGCCGTAGGGTGGGCAAAGCCAACGGGTCGCGCGAATGCGCGCCCAATGACAGGCTCCGCGTGCCCACTATTCACATTCGACAATGCAGATAGACGGTGGGCACGGCGCTTCGCGCCTTTGCCCACCCTACGATACCGCGGCCTATAGCCGTCGCAGCGCCACGCTTGCCACGGTGTGGTCGGCGCCCTTCTTCAGGATCAGCGTCGCGCGGGGGCGGGTCGGCAGGATGTTATCCTCGAGATTGGCGAGGTTGGTGCGTTCCCAGATCGCGATCGCGGTGGCGGTGGCTTCCTCGTCCGACAACAGCGCGTAGCGATTGAAGTAGGATTTCGGATTGGTGAACGCGGTGTCACGCAGCGCCAGGAAGCGCTTGATGTACCATTGCCGCAGCGCCGCCTCGTCGGCGTCGATATAGACCGAAAAGTCGAAGAAGTCGGAGACGACGGGCACCGCCTTGCCGTCGCGCGGCAGCTTGCCGGTTTGCAGCACGTTGACGCCCTCGACGATCAGGATGTCCGGCTGGTCGATCTCGGCCCACTGGTTCGGCACGATGTCGTAGGTCAGATGCGAATAGACCGGCGCGCGCACGTGGCGGCGGCCTGCCTTGATGTCGGAGAGGAAGCTGAGCAGCAGCGGCAGGTCGTAGCTCTCCGGAAAACCCTTCTTCTGCATGATGCCCTGCCGCTCCAGCACGGCGTTGGGATACAGAAATCCGTCGGTGGTGATCAGTTCGACCTTCGGACGCGGCGACCAGCGCGCCAGCAGTGCCTGAAGCACGCGGGCCGTGGTGGATTTTCCGACCGCGACCGAACCAGCGACGCCGATGATGTAGGGCATCTTGCGGTCGCGGATGTTGAGAAACTGGCGCTCTGCGTAGTACAGGCGCTGCATCGCATCGACATAGATCGACAAGAGGCGCGACAGCGGCAGGTAGATGTCCTCGACCTCCTGCAAGTCCAGGCGATCGTGCAGCGAGCGCAGCCGGTCGAACTCGCCGGGCTCCAGCGTCATCGGCGTGTCGTCGCGCAGTCGCGACCACTGCTCGCGCGTATAGACGCGGTACGGATTATACTGCTGCTCGGGTGCGCGGATATCCATGACGCGACCTTTCCGTTGGGATCTACTAACCCTTGCGGGACGCCTTTTCTTCCAATCCGGACATATTCGTCCGCTTGTCCAGCGCGGCCTCGACCTCCTCCAGCTTTACGCCGCGGGCCTTGAGCAGCACAAGGAAGTGATAGAGCAGGTCGGCACTTTCAGCGATCAGATGCGCGCGATCGTTTTCGACTGCTGCGATTACGGTTTCGACTGCCTCCTCGCCGAACTTCTTGGCGCAATGCTCGGCGCCCTTGTCCAGGAGCTTACGGGTATAGGACGCCTCGCCGCCGGCCGCCGCGCGGGCGTCGATGGTGTCGGCCAGATCGTGGATCGTGAAACGCGACATCGGAATTACTCGAACAACACACAAGGCCACGGAGGCCATTCCCCGTAGGCCTATGTAGCATTTTTATGATCGGGAGTCGTCAGGCATCGAGGCGCATGGCCAGTCCGCGCCGGGCCATGTGCTCCTTGGCTTCGCGAATGGTGAATTCCCCGAAATGGAAGATCGAGGCGGCCAGCACAGCTGTGGCGTGGCCGTTGCGGATACCGTCGACGAGATGATCGAGATTGCCGACGCCGCCCGAGGCTATCACGGGAACGGGAACGCTGTCGGCGATCGCCCGGGTCAGCGGGATGTCGAAGCCCTGCCGGGTGCCGTCGCGGTCCATGGAGGTGAGCAGGATTTCACCAGCACCGAGCGAGACCACTTCCTGGGCATATTCGATGGCATCGATGCCGGTCGAGTTGCGGCCACCATGGGTGAAGATCTCCCAGCGGTCGCCGCCCGGACGCTTGACCCGCTTGGCGTCGATCGCGACCACCACGCATTGTTCGCCGAATTTCTCGGCAGCTTCCTTGACGAACTCGCGCCGCGACACCGCGGCGCTGTTGATCGAGACCTTGTCGGCGCCGGCGCGCAGAAGCGTCTTGATGTCGTCAACCTTGCGCACGCCGCCACCGACGGTCACGGGCATGAAGCAGGCCTCCGCCGTACGCCGGACCACGTCCAGCATGATGCCGCGGTTCTCGTGGGTCGCGGTGATGTCGAGGAAGGTGAGCTCGTCGGCACCGGCGGCGTCATAGGCGATCGCGGCTTCGACGGGATCGCCGGCATCGCGCAGGTCGACGAAGTTGACGCCCTTGACGACCCGGCCGTCCTTGACGTCGAGGCAGGGGATCACGCGCACCTTGAACATGTGTCGGCTCCTAGGCGGTGCGCGCGTTGCGGATCAAGGTGAGGGCGGCGGCGGGATCGAGCCGGCCGTCGTAAAGCGCACGGCCGGCGATCGCGCCGGCGAGCTTCCTGGCGCGCGGCGTCAGCATCGCCTTGACGTCCTCGATCGAGGCGAGGCCGCCGGAGGCGATCACGGGAATCGAGATCGCATCTGCCAGCGCAATGGTCGCATCGTGGTTGAGGCCCTTGAGCAGGCCATCGCGCGCGATGTCGGTGAAGATGATGGCGGCGACGCCGGCATCCTCGAAACGCTGCGCGATTTCCAGCACCGTCACCTGCGAGGTCTCGGCCCAGCCTTCGACGGCGACCTTGCCGTCACGGGCATCGAGCCCGACCGCAACGCGGCCGGGGAATTTCCTTGCAGCCGCCTTCACCAGTTCAGGGTCGCGCACCGCGGCGGTGCCGATGATGACGCGGGTGATGCCCTTGTCGAGCCAGGCTTCGACGGTCGCGAGATCGCGAATGCCGCCGCCGAGCTGCACCGGGATCTTGATCGTCTTGAGCATCGCCTCTACCGCCTGCGCATTCACCGGCTTGCCGGCAAAGGCGCCGTCGAGATCGACGACGTGGAGATACTCGAAGCCCTGTTCGACAAAGCTCTGCGCCTGGGCCGCGGGATTGAGGTTGAACACGGTCGCGCGCGCCATGTCGCCTTGCTCGAGGCGCACGCACTGGCCGTTCTTGAGGTCGATCGCGGGAAAGAGAATCACGGTTTCCATCGCAAAAAGTTCGAGATCAGGGCCAGGCCGAAACGCTGGCTCTTCTCGGGGTGGAATTGGGTGCCGATGGCGGTGTCCTTCGCGACGATCGCGGTGACCGGTCCACCGTAATCGGCGCGCGCGAGCACGTCCGCCTCGTTGGCGGCGTTGAGGTGGTAGGAGTGCACGAAATAGGCGTGCTGGCCCTTGGGGCCGAGCGGCAGCCTGTCCAGCACCGGATGCTCCTGCAGCAGGTCGAGCGTGTTCCAGCCCATGTGCGGGATCTTCAGGCTCTCGTCGCGCGGCATGATCTTCTCGACGTCGCCGCCGACCCAGTTCAGGCCCTCGGTGATGACGTGTTCCTTGCCGCGGCTCGCCATCAGCTGCATGCCGACGCAAATACCAAAGAAGGGCCGCGCCTTGACGCGGACCGCTTCGGTGATCGCCTCGACCATGCCGTTGACGGCATCGAGCCCGCGCCGGCAATCGGCGAAGGCGCCGACGCCCGGCAGCACCAGACGGTCGGCGCCGTAGGCCTGATCCGGATCGCTGGTGACGAAGACCTTTTGCGGAATCTCCAGGCTGCGCGCGGCGCGCTCGAACGCCTTGGCGGCGGAATGCAGATTGCCTGAACCGTAATCGATGATCGCGACGCTCATCTTGACCCTCCCGGTTCCGGAAACAATCCAATGATGCCGCCCGACGGCAGCGGTGGCGGATTTGAGAATTGCTGACCCGGCACGTTGCGGGTTGGCGGCGGGCCGCCGCGATCGACGGCCCATTGATCGTTGACGATGCCGCGCTGCTTCAGGCTCCAGCGCTCGAAGAAACGCCGCTCGGCGGTGTCCTCGTCGTCGGAGATGACGACGTCAAGCTGGCGCCACTTGCCGCGCGACAGTGTCCAGCGGCGCAGGCTCGAGGCCTCGAAACCCATCAGCACCGCGATGATCATATTGGCCAGGAAGATCGAGCTGCGGCCAACGCCGAGGCTATGCAGCCCTGCATCGAATGCAGCCAGGAAAATCACCCAGCCGATCAGCGCCAGCCAGAGCCTGTTCCAGAGCAGCCAGAACGGACCCAAAACCATCGCCCAGAAATGAAAACCGTCGCGCACGAAGACGAACTTGTCGGTCGCGCGCAGATCGGCTCCGGCAGGGGAGGGAGCATGAACTGTGTAGACAGGCATGGTGATGCCCCGTTCCTAGGAATTCAGTGATACCGCAAGCGGCGCGTGCCGCGGGCCGAAAGACGTCAGCCGCCGAGCGAACCCTTGGTGGACGGGATTTCGCCCACGGCCTTCGGATCGATCGCGACGGCAGTGCGCAGCGCCCGCGCCAGGCCCTTGAAGCAGGACTCGGCGATATGGTGGCTGTTATCGCCATATAGGGTCTCGACGTGGAGAGTCACGCCGGCGTTCATGGCGAAGGCCTGGAACCACTCGCGCACCAGCTCGGTATCGAACTCGCCGATCTTGTCGCGGGGGAAGTCGGCCTTGAACACCAGGAACGGACGGCCCGAGATGTCGATGACCACGCGCGACAGCGTCTCGTCCATGGGCATGTGCACGCCGGCATAGCGGGTGATGCCCGCCATGTTGCCGAGCGCCTGCTTGACCGCCTGGCCCAGCGCGATGCCGGTGTCCTCGGTGGTATGGTGATGATCAATGTGCAAATCGCCAACCGCCTTGACCGTGAGGTCGATGCGGGAATGGCGGGCGAGGAGATCGAGCATATGGTCGAAAAAGCCGATGCCGGTCGCGATATTGGACACGCCGGTGCCATCGAGGTTCACGGTGACCTCGATGTCGGTTTCCTTGGTCTTGCGCTTGATCGTCGCGGTGCGCATTGAAAAGCGGTTTCCATTCTGGTTTTGGACCGAAAACGGCGGTCTTTTAACAGTCAAATGACGCCTTCGCTACTGCGGGAACGGCTGGCCGGGCCTCTACTTCTGCCTATGGTGAGCGAAATGGGCCCGGAGCGGCCCGTTGTACGGTCGGTCCCGACCGCCTAAATCAGGTCCGACAACGAGGTATTTGATGCAGGATTCCCAGAACAGCGCACCGGGCTGGCACGGCACCACGATTTTGACGGTCCGCAAGGGCGGCAAGGTGGTGATCGGCGGCGACGGCCAGGTCTCGATCGGCCAGACCGTGATCAAGTCCAACGCCAAGAAGGTGCGAAAACTCGGCAAGGGCGACGTCATCGGCGGCTTTGCCGGCGCCACGGCTGACGCCTTCACGCTCTTCGAGCGGCTCGAATCCAAGCTCGAGCAGTATCCGGGGCAGCTGACCCGGGCTGCGGTGGAGCTCGCCAAGGACTGGCGGACAGACCGCTATCTGCGCCGCCTGGAGGCTATGATGATCGTGGCCGACAAGGACGTCTCCCTGGTCCTGACGGGCACCGGCGACGTGCTGGAGCCCGAGGCCGGGGTCATGGCGATCGGCTCTGGCGGCAATTACGCCCTGGCCGCTGCGCGGGCCTTGATCGACACCGACAAGGATGCCGAGACCATCGTCCGCCGCTCCCTCGATATCGCCGCCGACATCTGCGTCTACACCAACCGCAATCTGACCATCGAAAGCCTGGCGACCGGCTAGGCCAGACCGAACAGGACATGGCGCCCGCCTACACCTTCCGCCCGATGAGCCCGGCCGATTTGCCGCTGATCCGGCGGTGGCTGGGCGAGGTGCATGTGCGGGAGTGGTGGGGCGATCCGGACGAGCAGTTCTTGCTGGTGAGCGGCGATCTCGATGAGCCGGCGATGGACCAGTTCATCGTGTTGGCTGGCACCCACCCGTTCGGCTATCTTCAATGCTATCGCCTGACAGCCTGGAATACCGGCTTCGGGCCGCAACCGGAGGGCACCCGTGGGATCGACCAGTTCATCGGCGAAAGCGACATGATCGCGCGCGGCCACGGCTCCGCGTTCATCCGCCAGTTCGTCGACGGCCAGTTGCGGCAGGGCCTGCCACGCATTGTCACCGATCCCGATCCGCTCAACGCACGCGCCGTGCGCGCTTATGAGAAGGCCGGCTTCGTCCGCGACCGCATGGTCGAGACGCCGGACGGGACGGCGCTGCTGATGGTGCGCGAGCCGTGACGCTGACGAGCACGCACGAGAGCAAGGTCGCCGTACCGCCATTGGCCTGGGTCGGCATCGCACTGCTGCTGCTGGCGCTGCAGGCCTCGATCTTGTTCGCGATGGGGCGGGTGCCGATCTGCACCTGCGGCTATGTAAAGCTCTGGCATGGCGTGGTGAACAGCTCCGAGAATTCGCAGCACATCGCCGACTGGTACACCTTCTCTCACATCCTGCATGGCTTCCTGTTCTACGGCTTGACCTGGCTGCTGTTCGCGCGCCTGCCCTTCCTACAACTGTCCTGGCCGGCACGGCTGATCGTCGCCATGCTGATCGAAGGCGCCTGGGAGATCGTCGAGAACTCGCCCTTCATCATCGAACGCTACCGTGCCGGCACGATCTCGCTGGATTATTTCGGCGACAGCATCGTCAATTCGATTTCTGACAATCTGGCCATGATGATGGGGTTCCTCGCCGCGCGCGTGCTGCCAGTCTCGGTGACCGTCCTGCTCGGGCTCGCCTTCGAGATCATGCTCGCGCTTCACATTCGCGACAATCTGACGCTCAATATCCTGATGCTGATCCATCCGATCGACGCCGTGAAACAGTGGCAATCGGGCCCGCCCATCATCTGACGTAAAATGCGGCTTGTCCCGACCCGCATCTGATCCTAGCTAAGGTCCCATGACAGACTTCTCTCCCCGCGAAATCGTCTCCGAACTCGACCGTTTCATCGTCGGCCAGGCCGATGCCAAGCGCGCGGTCTCGATCGCGCTGCGCAACCGCTGGCGCCGGCAGCAGCTCTCCGGCTCCTTGCGCGAAGAGGTACTCCCGAAGAACATCTTGATGATCGGCCCCACCGGCGTCGGCAAGACGGAGATCGCGCGACGGCTCGCCAAGCTCGCGAACGCGCCGTTCCTGAAGGTGGAAGCGACGAAATTCACCGAGGTCGGCTATGTCGGCCGCGACGTCGAGCAGATCGTGCGCGATCTCGTCGAGGTCGCGATCGCCCAGGTGCGTGAGCGCAAGCGCAAGGACGTGCAGGCACGCGCGCAGCTCGCCGCCGAGGAGCGCGTGCTCGACGCGCTGGTCGGCGCCAATTCCAGCCAGGCAACGCGCGAATCGTTCCGCAAGAAGCTGCGCGCTGGCGAGCTCAACGACAAGGAAATCGAGATCGAGACGCAGTCCTCGGGCGGCGGCATGCCGATGTTCGAGATCCCGGGCATGCCCGGCGCGCAGATGGGCGCGGTGTCGCTCGGCGACATCTTCGGCAAGCTGGGCGGGCGCAGCAAGACGCGGCGACTGACGGTGGAGAACTCGCACGAGATCCTCGTCAATGAGGAATCCGACAAGCTGCTGGATACCGACCAGCTCACGCTGGAGGCGATCAGCGCGGTCGAGAACAACGGCATCGTGTTCCTGGACGAGATCGACAAGATCTGCGCACGCGACGGCCGGGTCGGCGGCGACGTCTCGCGCGAGGGCGTGCAGCGTGACCTGTTGCCGCTGATCGAAGGCACCACGGTCTCGACCAAGCACGGCGCGGTGAAGACCGATCACATCCTGTTCATCGCGTCCGGCGCCTTCCACGTCGCGAAACCGTCCGACCTGTTGCCGGAATTGCAGGGCCGCCTGCCGATCCGCGTCGAACTGCAGGCACTGACCCGCGACGACATGCGGCGCATCCTGACCGAGCCCGAGGCCTCGCTGATCAAGCAATATATCGCGTTGCTGCAGACCGAGGGCGTGACGCTCGACATCACCGCCGACGCCATCGACGCCCTGGCCGACGTCGCGGTCGCCGTCAATTCCACCGTCGAGAACATCGGCGCGCGGCGGCTCCAGACGGTGATGGAACGGGTGCTGGACGAAATCTCCTTCACCGCCCCCGACCGCAGCGGCGAGACCGTCAAGGTCGATGCGGATTTCGTGCAGAAGCACGTCGGCGACCTCGCCAAGAACGCCGATCTGAGCCGGTTCATTTTGTAATTCGGCTGCGGCCACGCTATGGATGCCGCTGTCGTCCCTGCGAAAGCAGGGACCCATAACCACCAGCGGCTCTTGTTGAAACAGATGGCGACCACGATCCCGGCTCGAACGACTTCCTGTGGTTATGGGTCCCGGATCTGCGCTCGCTGTGCTCGCTTGTCGGGGACGACGGCGGAGGTAGATCGCGTCAGTTCGGGTGCGGCGTGATCGCCCAGATTCAGAAAAATCCCTGGCGTCTCCTGCTCGCGATCAACGCCGCGGTCATCGTCGGCGTGTTCGTCCACAAGATCCAGCTGCCGCCTTACGTCCCCTACATCCACCTCCTCGTCGACTATCATTTCGGCTTCATCAAGCGCGCGCTGATCGGGGCCATCGTCGCGCTGTTCACGGACAAGGTGCCGGTTTGGCTGGTGTTCGCGCTCGGCGGAGCGACGTGGCTGGTGACGCTGGGGCTGTACGCAAGGCTATTCCAGAAAACGTTCGGCTTCACCGCGAGAACGCTGCCGCTGTTCGTCTTCATCGCGGGCTCGCCGTTCTTTCTCAAGAACTTCATGCACACGCTCGGCCATTTCGACATCTATGGCTGCGCGCTGGCGATCATCCTGCTGCTGATGCCGGCGGGCTCGCTGCTGTTCGTCGCAATGGCCGCGCTGTTCTCGATCGTCCTCGTGCTGATCCACCACATTCATCTGCTGATGTATGTGCCGACGATCATCGCCATCGTCGTGATCAGGCACTACCTCGCCTACAGCGTCACCAAGACGAATGTCGCGTTTGGTTTGGTGGCATTGCTTGGCGTGAGCGCGCTGTTCTTCGCGGCGCAATTCCTGGGAACGATGCCGATCCCGGAAGCGGATTTCGTTGCCTACCTGAAGACCCGGATGGCTGATCCGGCGCGGACCGACCTGCTGCAATTCGCCTACATCTGGTACCAGCCGCTGGCGAAGGAGGTTTCGGATACCTGGGGCCGCCTGCCGCACAACATCCTCGGCGTGCCGGTGTTTGCCCTGCTGATCTGGCTGCACACGCCACTCTGGCGCTATTTTGCCGGCGTGATCGGCGCGCTCGCGAACGACCTGCACCGGCGCCTCGTCATCGCGGCGCTGATCGGCATCAGTCTCGCCTATCTCGTGATGTTCGCGATGGTGTTCGACTATTCGCGCTGGATCTCGAACTGGGCGGTCTGCCTGTTCCTGATCCTGCACGCGGTGAAGATGCTGCCGGCCAAGTACAATGCACCGCTGATCGCGTCGGAGGATCGGAAGACAAATATCTTCGGCCTGATCCTCACGCTGATCCCGCGCGTCGGAATCGTCCGGCCGTTCTAATACCTCGCCCGGCGTATCCGCACATAGAGCGCGCCCTCGCCGCCATGGCCGATATGCGCCTCCTCGAAGCCGACGACGAAGGCGCGGAATTCCGGCAGGCTCAGCCATTCCGGCACCTGGCGGCGGAGCACGCCGCTTTCGCCGCCGCTCCGTCCCTTGCCAGTGATGACGAGCACGAAGGTCAGGCCGTCATCATGGGCGCGGTGCAGGAAGCCGGTCAAGGCCCGGTGGGCGCGTATCTGGGTCATGCCGTGCAGATCGAGCCGCGCCTCGATCTCGCTGCGGCCGCGCGACAATTTTGTGCGCTCGCGCTTGCCCAGCGGTGCCAGCGGCGGCATGGCCGGCTTTGCCATGCGCACCGCCGGCGCGGCAGCGATCGGCCGTGGCGATGGCGCAGATCGCGTAGCCGGCGCTGCCGGTGAAGGCTCAGTGCGCGGCGGGGCGTGTGTCTTTGCCACGCGATGCTTCCGCAGCGGCTTGACCTGTTTTGCGACCGCATCCCACAGCGCGCGCTCCTCCTCGCTCAGCGCACGGCGGCGCGGCGAGGTACGAGGCTCCAGCACGGGCGGACGGGACGATCGCTTCATTGCTGCCGATGGGGACGATTCTTGACTGGCCGCCGCGGCTCCTGAACGGGCTCTATCACGGGACGCGGCACCGGCAACGGGACCGGATTGGCAACGGCGACGGTCTCACCCTTACCTTGCGCCACGGCTGCGGCCGGAGCCGCGGGCTTGGTCTGATCCTTGGGCGAATCCTTGGCAGGATCGGTCTGCGGAAACAGCCTTGCGATCTTCTCCGAGGGACGCGGGTCCGGCACCGGCAACTTCGCGGCGCGTACTGCGGGATCGAGGCCCTTCGGTACCAACATGACGAAGTGCATGGGATGGCGCAGCCGTCCCGAGACACGGCCGGCATCCGCGCCGGCGCCGAAATAGAGATCGGCGCGCGCGGGGCCGATGATGGCCGAGCCGGTGTCCTGCGCGATCATCAGCCGGTGGAACGGCGTCTTGGAGCGTTCGGAATCGATCGGCAGCTCGCCCTCGATGAAGAACGGCGTGCCGTAGACGTGCAGTGCCTTGTCGACCGCGATCGAACGGCCGGCGGTCAGCGGAATGCCCTGCGCACCCACCGCTTCTTCCTTGTCGGACAGATTGACCTCGCGGAAGAAGATGTAGGATCGGTTCTGGCGGCGCAGATCCTTGGCGCCATCGGGGTTCTGCGCCATCCACTCCCTGATCTTCTGCATCGACATCTCCTCCTTCGGAATGATGCCGCGCTCGATCAGGACACGGCCGACGGCCGTGTAGGGATAGCCGTTATAGGCGTCGTAATTCAGCCGGACCGTGCCGCCGTCGTCGAACTTGATCCGCGCCGAGCCCTGGATCTGGGCGAACAGCAGATCGGTCGGGTCCTTCAGCCAGGCGATCTCCAGCCCGCGGCCGGCGATCTTGCCGTCCTCGATCTCGCCGCGATCGTAATAGGGCACCAGCTTGCGGCGGCCGATCTTGCGGTAGACCGGGCCCTTGTTGGGCAAGCTGACCGAGTCCTGCTTGTAGCCGCGCACGAACAGGTTCGACGGGCGACGATAGACCGGCACGTTGAAGACGTCGGTCTGCGTCCGCGATCCCTCCAGCACCGGTTCGTAATAGCCGGTGACGAAACCGTCGGGCTCGCCGAGGCGCGAGATCCGCAGCGGTGCAAAATTCTCCTCGAAGAAGGTCCTGGCTTTGCCGTCGTCGGTGAGCTCGAGCGACTTGGCGGCCCTGCAGGGCTCGCTCAGCGAGCCGCCAAGCGCCTTCGGTTCGGCCGCACCGGTCTGCGCGTTGATCGTCCGGCAGCTCGCGCGGAACGTCTTGTAGGCGGCGAGATGGTCGTCGTCGCTCCAGCCTTTCACGTCCGTCCAGGTCAGCGGCAGATATTGCGCACCGGGGATTTCGAACGGCAAAGGGAGCTGCGGATAGGGCAAGGCGCGCGGCGGGGCGGCGGCAAGTGCCGGGAGATGATGGTGATGGCTGCGATAGTGACGCCGCGCCGCCTCGGCGCCGAGCGAAAACGACGACAGCACGACGGCACCTGCGCAAAGCGCCGTCGCGCTGTTCTTCAGGAAATTCTTAATTCGCGCTTCCGGTGCCAACCAGCTTCCAGTTTGGATCGCGAGAGGTGATATCGCGGGCGAAGGTCCAGATGTCGGTGATGTCGGCGACCGTGTCCGCACTACCGTCGACGATATTGCCGCTCTTGTCGCGGGTGGCCGAGATCATCTGCGAGACGAATCGTATGGTGAGCTGAGCCGTGCGGTCGCGCAGCTCGGCGCCGACGAGCTCGGCCTTGTCGATCGAGACGAAACGCGTCTCGGTCTTCTGCTCATACTTCTCGCGTTCCTTGATGGCGGCGTCGAAGCTATCATAGACCTCCGACGACAGCAGGTCGCGCAACGCGCGGCGGTCGCCATTGGCAAAGGCCAGCACGATCATCTCATAAGCGCCGCGGGCGCCCGAGATGAAATGGCGCGGGTCGAAGGTGGAATCCTTGTCGACGATGGCATCGAGACCCTGGGCGAGCGCGGTGCCCGGCTCGGTCAGGCCCTTCCAGCGGTCGGAGGGCGGAGCCGGCTCGGCGGTCGGCGCCAGCGGGGCCTGGTCGATCACCTTGCCCGGCATGGTCACGACGTTCTTGTCCTGGGCACCCCCCAGCGCATTGCGGGCGGCGGTGCGGTCGAACGGCGGCCG
This sequence comes from Bradyrhizobium sp. MI1.7, assembly GCF_055811795.1. Classification (NCBI taxonomy): domain Bacteria; kingdom Pseudomonadati; phylum Pseudomonadota; class Alphaproteobacteria; order Hyphomicrobiales; family Nitrobacteraceae; genus Bradyrhizobium; species Bradyrhizobium sp. MI1.7. Next base: position 41,367 of record NZ_JBVVPO010000053.1, read on the forward strand.
CTCGTTACCCGTCCGCTGTCCCAGCACGCTGCGCAGCCTCAGAAAGATGAAGACCGCCAGCGCCAGGAAGATGATGGTGTAGATGTCCACGTCGTATTCGCTTTCTGGTCTTCGCTGAAAGGGGCCGTCTCGGGTCGTCGCCGGGAAAATCAATCCGGCCAGTAGACCGTTCCATACGGGAACGGCAAGTCTACATCACCATTTTAGGTCCGCGCGTCTGGTCCTCGGGATGTAGGCACGAAATCTTGCCCGGCCAATGGCGCCTTTTGGCACAGCGCCGAGTGTAGCGCGTTTTATGCTTAAGGGGAAACCCGATCCTGCCCGGAAATCGCGCATCTTCAATCGTTTAACGCGCGATTTCGTCAGGAGGGCCGGGTGAACGTCACAATTGCGGGGGCGGCGCGGATACCCGATCCGGGGCCGTTCGTCCTTGTGGAGTGAGGCGGCCCTATGTTAGCCAACCGCCGCGAAATTCAGCCCAAATCGGGTAAGGAGAGACTCTCATGACCAACGGCAACGGCACCCCTCCCGAGGCGGCCCAGGCTGCCCAGCTCAACGTTCTGGCGCAGTATATCAAGGACCTTTCGTTCGAGAATCCGAACGCGCCGACCTCGCTCCAGCAGCAGGGCCAGCCGCCCCAGATCAACATCCAGATCAATGTCAGCGCCATCAATCTCAGCGAAACCGAGTTCGAGGTGACGCTGTCGGTCGAGGGCAAGGCCGAGACCGCCGGTAAGATCATGTTCTCGTTCGAGCTCGCCTATGCCGGCGTGTTCCGCATCACCAACGTGCCGAAGGAGAATTTGCATCCGCTGGTCATGATCGAGTGCCCGCGTCTGCTGTTCCCGTTCGCCCGCGAGATCATCGCGACCGCCGTGCGCGACGGCGGGTTCCCGCCCCTGATGCTGGATCCGGTCGACTTCGTCGGTCTCTATCGTCAGAACATGGAGCGGCAAATGGCCGCTCAGCAGACGAGCGGTCAGGCCTAAACAGCCGGAGGGGCGGCTGGAGCGGGCAGGAACTCGTTCCAGATCGCCTTGTCGCCGAGCGTTGCGATAAAGGCCCGATGGGCCTCGCGCTCGGCATCGGAAATCCGCGGCGCGAGCGGCACGGTCCGCTGCCGCCGCGGCACATCGCCAGCCGCATTGGCGCGAATGTCCTCGCCTTCCGAAGCGAGGAGCAATTGCGATTGCCGCGCCCCGACCAGATCGACATAAACTTCGGCCAAGAGTTCGGCGTCGAGCAGCGCGCCGTGCTTGGTGCGGTGTGAATTGTCGATCGAATAGCGCGAGCAGAGATCGTCGAGCCGGTTCGACACGCCCGGATGCTTGCGCCGCGCCAACAGCAGCGTATCGACCAGCCGCTCGCGCGGGATCGCGACGCGCTTGACCTTGTCGAGCTCGGCGTTGATGAAGCCGATGTCGAACGAAGCGTTGTGGATCACCAGCGGCGCATCGCCGATGAACTCCAGAAACGGGTCGACGACCTCGTGGAACAGCGGCTTGGTCGACAGGAACTCGGCCGACAGCCCGTGTACCGCAAAGGCTTCCGCCGGCATGTCCCGTTCGGGATTGATATAGACGTGATACGTCTGGCCCGTCGGCATACGGTTGAAAATCTCGACGCAGCCGATTTCGACCAACCGATCGCCGCGGAGCGGATCGAGGCCAGTGGTTTCGGTGTCGAGAACGATTTCACGCATGATCAAGAGGCCGTGTGAGGCAGCGAATCAGGCTCGCCGCTGCGGCATCTTAACGACCTCGGCCAGAATGTGCGTGATTTGGGCGCGCACGGGTTCAAGTCCGTGTGACGTATCCACTACGAAATCGGCCCGCTTGCGCTTCTCGGCATCCGGCGTCTGCTTGGCGATGATCGCGTCGAGCTTGGCCTCGTCCATCGTGCCGCGCTCCAGCACACGCTTGCGCTGGAGTTCCGGCGAGGTCGACACCACGACGACGGCGTCGACCCGCTTCTCGCCGCCGGTTTCGAACAGCAGCGGGATATCCAGGACCACGACGGGCGCCTTGGCTGCTTCCGCATCGGCGAAGAATTTTTGCCGGGAGGCGCCGAGCATCGGATGAACGATCTGTTCGAGCTGCTTGATCGCGGCCGGATCATGCACGACGCGCGCGGACAGTTTTGGGCGATCAACCTTGCCGTTCGAGGTGGTGCCGGGAAAGGCGGCCTCGATCGCGGGCGCGGCCTCGCCCTCGTAGAGCTGATGGACAGCGGCATCGGCGTCATAGACGGGAACGCCGGCCTCCGCGAACAATTTCGCGGTGGTGGATTTTCCCATCCCGATCGAGCCGGTCAGTCCAAGGATCCGCATCAGCAGGCAGCCGTTCCTGTCGTTCACACTGCAACTAGCCGTTCGCGCCGCAGGAACGCAAGCAACGGCAGCAGCGGCAGCCCGAGAATGGTGAAATGGTCACCCTCGATGCGCTCGAACAGATGGCTGCCGAGACCTTCGAGCTGATAGGCGCCGACACTGGTCGTCACCGCATCGCCGGCGGCGTCGAGATAGGCGGAAAGCTCCGTCTCGGTCATCGGCCGCATGGTCATGCGGGCCACCGAAACATCCTCGAAAACGATCTTGCCATCTCGCGCCACGGCCACCGCGGAATTCAGCGCGTGGCTTTTGCCGGCGAGGTCGAGCAATTGCGCCATCGCCTCTGCGCGGCCTGCAGGCTTGTTGAAGAGACGCTCGCCGAGAGCCAGGGTCTGGTCGGCACCGATCACATAGCTCCCCGGATGACCGGCCGAGACCGCCTTGGCCTTCTCACGCGCCAGCAGCAGGGCGATGTCATGCGGGCCTGAAAGTTTCGAGGCGGCCTGAATGCCGCGCTCGTCGATATCGGCCGCAATCGCCTTGAACTCCAGTCCGGCACTAGCCAGCAGCATCTTTCGCGCGCTGCTCTGCGAGGCCAGTATCAACGGAGTTTCGCCGCGCCAGAGAGACATCGCCGAAACTATCCCGTAGGCCGGTTGCGCTGGCGGTCACTGTAGAGCTTCATGATCGCCGCGGCGGTTTCCTCGATCGATCGCCGCGTGACGTCGAGCAGCGGCCAGTCGTGCTTGGCGCTCAGCTTGCGCGCGAACGCGACCTCGTCGGCGACCGCCTGCCTGTCGGTATAGGTGTCGCCGCTGGTATCGGCACCCATCGAGAGCAGGCGGTTCTGGCGCACCTGGATCAGGCGTTCCGGCGTCGCATGCAGGCTCACCACCAGCGGCCGCGTCAGGGTCTCCAATTGTGCCGGCACCGGAATGCCCGGAACCAATGGCACGTTGGCGGTGCGGATGCCGCGATTGGCTAGATAGATCGACGTCGGTGTCTTGGAGGTGCGTGAGACGCCGACGAGCACCACGTCGGCATCGTCGAGGCCTTCGACATGCTGGCCGTCGTCGTGGATCATCGTGTAGTTCAGCGCGTCGATGCGCTTGAAATATTCCGCATTGAGGACGTGCTGGGCGCCGACGCGGCCCGTGGTCGCGGCGCCGAGATAGGCTTCGAACAACTGCATCACCGGCCCGATGATCGACAGGCTCGGAACGTTGATCTGCTTGCACTTGTCCTCGAGCCGAGAGACCAGATCCTTCTCCAGCAGCGTGAACAGCACGATCCCCGGCGCCTCCTCGATCTCGTCGAGCACGCGATCGAGCTGCTTCTGGCTGCGCACCAGGGGATAGACATGCTCGACCGGGGTGACGTTGGCGTACTGCGCCGCGACGGCGCGCGCGACGGTGATCAGCGTCTCTCCGGTGGAGTCGGAGACCAGGTGGAGATGGAAATAATTGTTCGAGGTCGGCACAAAAGCCCTTTGTATGGAGGCGGTGTGGTTTGTGGATTTCTGTGGACCTTAACCCCTCGGAAAGGGTTGCGCGACACCAGGGGCGGGACAAGTGCCAATTTTCTTCACACCACTGCCCATCGGAACAAGTCCGGCGACCTGTTGAGAGGAAAACGGGATTGCGCGGACAACCCCCTTGATAAGCTGCCGACAGAAACGCGCAAGCCTTTGAAGCTGGCCGACTTATCGAAGGCCGCAGGAAGCATCAGGGATATGTTGATGGATGTGAACAAGCGCACGTGAACGTGCGGACGGAATTGTGTGAGTCCTATTCACGGTCACATAGACTCAAACCTTAAGAATCTAAGATTCTAGATTAGAGGAAGGCGCTACGGACGGATAAGTGTGTAGGGTGAGACCTTAACGAGTTCTTACTATCCCCAGCGTTCCCTGCGCTGGACAGAAAGCCGGGCGCAGAAAATGTTCGAAGACGTCTATCTCTGGATCAAGGCGCTGCACGTGATCGCCGTCATCTCCTGGATGGCGGGCATGCTGTATCTGCCGCGGCTGTTCGTTTATCACTCCGAGGCCGAGATCGGCTCGAAGCAGTCGGAAACGTTCAAAGTGATGGAACGCCGGCTGCTCAAGGCGATCATCAACCCCGCCATGATCGTCACATGGCTTGCCGGGCTCTATCTCGCCTGGTCCGGCCACTGGTTCTCTTTCGGCTGGCTGCACGTAAAACTGGCACTGGTCCTGGCGATGTCTGGGGTCCACGGCTTTTTTTCACGCTGGTGCAAGGATTTCGCCGCCGACCGGCGTCCGCGTAGCCAGAAATTCTATCGAATTATCAATGAGGTGCCGACTGCTCTGATGATTTTGATCGTCATCATGGTGATCGTGAAGCCGTTCTAGGCAAGGCTTGCGATGAATCGCTCAGCGCTTCGGCTTGCGGAGTGGAAAGCGATTTTCTATATTGGCGACATCCCACCCAACGCAGGCGGATGTGGTTTTGTCTGAGCTTTCCAGAGGCCGGACACCGCATCAGGTTTGAAGCCTCACCGGCGCTCTCCTTGCCAGACCTGCGGACCTTACCTTCTCGCGTCCGCATTTCAGAGCCTCCTCGCACCCCCTCCCAAGGTTACCCCACAGGACCACCCCAATGCGGGAAATTAAACTCCAGGACCTCAAGTCGAAGACGCCGGCCGAGCTTGTCTCGTTCGCGGAAGAGAATGGGGTCGAGAATGCCAGCACCATGCGCAAGCAGGAGCTGCTGTTCGCCATCCTCAAGCAGCTCGCGATTGCTGAAACCGACATCGTTGGCGAGGGCGTCGTCGAGGTGCTCTCCGACGGCTTCGGATTCCTCCGCTCGCCGGACGCCAATTATCTGCCGGGACCGGACGACATCTACGTTTCGCCCTCGCAGATCCGCCGCTTCGGTCTGCGCACCGGCGACACCATCGAAGGCCACATTCGCAGCCCGAAAGAGGGCGAGCGCTATTTCGCGCTGCTGAAGGTCAACACACTCAATTTCGAGGACCCGGAAAAGGCCAAGCACAAGGTCAATTTCGACAACCTCACGCCGCTGTTTCCGAATCAGCGCTTCCGCATGGAAATCGACGATCCGACGCGGAAAGACCTTTCTGCAAGGGTGATCGACATCGTCGCGCCGATCGGCAAGGGCCAGCGCGCGCTGATCGTCGCGCCGCCGCGCACGGGTAAAACCGTGCTGATGCAGAACATCGCGCATTCGATCGCGCACAATCACCCCGAATGCTATCTGATCGTGCTGCTGATCGACGAACGTCCGGAAGAAGTCACGGACATGCAGCGCTCGGTGAAGGGCGAGGTCGTTTCGTCGACCTTCGACGAGCCGGCGGTTCGTCACGTCCAGGTCGCCGAGATGGTGATCGAAAAAGCAAAACGTCTGGTCGAGCATGGCCGCGACGTCGTCATCCTGCTCGATTCGATCACGCGCCTGGGCCGCGCCTACAACACCGTGGTGCCGTCATCCGGCAAGGTCTTGACCGGTGGTGTCGACGCCAACGCGCTCCAGCGCCCGAAGCGCTTCTTTGGTGCCGCCCGCAATATCGAGGAGGGTGGTTCGCTGACGATCATTGCAACCGCGCTGGTCGATACTGGCAGCCGCATGGACGAAGTCATCTTCGAAGAGTTCAAGGGCACCGGTAACTCCGAACTGATCCTGGACCGCAAGGTCTCGGACAAGCGCACCTTCCCGGCGATCGACATCTCGCGCTCCGGCACCCGCAAGGAGGAGCTCATCACCGATCCGCAGGTGCTCAAGAAAATGTACGTGCTCCGCCGCATCCTGAACCCGATGGGCACCATGGATGGGATCGACTTCCTGCTCGACAAGCTGCGCTCGACCAAGAGCAATTCAGAGTTCTTCGACTCGATGAACACCTGAGTGCGATGCAGCATGAGATCAGAGGGCGCCTCCGGGCGCCCTTTTTCGTTTGTGCGGCTTTGCTGCGGAAGAAATGCAGCATGGCGATGGGACGAAAGGAAAATCGGATCTTCCGTAAGTTATTGATATATTTACATAATACTTGACGCTGCCTGACCATTTGGTGCTTGGGCGAGGCTGCCTCTGCAGCAAAATGCTGCGCTTTATGTTGCATCGCAATAGAGCCGTTGCTGCGGGCCAGAGCGCAGCAAAAGGGGGGGCGTCGGCATCGCGAGAACGGGCCGTTTGCCTTTTCCCCGCCAGCCGGACAAATAGGCCATGCATCCGCGAGACCAGACCATCTTTGCGCTGTCGTCCGGCCGTGCGCCCAGCGCGATCGCCGTGGTGCGCGTCTCGGGCCCGCAGGCCGGCCTCGCACTCACGACGCTGGCGGGGAAGCAGCCGGCGCCGAGACAGGCCAGCCGCCGGCTGCTCCGCGATGGCGCGGGCCAGGCGATCGACGACGCGGTCGTGCTCTGGTTTCCGGGGCCGGCCAGCGCGACCGGCGAGGACGTCGCCGAATTTCACGTCCATGGCGGCCGCGCGGTGCTCGCGGCGCTCCTCTCCGCGGTTTCCCTTATTCCGAATACGCGCGCGGCCGAGCCCGGCGAATTCACGCGGCGCGCCTTCGAGAACGGCAAGCTCGATCTCACGGAGGCCGAGGGTCTCGACGATCTCATCCATGCCGATACCGATCGTCAGCGCCGCCAGGCGCTGCGCCAGTTGCAGGGCCTGCTCGGCGATCGCGCGCGCGACTGGCGCGAGCGCATCATCGAGGCGTCGGCGCTGATCGAGGCCGGCATCGATTTTTCCGACGAGGGCGATGTGCCAGCCGAGTTGAGGGCGCCAGCGGTGAAAGCGATCAAAGCGCTGTATGACGAAATCACAGAAGTCCTTGCGGCACAGGGACATTCTGAACGCCTGCGCGACGGCCTGGTGGTCGCGATCGCCGGCGAGCCGAATGTCGGCAAGTCGACGCTGATCAATCAGCTCGCGCGCCGCGAGGTCGCGATCGTCTCGCCCTACGCCGGCACCACGCGCGACGTGATCGAGGTGCAGCTCGATCTCGACGGCTACCCGGTCACGGTGATCGACACGGCTGGCATCCGGGAGACCGACGATCCCGTGGAGCAGGAAGGCGTGCGCCGAGCGCGAGCCCGAGCCGAAGACGCCGACCTCGTGCTGTGGCTAGTCGAGGGTGGCCACGCCGTCGATCCGGGCGCGATGCAATCGCTGGTGAAGTCCGGCCCCGGGCGTGATCAATCGAGCGGCGCGGTCTGGATCGTCCGCAACAAGATCGATCTGGGCGAGGCGGGGGAGGTCGGGCCGCGCGGCGAGTTCGGGATCTCGGCGAGCCGGGGGGACGGCGTTCCCGACCTGATCGACGCTCTCGTGAAATTCGCCGCCGAGTTTTTCGGGACCACCGAGGGCGCATTGGTGACCCGGGCCCGCCAGCGAGATCTGTTGCGCCGGGCCTCAGACAGCTTGCGCCGGAGCCTGGAGCTTGTAGAAGACGGCGAAGAGCTTGCCGCCGAAGAGCTGCGCGCTGCGGCCTATGCCTTGGGTCGGCTGTTGGGCCGGGTCGACGTCGAGGACGTCCTCGGGGCCATCTTCCAGAAATTCTGCATCGGAAAATAGGACTAGTTCTTCATTGTAGAACTAGAGCTTGTTCCAGTCCTTGCGTTTCCCGTGAAACGGGGGCTCGTTTCGTAGCCCGGATGAAGCGAAGCGCAATCCGGGGACGGCTCCGCAGCCGGAACACCTTTCCCGGATTTCGCTGCGCTCCATCCAGGCTACAAGCTTGTCACGCTCCTTGCGTTTCACGTGAAACAGCGGCGGGGTCGGTTCCGGTCCGTTTCACGTGGACCACGTGCCTTGCAGGCTCCGGCCTGTTTCACGTGAAACCGCGGGACGATTGGACCGCCCTGGTCGCAGTGTTCGTACGCACGGTCTGATCGCCTGACGGGCAGTGAGGGTCTTGGCCGCCGGTCGTCCCCGAAGCCCGTCATTGCGGGGAGCCCTTGCGACGAAGCAATCCAGACTGCCTCCAAGGAGGGATTCTGGATTGCTTCGCTCCGCTCGCAATGACGGAGCAGACCCATCGCTTGTGCCCTCTCTACCCCCGTCCAGAACCGTGCGAGATCTCGCCAGGAGTTCTCTCCCGGTCAGACCCATCCTGTTTCACGTGAAACAGCAGTCCTCTCAATGTCCCTTCTACTGTGCATGGGGTTGTTTTCGCGAAAATGCGCATCGCCTACTTGGCCGCACCGTTTCACGTGAAACAACCGCCTCACCCAGTTTCTACTTCCGGCTTCTCCACCTCTGAGATAGAAGTCCGCCCATGCGAACAGAGCGAGAGAGTTTCGACGTCATCGTGATTGGCGGCGGCCATGCCGGCTGTGAAGCCGCGGCTGCTTCCGCCCGGATGGGTGCGACGACCGCTCTGGTGACGCACCGTTTCTCCACGGTCGGCGCGATGTCCTGCAACCCCGCCATCGGCGGCCTCGGCAAGGGCCATCTGGTCCGCGAGGTCGACGCGCTGGATGGTCTGATGGGCCGGGTCGGCGATGCCGGCGGCATCCAGTTCCGCGTCCTCAATCGCCGCAAGGGACCGGCTGTCCGAGGCCCCCGGGCTCAGGCCGACCGGAAGCTCTATGCCGCAGCCATGCAGGCTGCGATCCGGGACACCGAAGGTCTTTCCGTCATCGAGGGCGAGGCAGACGAGCTGATCGTGGCCGAGGGCCGGGTGACCGGCCTACGCCTGGCAGACGGCCGCGAGCTTCGGGCAGGGGCCGTCGTCGTCACCACCGGCACCTTCCTCCGCGGTCTGATCCATCTCGGCGAGAAGAACTGGCCGGCTGGGCGGGTCGGAGAGGCCCCGGCGATGGGTCTCTCCGCCTCCTTTGAGCGGGCAGGCTTCACCCTTGGACGGCTTAAGACCGGAACTCCGCCGCGTCTGGACGGCACCACGATCGACTGGTCAGCGGTCGAGATGCAGCCCGGAGATGAGCCGCCGGAGCCGTTCTCGGTGATGACCGAGCGGATCACGACCCCGCAGATCCAGTGCGGGATCACCCGAACGACCTCCGCGACCCATGAGGTGATTCGCGCGAACGTCCATCGCTCTCCGATGTACTCCGGCCAGATTAAGAGTTCCGGACCGCGCTACTGTCCCTCGATCGAGGACAAGATCGTCCGCTTTGGCGACCGCGACGGGCATCAGATCTTCCTGGAGCCGGAAGGGCTCGACGATAGCACTGTCTATCCCAACGGCATCTCGACCTCGCTGCCGGAGGAGGTCCAGCTCGCGATCCTCGCCAGCATTCCTGGCCTGGAGCAGGTGAAGATGGTTCGCCCGGGCTACGCCATCGAATACGACCACATCGATCCCCGCGAGCTCGATCCGACCCTCCAGACCAAGCGTCTGCGTGGCCTCTTCCTGGCGGGTCAGATCAACGGCACCACCGGATATGAGGAAGCTGCCGGGCAGGGCATCGTGGCCGGCCTGAACGCAGCTTTGGCCGCGAGCGGCGCCGCCCTGACAGTGTTCGACCGTGCCGATGGCTATCTCGGTGTGATGATCGATGACCTCGTCACCCGCGGGATCAGCGAACCCTATCGGATGTTCACCTCCAGGGCCGAGTACCGGCTGACCCTGCGCGCCGACAACGCCGATCAGCGTCTCACCGAGAAGGGGATTGAGCTCGGATGCGTCGGGAGCGCCCGGACGCAGCATCACCGCGCCAAGATGGACGCTCTGAATGCGGCCAGGGCGCTGTCGAAGTCCCTGACCATCACGCCGAACGAGGCGATCAAGCACGGCCTGTCCCTGAACCGGGACGGCCAGCGCCGTTCGGCGTTCGAGTTGATGGCCTATCCCGACATCGGCTGGAGCCAGGTCCGGACCATCTGGCCGGAGCTGTCGGCGATCGACCCGGTCATCGCCACCCATCTGGAGATCGACGCGAAGTACGACGTCTATCTCGAGCGCCAGAGCGCCGACGTCGAAGCTTTCAGGCGAGACGAGGGGATGGTGCTGTCGGACGTCGATTACCAGCAGGTCCCTGGTCTTTCCAATGAAGTGCGGGCCAAGCTTGAGAAGGCGCGGCCGTTCACCGTTGGCCAGGCTGGCCGGATCGACGGCATGACGCCGGCGGCTCTCGGTATCCTCGCGGCCTACCTCCGGCGCGAGGCACGGAAGACCTCAAAGGCGATCGCATAGGCGTTTCACGTGAAACAGCGCGGGCCGGGCGGCAGATCGTCATCAGGGAAACCATCGGCGGGCGAGGGCGCGAGTCGCCGATCCGAGTCGACGCCGATCAAGCCGAAGATCGACAAGGCCAGCGCCAACGATCGGTCGCTGGACGCGATCATCGCCGCGGACAAGCTCGCGGCCCTCAGGCTCGCCCCCGTTTCACGTGAAACCGAGGAACGACTCGATCGCTACATCGCGCTGCTCCGGGAGTGGCAGGCCAAGACCAATCTGGTCGCGCCCTCGACCCTGCCGCAGCTCTGGACCCGGCACATCGCCGACTCGCTCCAGCTCGTCGATCTCGCCCCTTTGGCCAAACGCTGGGCCGACCTCGGTAGCGGCGGCGGCTTCCCCGGAATCGTCCTCGCCTGTGCCATGGCCGGGACGCCTGGCGCCAGCGTCCACCTCGTCGAGCGAATCGCCAAGAAGGCGGCCTTTCTGCGCGAAGCAGTTCGCGTCACCGCATCTCCGGGGCTCGTACATCTCGCGGAGATCGGGGATAATGTGGATAGAATCACCGGCCCCGTGGATTGCGTCACCGCGCGTGCGCTGGCTCCGCTACATCAACTCATCGGCTTTGCGGAGCCGCTGATGCGCCAGGGTGCAAAAGCGCTGTTTCCGAAGGGGCAAGATGTAGAGGCTGAATTGACCGAAGCCGCTAAATATTGGAATATTCAACCGCAGCTTCACCAAAGCCGTACCGGCGACGGTTGGATCGTCGAGCTGACGTCCGTCGAGCAGCGCGGCTGAGGCGTTCAGGGGTCGAGTGGGGAATTTGCGATGAGCGTGATTGACGAACCGCAGCAGCAACAGACCGGCGAAGTCCCGCAGGGCCACCCGCGCATCCTGGCGCTGGCGAATCAGAAGGGCGGCGTGGGAAAAACAACCACGGCGATCAATCTTGGCACGGCACTCGCTGCGATCGGCGAGCGCGTCCTGATCGTCGATCTCGATCCGCAGGGCAACGCCTCGACCGGCCTCGGCATCGATCGCCGCAACCGCTCCTGCTCGACCTATGACGTGTTGATCGGCGAATCGAGCTTGCGCGAGGCGGTGGTCTCGACCGCGGTGCCGCGGCTGCACATCGCACCCTCGACCATGGATCTCTCCGGCCTCGAGCTCGAGCTCGGCACCACGCCCGGCCGCGCGTTCAAGCTGCGCGACGCCATCGGCGCGCTCAACAACAACGTCTCGCCGGACGCCGATTACACCTATGTGCTGATCGACTGCCCGCCCTCGCTCAACCTGCTCACGGTGAATGCGATGGCGGCCTCCGATGCGATCCTGGTGCCGCTCCAGTGCGAGTTCTTCGCGCTCGAGGGTCTGTCGCAATTGCTGCAGACGGTGGAGCAGGTGCGCTCGACGCTCAATCCGAACCTGTCGATCCACGGCATCGTGCTGACCATGTTCGACTCGCGCAACAACCTCTCGAACCAAGTCGTCGCCGACGTCCGTCAGTTCATGGGCGAGAAGGTCTACAAGACCATGATCCCGCGCAATGTGCGCATCTCGGAGGCGCCGTCCTACGGAAAGCCGGTCCTGGTCTACGATCTCAAATGCGTCGGCAGCGAAGCGTATCTGCGGCTCGCCACGGAAGTGATCCAGCGCGAGCGCGAGCTGCGCACCACGCATTGACGCTGCCGTAGGGTGGGCAAAGGCGTCTTCGCCGTGCCCACCATCTTCTGCACACAACTGGTGGGCACGCTTCGCTTTGCCCACCCTACGATAATTCAGTTCTGGAGTGTTGCACCGTGAATCCAAGGGAGCTGGCGATGGCCGACGAAGCGCGTTCGCGACTGGGCCGGGGTCTTGCGAGTCTGATCGGTGATGTCGGCGGCGAGGCTCAGCATGTCGATCGTCCGCGCGCGCAGCGCAAGGTGCCGATCGAATTCATCAAGCCCAATCCGCGCAACCCGCGCCGCGCCTTTTCGGAAACAGAGCTCAAGGAGCTCTCTGATTCGATCAGACAGCACGGCGTGATCCAGCCGATCGTCGTGCGTCCGGTGAAGGGCGCGCAGGATCGCTTCGAGATCATCGCCGGCGAACGGCGCTGGCGCGCGTCGCAGATGGCCGGCCTGCACGAGGTGCCGATCGTGCCGGTCGACATCAGCGACAGCGATGCGCTGGAGTTCGCGATCGTCGAGAACGTGCAGCGCGAAGACCTCAACCCGATGGAAGAGGCGCTCGGCTATCACGCGCTCGCCAACGAGTTCAAACGCAGCCAGGACGACATCGCAAAGGTCGTTGGCAAGAGCCGCAGCCACATCGCCAACATGATGCGGCTGACGAAACTGCCGGCCGAAGTGCAGGCCTTGATCACGAGCGGCGAGCTGACCGCCGGCCACGCCCGCGCGCTGATCGGCGTGCCCGATCCGCTCGCATCAGCCAGGCGCATCGTCGCGGAAGGCCTTAACGTCCGCCAGGCCGAGGCGCTCGCGCATGAAGAGGGTGTGCCGGAGCGCAAGCCGCAGAAGGCGCGCAGCACCGGCGGTAAGGAAAAGGACCCTGATACGGTCGATCTCGAAAGGCGCGTCAGCGATGCGCTCGGCCTCAAGGTCACGGTCAATCACCGCGACCCCGGCGGCTCCGTCCAGATCAACTACCGCAACCTCGATCAGCTCGACGAGGTGATGAGGCGGCTGGCGAAGGGCGCGCTGTAGACGTCATTCACAGTCTGTCTCCCTCACCCTGAGGAGCCGCAAAGCGGCGTCTCGAAGGGCGAGGGCCCGGGCCTTCATCCTTCGAGACGCGCGCAAGGCGCGCTCCTCAGGATGAGGAGTAGGCGCTTCGTTCCGTCTTTGCGGGCGCATCTGTTTCCACATCGTCATTGCGAGCGAAGCGAAGCAATCCAGATTCTTTCCGCGGAGGGACTCTGGATTGCTTCGTCGCTTGCGCTCCTCGCAATGACGTGGAGAGAGCGGTGCCTCAGCTGCGCCGCTTCGCATTCACGGCGATGGCCATCAACGTGCGCTGGGCGATGGCGGCGGCTAGCGTCGATTGCTTGCGGGTGTCGAGCGCGGCGGTCGCGAGCTGCTCGATGATTGCGGCGAGCCGCGCCACGCTGAAATTGCGCAGCGCCGTTTCCACCGCCGGCTTTCGCGAAAAATGCAGGCGCGGATAGCCGCCCTCGAGCACCGCGGAGGCAGGCTGGCCGTCGGCGATCGCGAGCGCAGATTTGTGCAGCCACGCGGCCTGGCGCTGCGCGGCGGAGATGATCACGCCGGGATAGGTGCCGGCGATCATGGCCTTTGCAAATTCGGTCTCGACGATGTCGGGCCGGCCGGCGAAGGCGCCGTCGACGATGGGATCGAGTTTCAGCTCGGACGCATCGGCAACGACGGACATCACATCATCCAGCGTGATCTCGCCTTTGCCATGCGCATAGAGCGTCAGCTTGCGCAGCTCATTGCGCGAGGCCTGGCGGTCGCCGCCGAGGAATGACATCAGCGCCGCGCGGGCATCCTGCGCGATGCGCAGATTGGCGATGCGGAGCTCGTCGTCCATCAGCTTGGCAAGGTCGCGCTCGGTGTCGGGATAGCAGCCGATCGCCACGGCCGTCTTGGCGCGCTCGCAGGCTTTGCGCAGCGGCGATTCCGGGCGCAGCTCGCCGGCCTCGATCACGATGCGGCAATCCTTCACGCCCATCTCCGCCAGCGTATCGATGCCGCTGGCAAAGCTGCGCGAGCCGGCGCGGACGCGGATGGCGCGGCGGCCGCCGAACAACGGCACCGTCATGGCCTCATCGACGAGCCGCGACGGCTCGGCGGAGAGTTCGTCGCCGTCGAGCTTGACGAGGGAGAAGGGATCGTTGGGGTCGTCGACGGCCGAGGCTATCAGTGCATCGGCGCGCTCGCGCACGAGGCCGGCATCGGGACCGTAGAGCAGGATGATCGGTCGGCCCCCGTCGGGACGGGCGAGGAAGGCGTCGATCTCTTTTCCGCGCAGCGCGACCATCGGACCTGACTGTCATTCCAGGGCGCACGAAGCGCGAACTACGGCGCGCAATTGCGCGCCTGAGAATCTCGATCAATAATCTCTGGATTCCGGATCCGCCCTGCGGGCGCTCCGGAATGACGGGGATGACTTAAGTGCCGGCGATGAAGAACGAGGCGAGGCGCGTGTTGATGTTCTCGGCGATCTCGTTGGCGGCACGATCCTCGGCATCGCGAAGGGCCCGGTTGCGGGCAAAGCGCTGGTAGGAGCCGGGCATGTCATAGGACACGCGCGCGAACGTCGTGCCGGTCATGACCGACTTGCCGCTGACGACCTCGATCAAATTGTACTGGGCGTCGATGCCGTAGTTTTCACTGTTCGGCAGGCCGGTATTGGGATCGACGATCAGCGACGTTTTGCTGCTCGCGAAGCGAATTTCCAGGCGATGGGTCGGCGGCATGCCGGTGGCCGTGCCGTAGAGCTTGAAGGCCAAGGCGTTGCGGACCTCGACGCCGACACGGGCCTCGCGGGAGGCATTGGCCTTGTTGATCGGCGGAAGGTCGACCCCCATCAGCTTTTCGCGCAGGCCGGGTGTCCCGTCGCCACGCTCGGCGTACATCGGCTGGAAGCAGCCAGCCGTCAGGGCCGCCAATGCGGCGACCGCCAGCAAGCGGGCTGCGATGCGGATCCTAGCCGACAACATTCACGATCCTCTTGGGGACGATGATCACCTTGCGGACGGGCTTGCCGTCCAGGGCCAGTTTTACCGCATCGAGTGTCAAAACGGCAGCCTCGATTTCCGGATTCTGGGCCGCTGTTGCAACTGTGACCTCACCCCGCTTCTTGCCATTGACCTGGACCACCAGGGTCACGGCGTCTTCAACCAGCAAATCGCGTTCGATTTGGGGCCAATCGGCCTCGGAAACCAGCCCGCTATTGCCCAGAACCTGCCAACACTCCTCGGCCAGATGCGGCATCATCGGGGAGAACAGCTGGACCAGGATCTGGCTGGCCTCCCGGACCGCCCAGGCGAGGTCAGCTGTGGGCTGGCCGGGGCGCTGGAGCACCTCCGAAAACGCATTGGCGAATTCGCGGATATGGGCAAGGCAGACATTGAAGTGCAGCCGCTCGATGCCGGTGGTGACCTTGTCCAGCGCGCCATGGGCGGCCTTGCGCAAGGCGGTCGCATCCGGGCCGAACGAGCCCGGACGATCTGCCGGCGCGGCCTGGCCGAGCTCCACTGCATCGTTCACCAGCCGCCACAGCCGCTGCACGAAGCGCGAGGCACCCTGGACGCGCTCGTCGCTCCAGATCACGTCGCGGTCGGGCGGGGAGTCCGACAGCATGAACCAGCGGGCGACATCGGCGCCGTAGGTCTCGATGATGTCGTCGGGGTCGACCGTGTTCTTCTTCGACTTCGACATCTTCTCGATCGGACCGATCTGGATGTCTTCGCCTGACGTCAGCAGCGTCGCGCGCCGGCCGTTGCCGCCGACCTCGATCTTCACCTCGGCCGGCTGCACATAGGTGCCGTCGGCCTTCTGGTAGGTCTCGTGCACCACCATGCCCTGGGTGAACATGCCGGCGAACGGCTCGTCCAGCGCAATGTGCCCGGTCGCCTTCATCGCGCGGGTGAAGAAGCGGCTGTAGAGCAGATGCAGGATCGCGTGCTCGACGCCGCCGATATACTGGTCGACCGGCAGCATCCGGTTGGCGACGGCTGGCGTCGTCGGCGCGTTCTCGTTCCAGGGATCGGTGAACCGCGCAAAATACCAGGACGAATCCACGAAGGTGTCCATGGTGTCGGTTTCACGCTGGGCCTTGCCGCCGCATTTGGGGCAGGTGACGTGCTTCCAGGTCGGGTGATGATCGAGCGCGTTGCCCGGTCTGT
The DNA here is from genome assembly GCF_055811795.1 of Bradyrhizobium sp. MI1.7. Lineage (NCBI taxonomy): Bacteria > Pseudomonadati > Pseudomonadota > Alphaproteobacteria > Hyphomicrobiales > Nitrobacteraceae > Bradyrhizobium > Bradyrhizobium sp. MI1.7. The sequence goes on from NZ_JBVVPO010000053.1 coordinate 57,698, forward strand.
CGAAGGTCGCGTCATCAGGCAGCGTCACCGGCAGGTCGGCGTCCGGCACCGGCACCACATCGCACTTCGGACAGTGGATGACCGGAATCGGGCAGCCCCAATAGCGCTGGCGCGAAATGCCCCAGTCGCGCAGGCGGAAATTGACCTGACGCTCGCCGACCGGCGCATTGCCGCGCAGTTCGCCTTCCAGCCGCTTTGCGACCTCGTCCTTGGCCTGCTCGATGGTCATGCCGTCGAGGAAGCGCGAATTGATCATGCGGCCGTCACCGTCATAGGCGGTGTCGGTGATGACGAACGTCTTCGGGTCCTGACCCTCGGGGCACACCACCGGAATGTTGCCGAGATTGTACTTGTTGACGAAGTCGAGGTCGCGCTGGTCGTGCGCGGGGCAGCCGAAGATCGCGCCGGTGCCGTATTCCATCAGCACGAAGTTCGCGACATAGACCGGCAGCTTCCAGCTCGGGTCGAACGGGTGCACCGCGCGGATGCCGGTGTCAAAACCCTGCTTTTCCGCGGTGTCGATGATCTCTTGCGCGGTGCCGATCTTCTTGATGTCGGCGATGAACTGGGCAAGCTTCGGGTTCTTCGCGGCTGCTGCTTGAGCCAGCGGATGATCCGACGAGATCGCCATGAATTTGGCGCCGAACAGGGTGTCCGGGCGCGTCGTAAAGATCTTCAGCTCGCTCTCGCCGGCGGGCGTCGTCGCCTGATCCAGCGCGAAGCGGACCAGCAGGCCCTCGGAGCGGCCGATCCAGTTGCGCTGCATCAGCCGCACCTTGTCGGGCCAGCGGTCGAGCCCATCCAGCGCGGACAGCAGTTCCTGCGAGTACTTCGTGATCTTGAAGACCCACTGGCTCATTTCCCGTTGTTCGACAACGGCACCCGAGCGCCAGCCGCGGCCGTCGATCACCTGCTCGTTGGCGAGCACGGTCATGTCGACCGGATCCCAGTTGAGCTTGCGCTTCTCACGCTCGGCCAGGCCGGCGGCGAGCATGTCCAAAAACATCTTCTGCTGATGCTTGTAGTAGCTGGGGTCGCAGGTCGCGAATTCGCGCGACCAGTCCAGCGACAGCCCGATCGAGCGGAGCTGCTTCTTCATCGCGGCGATGTTGTCGTAGGTCCAGGCCTTCGGCGCGACCTTGCGCTCGATGGCGGCGTTCTCGGCCGGAAGGCCGAAGGCGTCCCAGCCCATCGGGTGCAGCACGTTGAACCCCTTGGCGCGCATGAAGCGGGCCAGCACGTCGCCGAGCGTGTAATTGCGGACATGGCCGATATGGATGCGCCCGGACGGGTAGGGGAACATCTCCAGCACGTAGTATTTGGGCCGCGAATCGTCGTTCTTGGAGACGAAGATCGCCTGCTGGTCCCAGGCGGCTTGCCAGCGCGGTTCGGCGTCGCGGGCGTTGTAGCGTTCGGAGGTCATGGAATCGTTGGGTTTTCGTGGATTCGGCCGTCTAAAGACGGCGGACTAGGCCATAGAAGTCCTTAGGGGGTCAATGGGTTGCCGCTGGCGGCGGCCCCCCGCAAGGCTGCTCCGCTAAAGTACGGACGGCCCATTGGGATCGGATTAAGGGGTCGGTGCGAGGTTGGCCGCCGACAGCACCCCGCCAGGCGATGGAATCAGGCTTCGACGATCTCGATTACGACTATGCCGCGTCCGTCGCCGGACGGGCGGTGCGGAGCATGGCCGAGCAGCGGATTCCGCCGACGCCGACCAATTTTGCCGTCTGGTTCCACTATTTCGCAGGCAGCCATGACGACCTGCGCAATGCCATCGATCTCCTGATCGACCACAACCGTCCCTTCGACGCCAGGACCAACCAGGATCTGTTCGAGACCTATGTCGCGCCCCGGGGCGGGCGCCGTCGCCTCCGAGACGTCCGATCGGCTGCATGCCCTCATGGGGGCGGCGAAGGAGTTTCTGGCGACGGCCATGGCCGACAATCGTTCCCAGATGCAGGCGATCAGCGAAGTCGCTGATCAGGGCAGGGCCGGCGTCGATCCGAAGGCGCTGGTCGCCCAGCTCATGAATGAGTTGGCCCGGGCCGCCACGAGGGCGACCCGGCTCGAGGCCGGCTTTGCGGAAAAGACCCGCGAGCTCGACGTGATCCGCGACTCGCTCTCCAAGTCCGAAGAGCGCGCCCGGACCGATACGCTGACGGGGCTGGCAAACCGGCGGGCGCTCGATGAATTCCTGCGCAAGGCACAGACGACCGCGGATTGGGGCGAGCCGCTCGGCGTGCTGATGCTCGACATCGACCACTTCAAGACCTTCAACGACAATTTCGGCCATGGCGTCGGCGACCAGGTGCTGCGCCTGATTGCGAAAGTGCTGCGCGAAAAAGTTCGCGAGCAGGATCTGTCGGCCCGCTATGGCGGCGAGGAGCTGATTGCCGTGCTGCCGGATGCCGATCTCGCCACTTGCGCCGAGATCGCCGAG
>NZ_JBVVPO010000054.1:0-7810 GCF_055811795.1 Bradyrhizobium sp. MI1.7
CATCGTCGCCGCACAGGAACAGCGCGAGGGCTGCGACCTGCTCGGAGGTGACGAACTCCTTGGTCGGCTGCGCGTCGCACTGAGACTGCCGACGATGATGCCGGGCAGCGAGCCCAGCAGCAGCACGCCCATCAGGGCCCAATCCACATCGCCGAGCGCCCAATGTCCGGCCCCGGCAACCAGCGTCAGCGGCACCGCATGCGCGATGTCCGAGCCGACGATGGTCGCCATCGGCAGGCGCGGATAGAGCAGCAGCAGCACGGTGACGCCGACCGCGCCGGCACCGACCGACGAGATCGACACCAGCACGCCGAGCACGATGCCGGTGACGACGGTCGCGATCGCCGTGGTACGATCGTCGACACGTTCCAGCCGGCCGCGATAGCGCTCCATGAGGGCCTTGCGGAAGATCAGCGATGTCGCGGTCAGCAGCAATGCAAAGCACAGCACCAGATTGACCAGGCTGCGCTCGGAATCGCTCCTGAGGTCGAGCTTCCACAGCACGAGCAGCGTCAGCGCGCTCGCCGGGATGCTGCCGCAGGCGAGCCGCAGCACGGCGGGCCAGTGCACGCTCCGCGACCAGCCATGCACCACGCTGCCGCCGGTCTTGGTGGCGGCGGCATAGAGCAGGTCGGTGCCGACGGCGGTGGAGGGGTGGATGCCGAACAGCAGGATCAGCAGCGGCGTCATCAGCGAGCCGCCACCCACGCCGGTCATCCCGACAAGCAGGCCGACGCCAAATCCGGAGGCGACATAGAGCGGATCAATCATGTCTGGGGAATCTTAGGTTTATCTCGTCGGTTGAGCAATATGACGTAGAATAAAATTTCCCTGAAACGCAATCGCTTCGGTTGAATAAGAAAAATCTTGCGACAGACGGTGGGCGGGGAGGGGGTTTCAGTCGCCGCCGCGCAAGGCGCGAAACAGCCATTCTCCAGGCCGGCAACCCGGGTGGCAGCGCCTATTTGCCAAACGCCAGCACGTGCAGGCCGAGCCGCTGGCGCACGATCCAGAACAGCAGCACCGTCTCGAATGTCAGCGAGATCGAGGTCGCGGCCGCGGCGCCGTGACCGCCGAAGCGTGGCACCAGCGCGATGCAGAGCACGAGGTTCATCACGAACGCCAGCGCATAGGCCAGCGCACAGATCTTCTGCTGGCCGAGCATGTTGAGCAGGCGCTCGACCGGTCCAATCGCGGCGCGCACCACGAGGCCGATCGCGGCGACGAACATGATGTCGTAGCCGACCGTGAATTGCGGGCCGAACAGCCAGAGCAGCGGCTTGCCGAGCGCAAGCAGCACGATGGTCGCTGCCAGCGACGGCCAGAACGTCCAGTTGATGGCATGCGCGACATAGGCCGACAGGCGCGCCTTGTCGCCGAGCGCGTTGTATTCGGCGAAGCGGTGCGCTGTGGTCGCCGACATCGCGTAGTGGATGAACGAGACCAGGGCGAGCGTCTTCACCACCGCGAAATAGACACCGACCTCGTCCGATGGGCGGAACTGCTGAAGCACCAGCACGTCGGTATAGGACAGCAGCAGGTAGAAGCTCTCGACCAGCAGGATCGGCAGCGAGACGGCGAGCCAGCCGCCGATGTCGTAGGTCTTGGGGCCCGGCTCGATGTGATCGGCGAGCTTGCGGTTCAGCACCACCATCTGCCCGGTCATCGCGATCCACACCGCGCCGGCGCTCGCGACCATCGCGGCGACCGCGCCGAGATGATAGCCGAGCAGGAAGGCAGCGGCCGTGATGCCGATGATCAGCGCCTGGCGGATGATGAATTGCGGCATCAGACCGAGCTGCATCCAGTCATGCGAGCGCGCGATGCCGTCCTGGGTGTTGGCGACGACGAAGGCGGGCAGCGTCATGCAGCCGATATAGAGCGGCAGCACCTCGGCCGGATCGATCCAGGGCGAGAGCAGCTTGACGATTCCGGCGAGCCCCAGCGACACCAGCGTGGACGCGGCAAAGGTCAGCCAGCGGCTGCTGGAGAGAAAGCCGCGCAGCAGCGCATGCTCGCCGCTGGTGCGATATTCGGGAATGATCTTTTGCGCGGAGGCCGAGATGCCGAAGTCCATCATGCTGCCGAGCAGCAACACCCAGGTCCAGACATAGACATAGATGCCGTAGTCGGACGTCCCCATCCAGCGCGCGAGCAGAACTTGCGAGAAATAGGCGAGGCCCGCGCTGATCACCCGGATGATGAAGATGGTGCCGGCCAACCGCCGCGTCAGCGACGCTTCGTTCGACCCGCCCATCAGCTTCGCGCGCAGCCGCGCGATGAGGCCGGCAGGTCCGGTCGTTGCGGGTTCTGCATCCATCACGGCCAATTCGAGATCCCCAGGGCGTCCGTATCAGGCGTCCCGCATGCTGCGGCAGGCCTGATGCGGTAGCCCTTGGGGATTAGCAACCATTCGTTAAGATTGGGTTGGGTGAGGCATGCTGCCGCTCCAGCCACCAGCGACGTCCCCGCCTAGTGCGCAATTGCGCACGGGGGGCGGGGACCCATAACCCCAGGGAGAAATTGTTGCGCTGGCTGGTAACTCCGAGTCCTCGCCAAACCACTCCCTGTGGCTATGGGTCCCGGGCTCGCGCTTCGCGCGCCCCGGGACGACAGCTGAATATGGGGCGCTGGCAGCGCAACTCAGCTCCGGCTCACTCCAGATTCGTATTGAACTCGTACGACTTCTCGGGCGCGACGAGCGTGAACTTCAACGCCGCTCCGTCGGGCTTGGCGCCCGGTGGCAGTCCATCGAGCTCGAAGGAAAATCGTTGCACGCCGGGTGGGCTGCGCTCGACCGGCGCCGGAATCGGCAACGCCCAATCGAGCGTTGGCCCTTCCACGAACAAATTGACGCCGCGGCTGTCAGGCACGACCACGTCGACCACGACATTCTTGGGACCGTCACGTTTGACGTCGCGGATGGTCAGCGGATTGGGATCACCGATCGTGGCAGGCTTCGGCACGGTGTCGAGCGCAGCACGCAGATTAGCGTCCTCGGTCGAGGCGACGTTGTTGAAGCCGAGCTCGACATTGGCCTCGACGGGAACGCAGAGCTTCTCGCACACGGCGTAGTTGATCTCGGCGCGCAGCGTCACCGGCTTGTCGGGCGCCTTGGGCACGATGCGCAGAGGCAGCACGACCTGGCCGTGATAGCCGATCGAATGCCCGCCCGCACCGTCATCGAATTTCAGCGGCGCCGGCCACATCACCGTCACCGCTTCGACATTGTCCGATTTGGAGAAATCGAACCGCGGCGGAACGCCGGAATCGCCGGGGATGCGCCAGTAGGTCTTCCATCCCTGCTGGAGCTGGAAGGCGATACCGCCGAGCAGGACGGCGCCGCTGCGCGATCCCGCCAGCAATCGCACTGCGGAATGGCCGTCGCGCTGCCAGGGCGAAGCGTCGTCGGCGCGCGCTGCGAGCGTCATCGACGACGCAAGCAGGGTTGTTGCGACGCCAAACGCCGCATGCAGGGGAACTCTTGTCAGCATGGCACGTCTTTACAGGGTCGCCCCTGGGCAAACCATTGAATTGCTTGTGATGGATGCACCTGAATCAAGTCTATGCAAGCCTTGATTTGACAGCAGCCCGGCCCGACATCAGGATAGGAATCGAAACCGGAGTGCTTCACCGATGGCTCCCACAGGCAAAAGGACGGGCGAAAGCACCCGCAGCGCGGCCCCCGCGCTTCCCAGCTCGGCCGGCTATCTCGACGGCCAGCTCCTGATCGCGATGCCCGTGATGGGCGATGAGCGCTTCGAGCGCTCGGTGATCTATCTCTGTGCGCATTCCGCCGAGGGCGCGATGGGCATCATCGTCAATCATCCCGCCGGCAGCATCGACTTCCCCGAGCTGTTGCAGCAGCTCGGCATCATCAAGAAGGGCGAGCACATCAAGCTGCCGGAGAACGCCGAAAGCATGAAGGTGCTGCGTGGCGGGCCGGTCGATACCGGCCGCGGCTTCGTGCTGCATTCCAGCGATTTCTACATCGAGAACGCGACGCTCCGGATCGACGACGGCGTCTGCCTCACCGCGACCGTCGACATCCTGCGGGCGATCGCCAACGGCTCCGGCCCGAAGCACGCCATCCTCGCGCTTGGTTATGCCGGCTGGGCGCCGGGCCAGCTCGAGACCGAAATCCAGAGCAATGGCTGGCTGCATTGCGATGCGGATTCGGATTTGATCTTCGGCGACGATGTCGACGAGAAGTACGGACGTGCGCTGCGCAAGATCGGCATCGATCCCGGCATGCTCTCGAACGATGCGGGACACGCGTAGCTGTGTAGCAGCTGCTGCGACGGTTTGCGGTGTCCTGCGCCACCCTCCGCTGTCGTGCCCCGGCTTGACCGGGGCATCCAGTACGCCGCGGCCTATCGATTCCATCACAACCGTCTCGGAGTACTGGATCGCCCGGTCAAGCCGGGCGATGACCACGTCCAGCGGGGTGTGCCGCCTACTCCGCCGCCTGCTGCTGTACCGTCGGCTCTGTCCCCGCCACCGTCGCGCGGCGCATGTCGCGGGGTTGGGACTGGTCGTAGCGGCGGACGCGATGCATGGTCTGGCGGTTGTCCCACATCACGAGATCATGCAGCTTCCATTTGTGGACGTAGACGAACTCGCCTTGCGTCGCATGCTCGTTCAGATCGCGCAGCAGCAGCCGGCCTTCGGGGACGCTCATGCTGACGATCTTGCCGGCATGCGATGAGAGGTACAGCGACTTGCGGCGATGCACCGGATGGGTGCGCACCAGGCGTTGCAGCACCGGCTTGAACATCTGCTTTTCGTCGTCGGTGTACTCGGTGAAGCCGAGCGATCCGCGCGAATACATCAGCGAGTGCTCGCAGACGAGATCCTCGATCTCGGCCTTGGTGTCGTCATCGAGCGCGTCATAGGCCGCGCGCATGTCGGCGAACTCGGTATTGCCGCCCTTCGGGTTCACCACCCGCGCCGACAGCAGCGAGAATTTTGCGGGGATCGGGCGAAACGAGCTGTCGGAATGCCACAGGCAGTTGCCGAGGTTGAACAGATGCGCGCGACTGTCCTTCGCCAGCGGCTTGCCATCCTTGCCGAGATTGGAGACGTCGTTGAGGCCCGATTGCAGCCGGTAGTCCTTTTCCTTGGTCACGGTGCCGCCGCGCGCGTCCTCGCGCTGGCCGAAATTCAGCGCGAAGGCCATCTGCTGCTCGTCGGTGATGTCCTGGTCGTGGAAGACCAGCACCGCATATTTGTCCATGGCTGCCTCGACCTCGCGCGCCTCGGCCTCGGTGAGAGGCTTTCGCAGGTCGAGGCCGGAAACCTCGCCGGCAAAATGTTTCTGAAGCTGCCGGATGGCGATCGTCATGGTGTTTCTCCCGCGAACCGCGAGCGGTTGGTCCCGCTCTGCCGGTGAAAAAGCTACTCCCGCGACCGGCGTTGTCAACGCTCGGCGCGCATATCTCTTAAGCGTCATGGCTCTCACGCGTTGCGCGCCATCAAGCCGCCGTCGACAGGGATCACCGCGCCGGTGAGGAAAGACGCCGCAGGCAGGCACAGGCTCAGCGTCATATGCGCGACCTCCTCGGGGTCGCCGTAACGGCCGAGTGCAGTGCGGCGCTTGGCGTAGATCGTCTTGTGCTCTTCGGAGATGCGGTCGGTGATGGCGGTGCGGATCGGGCCCGGGCAGATGCAGTTGACGGTGATGCCCTCGCGGCCGAGCTCGACGGCGAGCGAGCGCGTGAGGCTCGCCACGCCGCCCTTCGCCGCCGAATAGGGGCTGTGCAACGCGGTGGCGCCGAGCGCCTCGGTCGAGGCGATGTTGACGATGCGCGGGCTCTTCGACTTGCGCAGGTGCGGCAGCGCGGCGCGGATGATGCGCGGATGCGCCGTCAGCATCACGGCGATCCCCTTGGCCCAAGCGTCTTCGTAAGCCTCGTCGTCGATCGCGACGCGCACGGAGATGCCGGCATTGTTGACGATGATGTCGAGCCCGCCGAAATGCGCCGCGACATCGCCAACCACGCGCTTGATCTCGCCGCCATCGGCGACATCGAGCTTCCACGCCTTCGCGGATCCGGCGTTCGCGGCAATCTCCTTGGCAACGGACAGCGCGCCCTGCTCGTCAAAGTCGGTGACGGCGACGTTCGCGCCTTCAGCGGCGAACACGCGCGCGGTCGCGCGCCCCATGCCGCTCGCCGCACCCGTGACGAGAACGGTCAGGCCCTTCACCGACCGGCTGAGCTCCTTGAATTCGGACATGCCGTTTCCTCGCGTCTCTTGTTTCTTGTTATGAGATGGACAAGGCTGGCATCGATCCGCAGACAGGTCAAACAAGCAAAACAAAAGGGGAGGCCGCGATGGCGAACGAGCTCGATTTCTCAGGCAAGCAGGTGCTGGTGGTCGGCGGTTCCAGCGGTATCGGCAACGGCATCGCGCAAGCCTTTCGCGCCAGGGGCGCGCAAGTTGCAGTCTGCGGCACGCGTGCTCATCCTGCGGAATATTCGGCGCTAGAAGGCTCCGATCTCACGGGTCTTTCCTATGCGCAGCTCGACGTCGGCAACACCGGCGCGGTGGAAGCGTTCAAGCCGTCCTTCGACCGTCTCGATGTGCTCGTGCTCGCGCAGGGCGCGGTGCTCTATCGCCGCGGCGAGTTCGAGATGGCCGGCTTCCGCAAGGTCGTCGAGGTCAATCTGATGAGCCTGATGGCCTGCGCGACGCGGTTTCACTCCATGCTGCGCGATAGCAAGGGCGCGCTGATCATGGTGTCCTCGACCGCAGCCTATCATTCCACCATGGGCAATCCCGCCTACAACGCCTCGAAGACCGGCGCAGTCGGACTGACGCGGACGCTGGGCGAGGCCTGGGCCGAGGATGGCATCCGCGTCAACGGTATCGCGCCCGGCCTCGTCGACACCAAGATGACGAAGGTGACCACCGACAATCCCAAGCGGCTCGAAGGCGCGCTGTCACGCATTCCGCTGCGGCGATTGGGCACGCCGGCTGACATGGCGGGCGCGGCGCTGTTCCTCGCCTCGCCGCTGTCGTCCTACATCATTGGCCAGACGCTGGTGGTCGATGGCGGGCTCATCCTGTAGCCCGGATGGAGCGACATGTCTGCCGTAGCCCGAAGAGCGCAGGCGGAAGCGTAGTCCGGACTACACACTTTCGCAGAAGCTTGGAACTGCGCTGCTCCTGATCGGTTACCTCGGCTGACCCCCGAGGAGGAGCAACATGGACAAGGATCGGATCGTCGGATCGGCCAAGGAATTCGCTGGGCGCGCAGAAGGCGCCGTCGGTGATCTCGCTGGCGATGCGCAGACACAGGCGTCAGGCAAGGCGCGGGAAGCCGCCGGCACCGTGCAGAATCTCTACGGCCAGGCCAAGGATGCCGTGCGCGACGCCGGTGAGACTGCGGCCGGCTACGCCAAGGACGCCTACGACAAGCCGGCCGAGACCTTGCGCGACGGTTCGCAGGCGATTGCCAAGAAGGTGCAGGACAATCCGCTCGGTGCGCTGCTGATCGCCGGCGGTATCGGCTTCGCACTCGCGCTCCTGATGTCGCGTCCCGCCCGTCGCCCGCCGCCGCGCTGGCGCTATTACGGCTGAGCCACCGCCCGAATTTTTCGTGCCCCGGACGCAATGCGGCCTAGGCGATGCGTAGCATCGTCCGGTAACGCCGCTTTGCTGAGCCGGGGCCCATTCTTTGGTGAATGTCGCAGTGCTGGGTCCCGGCTCTGGGGGGGGGGGGGTTGGCCGGGGGGGGGGGGGGGGGCCCGGGAGAAAAATTAAAAAAAAAAAACGGACAAAAAACCCCCAAGCCCCCCCGTTACAC
>NZ_JBVVPO010000054.1:7820-25056 GCF_055811795.1 Bradyrhizobium sp. MI1.7
GTTCAGCGCGGGGCCGGGGGGGGGGGGGGGCCCCCCCCCCGGGGGGGGGGGGCGGGGGGGCGGGGGGGGGGGGGGGCGGCCGCCGCGGGGGGGGGGCCCCCCCCCCCCCCCCCCCCCCCGCGTCCGGGACACGAGATCTCAATTCAGAAAAACTACCGGAACATCTCCGCCGATCGCCCGACGTTACCAGGCGGGCGCGGGATCGCGGGATTGGGATTACGCGGCGCCGGTGCGAATTGACGCGGCGGTGGCTGCGGAGAGCCGAAGCCGAAGAAATCGCGGAATGCCGGCGTTGCCTGGGCCGGCTGCTGCGGCTGCTGCTGTACCGGCGGCTTCTTCGGCGCGAGCCTTGGCGGCGCGATCGCGGCGGCTGCACCCGGTGTGCTGGGAGTGGCGCTGCCGTCGGGCGTCGTCGCAGCCATCGGCGTATCACCCTTGGCCTGCTCGCGGCCGACTTCGCGGCGCGGCCAGGCATAATCATCGGCACGGCCGGCGGGCGCGGCCAGCGGCTCACCCTTCACCATCGTCTTCGCGGCGAGCGCATCGACGGCAGCGGGACGCGAACCCGGTCCGCCCAGCAATTGATCGGCCGAGATCGAGGCCGCAACCAGCGGCACGATCGGTCCCGCCAGCGGCCGCGGCGCGGGCTTGCCGGGCTCGGCGCTGGTGTCGGGGGTCGCAGGCTCGCTCGGCAGCGCAATCGGGCCGGAGCGTCCGGCGAGCAGGCGCGTGATCTCGCGCTCGACATAGTGGGCGAGCTTGCGTGCGCCAGGTTTCGTGAAATAGACGCCGTCATAGCTGCGGAGCTGGCGGATCTGGCCCTCGAAGTCCGGGCCCTTCTGGAGGAAGCGGCCGGCTTCGTCGACAAAGCCGTCCCAGACATCGACATAGGTGATGCCGGCCTTGGCCGCGCCTTCGCGATAGAGCGAATCCAGGAACAGCATGTCCGCGGTGCCCTTGGGGCCGCGGATCGCGGGCAGGCCGACCCAGAGCACCGGAACGCCCTTGGACTTGAGAACGTTGGCCAGCTCCTCGATCTTCTTGCCGTAGAGTTCGACCCAGCGCTCGTCGCGGAATTCGTAGAGGCCGTTCGGGTTGCGCGCGGTCTTCTCCGGCGCTGCGACCGCCGGCGTGTCGGCGTTGTCGGCATCGTCCTGCGGCAGGTCGGTGTCGGCGGGCTTGTCGTCCGGCTTGGCGGCCGTGTCGGGTTTAGCATCGCCCGGCTTGGCCGGTGGCTTGGCGCGCGCGCCCTTGTCGTTCTTCTTGTCCTTGTCCGTCGCCTTGTCGGGCGCGGCCTCGCGGATCGAGATGCGGTCGTTGAGGCCGAGCATGACGACGATCACATCAGGCTTCTCGGTCTCGAGGATGCCCTTCGCTGCCGCCGCCCAGTCCGCGGGCTCACCCTTCGGCTGGTACTTGATCAGGCCGGACGTGGTCTTGTGCTTGCGGATCACGCCCATGTCGGGCTGCTCGGTGTAGGCGTCTTCGAGGCCGTAGGCGAGCCAGTCGGCCATGGCGTCGCCGATCACCAGCACGTTCTTGTCGGGCGTGGTGTCGCGCTTGGCTGGTGCCGGCGCACGCGAAAAGTCCTGGCGCGGCGCCTGCGGCTGTTGCTGCTGGAATGGTGCGAAGAAGTCGCCGCCGAACCAGCCGCCGCCTCCACCGTTCCGCGGTGGCGGGGCCTGCCGCTGCGGCGGGCCGCCGAAGCCGGGGAAGCTGAAGAACTGCGCCGAGGCGGGTCCCGCGATGGAGACCAGAATCGCAAGCGCCGTCCCCAGCGCGATCAGCGGGCCGGTCTCGGTCAGCGCCTTGAATAGGGACTTCTTCGACATGCGATCTCAGGCACGCGCAATGGGGATCGGGACAGGCTCGATATAATAGCGGAATCAGGCGCCAAACGGGCAGATTCTCTTTGCGGATTCTTCTGCCATACACCGGGGAACAGCCATCCCCGTCAAGGCGATCGGGCAAAATCCCTGTTCAGGGTTACTTTCGGCGCGATTTTACCGCCCGCGGAGGCGATCCAGCACGTCCGAGGAGGCAAATCCGTCGGCGGGGACCCCGATCGAGGCCTGGAAATTGCGCAGCGCCTCCCGGGTCTGGCCGCCGAACTGGCCGTCCGGGGTGCCCTTGTAGAAGCCGCGCTGGGCCAGCAGCTGCTGAAGTTCCAGCCGTTCGGTGCGGGACAGCTCGCGCTCCTGGCGCGGCCAGGGCTGCACGAAGGGCTGGCCGCCGCGCAGCCGGTCGGCGAAATGGCCGATCGCCAGCGCATAAGCCTCGGCCGGGTTGTACTTCATGATGACGCGGTAATTCTGCAGCATCAGGAAGCCGGGGCCCTGCGCCCCGGCGGGCGCCAGCAGATAGGCTTTCTCGGCCGGATGCGGGAAGGGCTGGTTGGCCGGGCGCTTGAGCCCGAGCTTCTCCCACTGCGCCATCGTCATCGCCTTGGCGCGATCGGCCAGCATGTAGTTGAAGCCTTGGGGCACCACGACCTCGTAGCCCCAGGTCTGGCCGGCCTGCCAGCCGTCCTTCTTCAGATTGTTGGCGGTCGAGGCGATCAGATCGGTGGGATTGTCGACGACGTCGCGCCGTCCGTCGCCATCGCCATCCACGGCAAAGCGCTTGAACGCAGTCGGCATGAACTGGGTCGGGCCGAAGGCGCCGGCCCAGGAGCCGCGCATCTGCTCAGGCCTGAGATCGCCGCGGTTGAGGATCTCCAGCGCGGAGAGAAACTCGTCCTTGAAATAGGCCTGGCGGCGGCCGATGCAGGCGAGCGTCGCGGTCGACTGCAGCACGCTGCGGTCGCCCATCTGCGTCGAGTAATTGGACTCGATGCCCCAGATCGAGGCGATGATGTAGCGGTCGACGCCGGTAGCCTTTTCCGTGGCGTCGAACTGCGCTTTGTATTTGGCGAGGACCTCGCGGCCCTTGGCGAGACGGTTGTCGTTCACGAGGATGTCGAGATAGTCCCAGATCGACTTGGTGAACTCCGGCTGCGAATCCATCAGGTCCATGATGCGCAGATCAGGCGACAGCCCGGCCGTGAAGCGCTGGAAATTCTCCTGCGTGATGTTGCGCCGTGCGGCATCGGGCCACATCCCCGCGACGCAATTGTTGAAGTTGGAGGCGGCCTCGCGGATCGCGGCGGCCGTCATCAACGGGTGGCCGGAGGCGCCGTCCTCGCCGGTCCATGGCAAGGCGCCGCCGGGGCCGGGCGCCGGCTGAGAGGGCGCTGGATTCGAGCCGGCGAAAATACCGCCGAACAGGTTCGACAAGCCGTTCTGCGCCTGGGCGTGCGCGCTGACAGGCAGCAGCACAGCGGCCGCAAGCATCATTGCGCCGGTCACAAATCCAGCACGTTTCGCCAGCGCTGCCACTGATTGCATCATACCCTACCTGTCCGGCCGAAAATCCGCCTTCAGGAGGCCCGGTACCGGTTGCCAATAGCTTAACAAAGGTGAAATTTTGGTGTCGGCCTTTTTCTCAACTCTGTGAGCGCGAGGCCCCACATCCGCCTTTGTTAGCGGCTGCAAACAAGCTAGCAAGATACCATTGCTCCCTTCACGTCCTCAGGTATTCGATCTGTCCCATGAAAATTCGCAAAGCCGTATTCCCCGTCGCCGGCCTCGGCACCCGCGTCCTGCCCGCCACCAAGGCGATGCCGAAGGAAATGCTGACCATCGTCGACAAGCCGCTGATCCAGTACGTCTATGACGAGGCGAGGGAAGCCGGCATCGAGCACTTCATCTTCGTCACCGGCCGCAACAAAAACGTCATCGAAGATCATTTCGACAAGATGTTCGAGCTCGACGCGACGCTCGCCGCGCGCGGCAAGAAGGCCGAGCAGGACATCCTGGCGCAGAACCAGCCGGAGGCCGGCGCCGTCAGCTTCACCCGCCAGCAGGCGCCGCTCGGTCTCGGCCACGCGGTCTGGTGCGCGCGCGACATCGTCGGCAACGAGCCGTTCGCGGTGGTGCTGCCCGATGAGCTCGTGCTCAATACGACCGGCTGCCTCAAGCAGATGATCGAGACGGCTTCAACGCTCGGCGAAAAATCCAACGTCATCGCGGTCGAGGCGGTGCCCGACCATCTCACCCACCAATACGGCATCTGCGGCGTCGGCAAGCGCACCGGCAAGATGTTCGAGGTCGACGGCATGGTCGAGAAGCCGGCCAAGGGCACCGCGCCCTCCAACCTCTCCATCACCGGCCGCTACATTCTCCAGCCGGAGATCTTCAAGATCCTGGAGACCCAGGAGCGCGGCGCCGGCGGCGAGATCCAGCTCACCGACGCCATGATCGGCCTCGCCAAGTCGCAGAAATTCTACGGCGTCGAGTTCGAGGGCGAGCGCCATGATTGCGGCTCCAAGCCCGGCTTCCTCCGCGCCAACATCGCCTACGGCCTGAAGCGGCCGGAACTGCGCGATGGGCTGATCGCGGAGATGAAGAAATATCTGGGGCGGTAGCGCTCCACTCGTCATTGCGAGGAGCGAAGCGACGAAGCAATCCAGGCTGCCTCCGCGGAGACAGTCTGGATTCCTTCGCTTCGCTCGCAATGACGGAGGGGGCCCCTCAAGCCACCAGCGACAGCTTCGGAAGGCTCGCGACCACGGACTGGTTGCGGCCGCCGGCTTTCGCCGCATAGAGCGCCTTGTCGGCGGCGGCGACCAGGACCGGCCAGTCCAGGCCGGTGGTAGGAACCAGGCCTGCAATCCCGCAGGAGACCGTCGACATCGCCTGGTCGTCGGACCAGCCCTGCACCTTGCCGCGGATCGTCTCGGCGACATTGAAGGCCTCGGCGGCCGAGGTGTTCGGCAGCAGCACCGCGAATTCCTCGCCGCCATAGCGCGCGGCGCAGTCGCCGGAGCGCCGCACCGAATCGGAAATGCAGATGGCGATGCCGACCAGCACCTGGTCGCCGGCCTGATGGCCGAACGTGTCGTTGTAGGCCTTGAAGTGATCGGCATCGATCATCAGCAGCGCGACCGGCGTCTTCTGGCGCGTCGCGCGGCGCCATTCGACGTCGATGACCTGGTCGAACTTGCGGCGGTTCTTCAGGCCGGTGAGCGCATCCGTCGTCGCCATCTCCTCGAGCTTGCGCTCGGCATCGGCGCGCCGGCCGATCTCGCGGGCGAGCACCAGCGTCGAGGCCAGCATGAACAGGATGAGCGCCAGGACCACGGCGCCGATGCGGTAGGCTTCCTTCTGCCAGAGCTCGAACACGGCGGCGAGCGGCTTGCCTGCCACCACGAACAGCGGACCCGGGCCGGTGCTGCGGACGTAGAGGCGCGGCGTCGCGTCCACCGGACCCTGGCCCGCATAGGACCCGCCGGCCTTGAGATTGTCGGCCTTCCAGCTCTGCCGCGTCCCGAGATTCTTGCCGATGACGTCGAGATCGAACGGCCGCCGCATCATGATGGTGCGATCGCGCGTCAGCACGGTGATGGTATCGTCGGGATCGAGGTTCAGGCGCTCGAACAATTCGTGGAAATAGCTGAAACGGATCGAGCCGGTGACGACCCCCAAGAAGCCGCCGTCGGTATCGCTGATGCGCCGGCTCAGCACGATGGAATAGGCGCCGCGGAAAAGCATCGGACGGCTGATGAAGAGGCCGGCGTCGGGATCGTCGCGATGAACCCTGAAGTAGTCCTCCTCGCTCCGGTTCTCCGGCAGGGGATCGAGCGTGGAGGCGTCGATGGTCAGCCTGCCCTCGGCATCGAACACCTGGATGGCGCCGAAGTGCCGCGCCGTGGTGGCGTGATCGAACAGGATCAGGTGACGGATCGGCTTCGAGACCGCGTTGATCTCCGGCAGCAGCATGTTGCTGGCGACCGCCTTCAGGGAGAGATCGTAGATCTCGATGTTGCGGCTGATATCTGCTTCGATGGAGGTGGCCAGATTGTCCAGCGTCTGGCGCGCGAGGGCCTCCTCGCCGCGGCGCATGTCCAGCATGACGTTGACGCAAATGGCGGAAAAGCCGATCACCGTCACGACGGACGATATGATCAGCAGCTTCGCCGAAATCCGCCACGGCCGGCGGGTCGTGACGTCGCGCCATCCAGACTGCATCGAGTGCTCCCGACACTAGTGGATGCGCCCGAAATCTTGCGTAGTGTTTAAGCCGGGACGGCGCTGCCACAATGAGTTAAGAATTGGTTTCCGCGGGCATCGCTTTTGGGCAGCGGAGCTGGGACGAGAGGACGATTGTGAACGATTACGACGCGCTGCGGGATTACCTGATGCGGCAGAAGCAAACGGAATTCGTGCTGAGTTTCGAGCAGATCGAGGAGATCATCGGCTCGGCCCTGCCGCGGGCGGCGAATCGCGCCTCATGGTGGGACAGCCTCCGCAGCCCCGACATCCAGATGCCCCAGCGCGAAGCCTGCCTCGCCGCGGGGTTCGTCGCGACGCGGATGCCGGACGGCCAGAGCGTGCGGTTCACCAAGAAGAAGCAGCGCAGGTGAGCTGACGCTGCATGATTCTGCGCTGGCTAAGGGGGATTTTTGGCGCAGCCCTGATTGCAACAGGCGTGCTGTTCGCGCTCGCCTTCGAGGCCCGCTACTGGCGCTGGCGCGACTGCTTCAACGAGCTCGGCCGCTGTTACGACCCGGTAACGCAGGATGTTTATCTCGAACAGGCGGGAATGGTCTGGGGCGGTCTTGCCGCGATCTCGCTGGTGGTGGGGTTTTGTTTGGTCGCGGGGCTACGACGCAAGCCAGGGTAGGTCAGCTGGACGCGGTGCGCCGCAAGCGCGAGACGGGGGGCGTTAGCCCAAGTGTAGAACCACGGCCTTCATTGGCGATTATGGGGCCAGCGTTCGTCATGGGCTCGTATCAGGCATCTGGTCGTCTGCCGGTCGCAGGCGCGCACGCATGTGTTCTGGCGCCCTCGAACGTCACCGGCCCCGCCGGTGTAGTCGGCGCATGTGCCAAGGCAATTTGCGCCTCGGTCCTCGCATCGTGCGGCTGTCACTGCTTCGGCCGATGAGGCGAGGAACACTCCGGTGCCGATGAGGGCGATCGCGTAGAAAAGGTGCTGAGTCATCCGTGACTCCTGAGAAAGACGCGTGGTCCGCTCATTCTGAGAACGACAGCTGCGAGCCCAGTGACCTCGATGACGAAGCCGTTCTGGGTCGAATGCTGCGTGCCATCTTTCATGGTGGGTCGAGCAGGGCCCATTGATCTGGATCAAGCCCGGCATAAGCGCGCCGGTGCGGCACCCCGCTCGCTTTGCGAGCGACCCTTTCCGGGAGGAGAGCGGAAGAAGATAAGCGCTAGCTCGCCGCTTCCAGCCGCACTTCGGTGAGCAGACGCATCGCCGCGTCCGCGTCCATGGGCTCGCCGAAGGCGAAGCCCTGCGCGTATTCGCAGCCCATCTGGTAGAGCTCGACCGCGTCGGAATCGGTCTCGGCGCCTTCCGCGACCACGTCCATGCCGAGATCATGCGCGAGCGCGATGATCGACTTCAGGATCACCGGACGGGTGCCGCGGTTGGTGGTGCGCACGAACGACTGGTCGATCTTGATGGTGTCGAACGGGAAGCGCTGGAGATAGGCCAGCGACGAATGGCCGGTGCCGAAATCGTCGAGCGACAGCCCGGTGCCGAGCTCGCGGATGCGCGTCAGCATCTGGGCTGCGTGCTCCGGGTTCTCCATCACCAGCGATTCCGTCAATTCCAGCTTCAGCGTGCCGCGCGCCACCGAGGAGCGCGACAGCACGGTGCGGATGTCGTGGATAAGATCGTGGCGCAGCAATTGCCGCGAGGAGACGTTGACGGAGGCGAAGATCGGCTCGCGCGAGCGCATCGCGCGTTGCCACACCGAAAGCTGCTTTGCGGTCTGGTCGAGCACGAACATGCCGAGGTCGACGATCAGGCCGGTCTCTTCCGCGATGCTGATGAATTCCGACGGCGCCATGCGTCCGAGCTTCGGATGATCCCAGCGCACCAGCGCCTCGAAGCCGGCGATCGAACGATCCTCCAGCCGCACGATCGGCTGGTACAGGATCGTGAGCTGCTGCCGCTCGATGGCGCGGCGCAGCTCGCTCTCCAGCGTCAGGCGGTCGGTCTTTCGCGCGCGCATCGCCGGCTTGTAGACGTCGATGCGGTCGCCGCCGATCCGCTTGGAATGATACATCGCAAGCTCGGCGTCCTTGATGATCTCGTCCGTCAACTGGGTCTGCGGATCGGACAGCGCGAGCCCGATCGAGGCGGTGAGAAAAATCTCGCGGTCGTTGAAGGCGATCGGGGCGCGGATGGTCTTGCGGATGGTCTCGGCGAAGGCGGTGATGCGGGCAGGGTCCTGCTCCGAGAGCAGGATCAGGCCGAACTGGTCGCCGGCAAGCCGCGCCAGCGTGTCCTGCGGCTTCAGGATGCGGGTGAGGCGGCGGGCCAGCGTCAGCAGGATCGAGTCGCCGACCGCGATGCCGACGGAATCGTTGACCTGCTTGAAGCGGTCGAGGTCGATCACCATCAGCGTCGGCCGCAGCGTCGGCATGGTCTTGGCGAAATGCGCGACCGCGCCGAGCCGGTCCATGAACAGTTTGCGGTTGGGCAGGCCGGTGAGGTTGTCATGCACGGAATCGTGCAGCAGACGCTCCTCCGCGTTGCGCAGCTCGGTGACGTCGGTCAGCGTGCCGACCACGCGCGAGACCTCGCCGTCCGAGCCGACCACCGGGCGCGCCTTCAGCGCGAACCACATGAAATGACCGTCCGGCGTGCGCAGCCGGAAATCCTGCACCAGGCGGCCGCGGCGCTGGTCGAGCACGCTGTCGAGCGCGGCGCGGAACCGGTCCTGGTCGAGCGGATGCAGCACCTCAAGCCATGAGGCGGCCGGGCCTTCCAGCGTGCCGCGCTTGAGGCCGAGCAGGGCTTCGGTCTCGGGGCTGGTGAACACCTTGTCGGCGGAGACGTCCCAGTCCCAGATCAGATCGCCGGAGCCGGCCAGCGCCAGCGCGCGCCGCTCGATGTCGGAGACGACGCCGGTGGTGGCGCTGCCGCCGGCAAAGGCGTGCTGCATCACCGTAAAGCCGATCAGCATCACGATCAGCACGAGGCCGCCGAGCAGAGCCGGGCCGACGATGTCGTTGGTGACGGAGCCCGCGACCGTCATGCCGGCCGCGACCACCCAGACCACCAGCAGGAACCAGGTCGGGATCAAGAGCACCGCGCGGTCGAAGCCGTGGGTGGAGAGGTAGACGATCAGCGCAAAGCCAGCAAAGGCGATCAGCACCAGCGACATGCGGGCGATGCCGGAAGCCACCGCCGGGTCGAACAAGGCGAGCGCCACCAGCGAACCCAGGAAGGCGAGCCAGAGCACCGTAATGTGCGAATAGCGCACGTGCCATCGACTGAGGTTGAGATAGGCGAACAGGAACACCAGCAGCGTCGCCGCCAATATCGCTTCGCCCGCCGCGCGCCAGATGCGCTCGGCGTTGTTCGACATGTCGAGCACCTTGCCCCAGAAGCCGAAATCGACGCCGATATAGACCAGCACCGCCCAGGCCAGCGCCGCGGCGGCCGGGAACATGATGCTGCCCTTCACCACGAACAGGATGGTGAGCACGAGCGCCAAAAGCCCGGAGATGCCGATCACGATGCCCTGGTACAGCGTGAAGGAGTTGACCTTGTCCTTGTAGGACTCGGGCTCCCACAGATAGAGCTGCGGCAGCTTGTCGGTGCGCAGTTCCGCGACAAAGGTGACGACGGCGCCGGGATCGAGCGTGATGCGGAACACGTCGGCCGTCGCGCTCTCCTGGCGCTCCGGGCGGTCGCCGATCGAGGGCGTGATGGTCGCGATGCGCGACAGCCCGAGGTCGGGCCACAGCAGGCCCGACGAGACGATGCGGTAATGCGGGGCGACGATCAGGCGGTCGAGCTGGTCGTCGGTGTTGTTGGCGAGCGCGAACACCACCCAGTTCTGGCCGCCCTCGCGGGCGCGCACCTCGATGCGGCGGACGATGCCGTCGGTGCCGGGTGCGGTGGAGACCTGGATGCGATCGGCGTCACTGCGCTGATGCTCGAGCACGCCGGTGAGGTCGATCGCGGGCGCGTCGCCGCGGACGCTGACGGCATCCAGCGCGCGCGCCTGGGATGCGGCGACGAGAATCATGAGGCCCAGCGCTATGGGCGCGAGGCACCTGATCAGACGCAAGGTCGGTTCTCCGCGTTCGACGCAAACTCTTCAGTGCAAGATGGTCAGTGCAAGGCGTTTTCCGAACGGAACAAGATGGTTCGGCGCGTCGCGATAGATGCCACGAAAGCGAGGAAAATCAAAGGGTTTCCGCCTTGCCTGATGGGCCGTTGGCCTAGACCTCCAACACAATTTTGCCAATATGTGCCGAGGTCTCCATGCGCCGGTGCGCATCGGATGCCTTTTCCAGCGGGAAACTGCTGTCCATCAGCGGCTTGACGCGGCCTTCGCGCAACAGCGGCATCACTTTCGCCTCGATTGCGGCCACCATGGCCGCCTTGTCCGCATTACTACGGGGGCGCAGGGTCGAGCCGGTATGGGTCAGGCGCTTCACCATCACCTTGGCGATGTTGACGCTGACCTTGGGGCCGTTGAGGGTTGCGATCTGCACGATGCGGCCGTCGACCGCCGCGGCATCATAGTTGCGGTCGACATACTCGCCGGCCACCATGTCGAGGATCAGGTTGACGCCGGCCTTGTCGGTCTCTTCCTTGACCACGGCGACGAAGTCCTCGGTCTTGTAGTTGATGGCGCGGTCGGCCCCGAGCTTGAGGCAGGCATCGATCTTGTCCTGCGAGCCGACGGTGACGAACACTTTCGCGCCGAACGCTTTCGCGAGCTGGATCGCCATGGTGCCGATGCCGGACGAGCCGCCATGGATCAGCAGCGTCTCGCCGGCCTTCAGGCCGCCGCGCTCGAACACATTGTGCCAGACCGTCATCAGGGTTTCCGGCAGCGCGCCGGCTTCCCTGATCGACAGCGCCGGCGGCACGCTCATCGCCTGGGCGTCCTGCGCGATGCAGTACTGCGCATAGCCGCCGCCGGCGACCAGCGACATCACCTTGTCGCCGATCTTGTGCCGTTTGGCGTTGCTGCCGACCGCCACCACTTCGCCCGCGATCTCGAGCCCCGGCAGGTCGCTGGCGCCGGGCGGCGGCGGATAGGCGCCGGAGCGCTGCGCCACGTCGGGCCGGTTGACGCCCGCGGCCTGCACCTTGACCAGGATCTCGTCGGGACCGGGCTGCGGAACGGCACGTTGTTCCGGCACCAGCACCTCCGGTCCACCGGGCTTGGAGATGGCGACCACGGTCATTTGCGCGGGCAGCTTGTCCATGATGTGTCCTTGGATGAATGAATTCGGCGGATGGCATATCGCCTTTTTCCGCCGAAGTGAAACGACATTAAGGCCCGAACCGCGCCGCCAGATGGCTTGCTCTTTCGGGAGAGATTTTTTCGACCAGTGGACCGATCGGCGCGACCGCTGTGCCGGCGCCGCCGTCGAGCAAGTCCGCGATTTGGCCACCGGGCCAGCGTGGCGCGGCATCTTCGCTACCGAAGGCGTGCAGCACATTTTCCGACAGGCTGGGCACGATACTCCACGCCAGCACGGCGCAGGTGCGGACCAGATTGAGGGCTGTTCGCGTCACGATCGCCGCGCGAAGCCGATCGGACTTGATGGCTGTCCACGGCGCGGCATGCTGCAGGTAAGCGTTCGCCACATCCCAGATCGCACGCGTTGCGGCGGCCGCGGTACGAAACTCGAGCGCCTCGTGATGGCGTCGCAGCGTCGCGATACGCTGCTCCAGTTCCCGTGCGAGCAGGTGCTCGGCCTCGTCAGGAGCGCCGCCTTCCGGAATCCGGCCGTCGAAGGCCCGATGGGCGAAGCTGACAATGCGATTGACGAGGTTGCCGAAGATGTCGGCGAGATCCTTGTTCACGTCGGCGACGAACCTGGCAACGTTGAAATCGGTGTCGGCGCTTTCGGGCGCGTTGGCGATCAGCCACCAGCGCCAGAGATCGGCGGGCAATTCCTCCAGAGCCTGGTCGGTAAAGATGCCCCGATTGCGGCTGGTCGAGAACTTGCCGCCCTCGTAATTGAGCCAGTGGAATCCCTTGATCACGTCCGCGCTCTTCCAGGGCTCGTTCGAGCCGATCAGCGTCGCCGGGAAGCTCACGGTGTGGAATGGGATGTTGTCCTTGCCGAGGAACTGGACGTAGCGGACGTCATCGGCCTGCCACCACCATTTTCGCCAGTCGCGGCCCGGCGCGGCGGCGGCCCATTCCTGGGTGGCGGCGATGTAACCGATCGGCGCGTCGAACCAGACATAGAAGACCTTGTCGGCGAATCCCTGTCGCGGAACCGGGATACCCCAGGCCAGATCGCGCGTGATACAGCGATCGCGCAGATCGGCTGTCAGCCAGCCTTTCGCGGTCGACACCACGAAGGAGGGCCAGCCGGAACGGTTATTGATCCACGCGCTCAACGCTTCGACAAGCTGCGACTGGCGCAGGAACAGATGGCGGCTTTCGCGGACCTCCAGCGCCCGGTCGCCCGACAGCGCGGATCGCGGGTCGATCAGTTCGGGCGGATCGAGCAGCGCGCCACACTGGTCACATTGATCACCGCGCGCGGACGGGTCGCCGCAATGCGGGCAGGTGCCGAGCACGTAGCGGTCCGGCAAGAAACGGCCGTCCGTGGGTGACCAGACCTGCGGCAACTTACGTTCCTCGATCAATCCGGCATCGTCGAGCCTGCGATAGAAGTGCTGCGTCAGAGCGCTGTTCTGTGGCGAGCTGGTTCGCCCGAAATGGTCGAAGGAGAGGCCGAAGCGTCGGTAGATGTCGGCCTGGATTGCGTGCTGCGCATCGCAGAAAGTGCGGACATCCTGTCCGGCGCGAACGGCGCCGAGCTCAGCCGGCGTGCCGTGCTCGTCGGTGGCGCAGATGAAGAGCACGTCGTCGCCGATCTGTCGCCTGAAGCGGGCATGGACATCGGCGGGGAGGAGCGAGCCTATGAGATTGCCGAGATGCTTGACGCCGTTCACGTAGGGAAGGGCGCTGGTGATGAGAATTTTGGTCATGACTGCGGTCTTTCGCGTTTGGTGATGCCGACCGACGAAAAATCAAAAGCCCTCCCGCATGATCGGAAGGGCTTGGGGTCGGCTCATGCCTCACGCGCGTGGACGCGCGCTTATCCCGTCCGATCAGCCTCCTTGCGGTCGGGCCGGGGCATTCGCGTCAGGTGTTGCGCGCTCGCGAAAGTCACTGCAAATTCTCCTTGTGCAGGAGCGGTACCATTTCGGCTCGGAAAACGCCAGATCGGCGTCTTTCAGGACAGGACTGCCCGGGAGGACACATGGCCATCGAGGACGACGACAAGCCGCGCAAGAAGGTCAGCCATGAAATCGGACAGGATCTCTCGCTCTTGTCAGTGGAGGAACTGACGGAACGCGTGGCGCTGCTCAACACCGAGATCGCAAGGCTCGAGGAAGCCGCCACCAAGAAGCGCGCCTCGCGCGATGCGGCGGATAGTTTTTTCAAGAAGTAGAGCCCAGCGCTCACCTCTTGTGTCCCGGACGCGGTGCAGCGCGTAGCGCTGCTCCGCAGAGCCGGGACCCATGCTTCGCGCAAAACTATCTCGCGTCGTCATTCCGGGGCGGCGCGCAGCGCCGAGCCCGGAATCCATAACCACGGGCAGTTGAAACGGGCAGGCTGAGCCGGGCCACCGCATCCGCCTGTGGCTATGGATTCTCAGATGCGCAATTGCGCATCAAAGCTCGCGACTTCGTGGCGCCCCGGAATGACGAGTGCCGAGTTTGTTCCGCCGCCCCCTCGGCCAGTGACCGACATGGCTAACGAACTCTCAAAAAATTAGCTCGTTTACTTCCAATTAAGCTTTCGGGTTTATGACTGGAGCTGTCCTCGTTTGGACACCGAGTGGCTCCTGTCCACTCTGTTTGACGCCTCCCTGTTATCAACTTTCAAAGCCGCCGGTCTCCGGCGGCTCTTTTTTTGCCTTTTTGGGTCCCGTTCCGGTTGAATTCCGAGGAAAGACGCGCGGAAACCATATCCGCGCTTGCCGCTGGACTCCGCGTCCCGCCCGCGCAATGATTTGTTCATCATAACCCGGCGCCAAAGCCGGACAGTCAGACAGTTGCGTAAGGGGCGTTAACCATGGAACGTTTGCAAGCCGAAGGTGCTCTCGTTCAACTCAGCGAGCGGTTCACCAATTCTGCGGCGTTCGGCGTCCTGTTCCGTGAGGGCATGGACCTGGTGGAAGAGACCGCCGCCTATCTCGATGGCGCCGGCCGCACCGAGGCCAAGGCGCTCGATCGCGCCGTCAGCCTCACCTATGCGACCGAGAGCATGCGCCTGACCACCCGCCTGATGCAGCTTGCCTCGTGGCTGCTGCTGCACCGCGCGGTGAAGGAAGGCGAGATGACGCTGAGCCAGGCCAATCGCGAGAAGACCAAGGTCAAGCTCAGCGCCGCCGATCCCGGCCCGTCCGATACCGTCGAGAAGCTGCCCTCGCAGCTCCAGGATCTGATCCATCGCTCGATGAGCCTTCAGACCCGCGTGCGCCGCCTCGACACCACCATCCACACCCCGCCGGTCGAATACGTGGCGATCGGCAACCCGCTGGTGCCGCAGCTCAACGCGCTGAAGGCCGCGTTCGAGCGGTAAGCACCCAAGTGCCGTAGTCACAGGTCTCGTAGGGTGGGCAAAGGCGCAAAGCGCCGTGCCCACCACTTTGCTTTCCGGATCGTAGAAGGAATGGTGGGCACGCTTCTCTTTGCCCACCCTACAGGTCTCGCCACAAACAAAAACGCCCCCGGTCTGACCGGGGGCGTTTTTCGTGTCCAGCCTTGCGGGCGGGATCAATCCTTTTTGAGAAAGCCCGAAAACTTCTTCTGGAAGCGCGAGACGCGGCCGCCGCGATCCATCAGCTGGGCGTTGCCGCCGGTCCAGGCCGGGTGCGACTTCGGGTCGATGTCGAGATTCAGCGTGTCGCCTTCCTTGCCCCAGGTGGAGCGGGTCAGGTACTCGGTTCCGTCGGTCATCACGACCTTAATCGTATGATAATTCGGATGAATTTCGGCTTTCATGGCAATTCCTCGGCGCCCGGCGCCTGTCTTGAGTGGCTATCGAATGACGGATTTGGCGGGGTCTATACCCCACAGGCCCCTTTAAAACAAGCCATTGTGGGCAAAGGAGAACCGGGCCGTCCCCTAAGGGACATCCCGGATTTGCCACTCCCCCCGCAGCGGCCTATGTGGAGCTAATATGTCTCCTTGGGTCCGATCTCATGAGCGCTGTGGAACGGCTTGACGACCAGTACCGCGACGAGCGCGCCGGGCCTGAGGCCCCGTCGATCGAAGCCGAGTTGATCGAGACGCCGGCGAAGAGCCGCGCCAAGCTGCGGCCGTTGCTGGCACTCGCGCCCTATGTGGCGCGCTATCGCGGCCGCGCGGCGCTCGCCTTCGTCGCGCTCACGGTCGCGGCGCTGACCACGCTGCTGGTGCCCATCGCTGTGAGGCGGATGATCGATTTCGGCCTGACGCCGGAAGGCATCGCGCTGATCAACAGCTACTTCTCGGTGATGATCGCGGTGGTCGCCGTGCTCGCGCTTGCCAGCGCCTCGCGATACTACCTCGTGATGACGATCGGCGAGCGCATCGTCGCCGACCTGCGGCGCGACGTCTTCGCGCATCTGCTCTCGCTCTCGCCGGCCTTCTTCGATTCCGCGCGCAGCGGTGAGCTGGTGTCTCGGCTCACGGCCGACACCACCCAGATCAAGTCCGCGGTCGGTGCCTCCGTCTCGATCGCGCTGCGCAATCTCATGATGTTCTTCGGTGCGGCGGCGATGATGGTGATCACCAGCCCGCGCCTCTCCGGCTTCGTGCTGCTCGCCATTCCCCTGATCGTGCTGCCGCTGGTCGCGTTCGGGCGCTGGGTGCGGCGTCTGTCGCGCAATGCGCAGGACACGCTCGCCGAAGCCTCCGCCTATGCGGGCGAGCTGGTCAGCGCCATCCGCACTGTGCAGGCCTATACCAGCGAAGGGCTAGCCGAGAAGCGTTTTGGCGGCGAGGTCGAGCAGGCCTATGAAGCCGCGCGCACCTCCACGCAGGCCCGCGCCGTGCTCACCGCCATCATCATCTTCATCGTGTTCGCAAGCGTGGTCGCGATCCTCTGGATCGGCTCGCATGACGTCCTGATCGGTACGATCTCGCCGGGTCGGCTCGGCCAGTTCGTGCTCTATGCGGCCTTCGCCGCGGCTGGCCTCGGCCAGCTCAGCGAGGTCTGGGGCGAGGTCTCGGCCGCCTCCGGCGCCGCCGAGCGCCTGTTCGAGATCCTGCATGTGCAGCCCGAGATCACCGCGCCGGCGTCCCCGCGCGCGTTGCCGGTGCCGGCGCGCGGCGAGGTCGGCTTCGACCAGGTCAGCTTCGCTTATCCGGCGCGGCCTCACGTCAATGTGCTCGATGCCGTGTCGTTCACCGTGCGCCCCGGCGAGAAGGTCGCGATCGTCGGCCCCTCAGGCGCCGGCAAGAGCACCATCTTTCATCTCCTGCTGCGCTTCTACGACCCGCGGGGCGGCGCGATCTCCCTCGACGGCGTGCCGGTCAAATCCGCGGACCCGCGCGATTTCCGCTTGCGCATCGCGCTGGTGCCGCAGGAATCCAACGTGTTTGCCGCGAGCGCCCGCGAGAACATCCGCTTCGGCCGGCCCGATGCGACCGATGCCGAGGTCGAGCGTGCCGCCGAGCTCGCGCATGCCGCCGAGTTCATTCGCCGCCTGCCCGAAGGTTTCGAGACCCCGCTCGGCGAGCGCGGCGTCACGCTCTCCGGCGGCCAGCGCCAGCGCATCGCCATCGCGCGCGCGATCCTGCGCGATGCGCCGCTCTTGCTGCTCGATGAAGCCACCTCCGCGCTCGATGCCGAAAGCGAGACGCTGGTCCAGACCGCGCTGGAAGAGCTGATGCGCCACCGCACCACGCTGGTGATCGCACATCGTCTCGCCACCGTGCTGTCCTGCGACCGCATCCTGGTGATGGACCAGGGCAAGATCGTCGAGCAGGGCACGCATGCCGAGCTCGTTGCTGCGAACGGGCTCTACGCGAGGCTGGCGAGGCTGCAGTTCGAGGGCGCGTGAGGCGTCCCGCCTGTTGCCTCATTCACGGTGTCATCGCCCGCGAAAGCGGGCGCTCCAGTATTACCAGGCGGGTGTGATTTAACCGAGAAGCCCCGGCGTACTGGATTACCCCCCGTA
>NZ_JBVVPO010000054.1:25066-47595 GCF_055811795.1 Bradyrhizobium sp. MI1.7
GCCGCGGGGGGTGGCGGCCCCGGGCTCCTCGGGGGGGGGGGGGGGGTTGCTGGGGGGGGGGGGGGGGGGGGGGGGGGGGGGGGGGTTTTTCCGCCCCCCCCCCCCCCCCCCCCGGCCCGATCCAGTATTCCAGAGACAGCAGTGAGATTCGGAGAAGTCGCGGCGTACTGGATGCCCCGGTCCCGGCTCCGCCAAGGCTACGCCGAGGCCCACACGAGCGCTCGGCACGCCGAAGCTTCAGCGAAGGCGGCAAGCCGGGGCATGACAGCTGAGGGGGGTCGGCAGCAAACCTCGTCACGCCCGCCAAGTCATCTTCAGCACTGGCCGTCCCGAGGTCGGGTTCAAATCCTCGCCGGCATGCGCGAAGCCGTTGCGCTCGTAGAATCGGATGGCGCGGGCATTGTCCTTGTTGACGAGCAGCGTGACGCCTGACGGTGACAGGCGCTTGGCCTCATCCACCAGCAGCCTGGCCGCATCCGAGCCCCAGTGCGCGGGATCGACCACGAGCTGGTCGAGATAGCCTTCGCCGTCGATGGTGACGAAGCCGGTCAGCACGCCGTCCGCTTCGGCGACGACGATCGAGGCTTTCGGCACCAGATCCTTGCGCCAGCGCTCGCCCCACCAGTCCAGCCGCGCGGCGAAATCGATCTGCGGATAGGCCTGCTGCCAGGTGCGATGCCAGAGGTCGATCGCGGCGGCTTCGTCCTCGGGGTGGTAGGGGCGGAGGTGGAGGGCGCTCACTACCGCTCCGTCAGCTTCAGCTCGATGCGGCGGTTGCGCTTGTAGGCTTCTTCCGTGTTGGCGGCGTCGAGCGGCTGGAATTCGCCGAAGCCGGCGGCGACGAGGCGCTGGGCGGGCACACCAAGCGAGATCAGATACTGCACCACCGAGATCGAGCGCGCCGCGGACAGGTCCCAGTTCGATTTGAAGTTCGCACCGCTGACCGGGCGCACGTCGGTGTGGCCGTCGACGCGCAGCACCCAGGGGATTTCGTTCGGGATCTTCTTGTCGAGATCGATCAGCGCGGTCGCCAATGTGTCGAGCTCGGCGCGGCCCTCGGGCAGCAAGGTCGCCTGGCCGGTGTCGAAGAACACTTCGGACTGGAACACGAAGCGGTCGCCGACGATGCGGATGTCAGGGCGGTTGCCGAGGATGGTGCGCAGGCGGCCGAAGAACTCCGAGCGATAACGCGACAATTCCTGCACGCGCTGCGCCAAGGCAACATTCAGGCGAGACCCGAGATCGGCGATGCGGTTCTGCGATTCCTTGTCGCGCTTCTCGCTGGCGTCGAGCGCCTCTTCCAGCGCCGCCAGTTGCCGCCGCAGCGCGCTGATCTGCTGGTTCAGCACCTCGATCTGCGCCAGCGCCCGCGCCGACACCGCCTTCTCCGAGTCCAGCGCCTTGCCGAGCTCGGTGGACTTGCCTTGGGCGTCGTTGCCGGCGGCGGCGAGGCCGTCATAGAGCCCCTTGATGCGATCGCGCTCGGTCTCGGCCAAGGCGAGGCCCGCTTTCAATTGCGAGACCTGGTCGTCCAGCGTGAGCTTGCCGAGCTTCTCCAGCGACAAGAGCTCGTTGAGCTGGGCGATCTTGGCGTTGAGTTGCTCCAGCGCCTTGTCCTTGCCGGTGACCTCCTGCGACAGGAAGAACTGCACGACCAGGAACACCGACAGCAGGAACACGATCGCCAGCACCAGCGTCGACAGCGCGTCGACGAATCCGGGCCAGTAGTTGAAGCCGGCTTCGCTGCGGCGGCCGCGGGCTAGAGCCATGTCGTCGATCTCCACTCTCGTGTCCCGGACGCGCTGCAGCGTGAAACGCTGCTGCGCAGAGCCGGGACCCATTTGTCTCGGTGAAGGCTCTGGGCTCCGGCTCAGCGATGCACCACTTCGTGCTGCATCGCGTCCGGGGCACGAAACCTTCGTCGTGTCCTCAACCCTTCTCAGGCTGGCGCGCGATGCGCTCCAGCAGGCGGCGGATCTCGCGGTTCTGCTCGCCCTGGCCGTCGGCCCATTCGCGGATCATCTGCTGCTCGGTCCGCATGTGCGAGACCAGCGCCTGGATGGCTTCGGCAAGGCTCGCCATTGCCGCCGTGGTGCCGCGGCTGGCGCTGCCTTCCTCGAGCACGGAGCGTAAGCGCTCGACGGCGGCCTGGAGCTCGCCGCTGGCAACGCCGCCGCCGCCACCGGCTGCGACCGCAACCTCGCCGTGGCCATATTCGCGCACGGTGGTGGCGAGCCAGTCTTCGAGGTCGGTGTAGAAGCGGTTCTGGGCCTGGCTCGATTGCAGATCGAGGAAGCCGAGGATCAGCGAGCCGGCGAGGCCGAACAGCGAGCTCGAGAACGAGATGCCCATGCCGCCGAGCGGGGCGGCGAGGCCCTCCTTCAGCGTGTCGAACAGGGCGCCGGAATCGCCCCCGACCTTGAGCCCGTCGATCACCTTGCCGACCGAGCCGACCGTCTCGATCAGGCCCCAGAAGGTGCCGAGCAGACCGAGGAAGACCAGCAGGCCGGTCATGTAGCGGGAGATGTCCCGGGCCTCGTCCAGGCGGGTCGCGATCGAATCGAGCAGGTGCCGCATGGTGGTCTGGGTGATCGTCATCCGCCCGGTGCGCTCGCCGCCGAGGATCATGGCCATCGGCGCCAGCAGTTTCGGGTGCCGGGACGGCGCCAGGCCGGGATCGGCGATGCGGAAATTGTTGACCCAGGAGACTTCGGGGTAGAGCCGGATCACCTGCCGGAAAGCCAGGATGATGCCGATGAACAGCACGCCGCCGATCAGGGCATTGAGGCCGGGATTGGCGAAGAAGGCCAGGATGATCTGCTTGTAGAGCACCACGCCGACCAGGGTGCACAGCACCAGAAAGACCAGCATCCGCACCAGGAAAACGCTGGGTGAGGATAGCTTGGTATATTCGATATCAATGGGGGAGCGGTGCGAGGCGCCTGGCGGCATGGCCGGTATCATCCGTTACGAACTTGCTTGCGGGGCGCACTATGGCACAGCGGTAGCCCAAAAAAAGCGCCGGATGTGCCGATTTCGTGGAGAGCTCCCGGAACCCAAAGCTGAAACCGCGCTTTGATAGAGGCGTAATTTGCAAAACTTCGGCATTCCGCAGGCTTAGGTCGGATTTTTGCATGGTGACGAATCCTGGGGAGTGGCAGTCATCGCGCTCTTGCTCGCGGTCCGGATGGCGCTCGCCTGGGTGGCGCGGCAGCATCTGCGGGGCGGTCGATGCTGTCTTGATCTCAGAGCCCGCCGGGCGGGTGGCAACGCCCGAACCTGTCCGTTCCTTTCGCAGCCGCCACAACGAGACCTGATCAACGGAGTGATCGCATGAGCGTCGTTTCCGCGATCTTCGGGACTGCCGAACGCGTGCCGCTGCCGGACGTCGTGATCCGCGCCGCGATCCAGCGCCTGTGCTCGCGCACGGCGACGCGCATGGCCGCGCTGGGTGCGGCCGACGATGCCGCCTTCGCCGGGCGGATGATCCTGCGGCCGATCGCCGGGGACGCGGGTGCCGTCAATGCCGGGCATGACGAGGTGCCCGCGGCGTTCTTTGCGGAGGTGCTCGGGCCCAACCGCAACTACTCGTCCTGCTTCTACAAGTCCGATGCGAGCACGCTGCAGGAGGCGGAGGAGGAGGCGCTGCGCCAGACCGTCGAGCACGCCGGTCTCGCCGACGGCCAGACCATCCTCGAGCTCGGCTGCGGCTGGGGCTCGCTGTCGCTGTGGATGGCGCGGCGGTTCCCGCACGCGAAGGTGACGGCGGTGTCGAACTCGCAGGCCCAGCGCGCCCATGTCGAGGAGCAGGCGCGGCTGCGCGGGCTGTTGAACCTGCGCGTGGTCGCGGCGGACATGAACGTGTTCGCGCCCGATGGGCAGTTCGACCGCATCGTCTCGGTCGAGATGTTCGAGCAGATGATGAACTGGCGCAAGCTGATGACGCGCGTGCGGTCCTGGCTCGCGCCTGACGGGCGCTTCTTCATGCACATCGTCACCCATCGTTCCGGCTCTCATCTGTTCGACCGTGCCAATCGCGAGGACTGGATCGCGCAGCATGTCTTCATGGATGGATTGATGCCGAGCCATCACCTCGTCAGGCAATTCGGCGACGTCTTCAGGATCGAGAAGGAATGGTGCTGGAGCGGAACGCACTATCGGCGCACCGCGAACGACTGGCTCGCTAATTTCGATGCGCATCGCGACACGATCGAAGCGTCCCTGCGCAGCGTCCATGGCGAGGAGACCGCTTTGTGGATGCGACGCTGGCGCTGGTTCTTCCTCGCGACATCAGGGCTGTTCGGCTACGCCGATGGCAGCGAATGGGGTGTCAGCCACTACCGGATGAAGGCGGGTTAGGGCGCGTACACGTCAATTTCGCGCCGAAGATCAGGGAAGGGTATGAGGTTCGCGGCGCCCCTGATAGGCGCGATAGCGGACCTCGCCAGAGGTCCGGGTTGGGTCCAAAAGGCGGGTGAATGTGATGAGGCTGCGCGGCGCCAACACATCTGAATGCCTCAGGAAAGCCATTGTGACCCACTGACCCCTGGTCAATGACATAACGTCTTTTCCCTTTCCGGCCCGGGTTTGATCTAGCGCAAAGCGCTGAAATGTTTTCACGCTAATGTAATTTTTTCTCAATGACTTCATTGGAGGCTGCAATGATCATTGAGCGCTTGTCCCGAGAACATCGCAATATCGAGACACTGCTCGCCGTCCTCGAGCGCGAGCTGGAAATTTTCGATCGCGGGGACCGCCCTGACTACGAAGTTATTCGCGCGGTTATCAGCTATTTCGAACTCTATCCCGAGATGTACCATCATCCTCTTGAGGAGCTGGTCTTCGCCAAGCTAAAACGTCGCGATCCCGCTGCGGCTGCAAAGATCGGTAACCTCACACTTGAGCACCAGAAGGGGACCGAGCGTTTGCGCCGCGTCGCTCAAGCGGTCGATTACGTCCTCGCGGATCGTGAAATCCTGCGGCAAAATGTGGACAAGGTCGTTCGCGATTTCATAGAGAGCGAGCGGCGTCACATCATGATGGAAGATCGTGATTTCTTTCCTGCCGCCCTCAAGGCTTTAGAGCCTCAGGATTGGACCGAGATCGCTTCTGCTTCAATCAATCATGAGGACCCGCTGTTTAGCGAGGCTGCCGAAGAAACCTTTGACACGCTACGAGCACGGATCTTGCAGTTAGAGCAGGAGGCTGAAGCCGGCCGACATTAGTCGAGCGAGCGTTGCTCTCGCGGGTGACGTCGGCTTCGGATCACGCGCATAACGCTTTGATCGTCTTTATGGGTACACACCCTCGTAACGATCCGTTGCGATCTTCTGTCGCAGCTCGCGGTGATGGAACCCGACTCACAATCCGGTGAGTCCCGAAAAGCGCCCTGAACTCAGCACGATAGCTCATGTGGCATTGAGCCGCCCGCGCAATGCGTTGCGTCGCAGCAAGTACCTTCTATCTTGACGGCATCAGCCGCATGGAATCGCCCAGAACGGGCTCGCGCGGAGCATGATTTCAGTTTCAACAACATCGGGGCACTTAACTTCATGTCAGGACTTCGCGCGCGATCGGCATGCGTTGCAATCATGCTCGCGGCCCTTACGCCGCTGCTCGCGGGCTGCGACGAATCCGTCTCTGCGGTGTCCGCTGCCCAGCCCGCCGATCCTGACGTCAGCATCGTCATCGTCAAGCCTCAGCCGCGCGCCGTGGTGCGCGAGCTGCCGGGCCGCATCGCGCCGACGCGCGTCTCCGACGTGCGGCCGCGCATCTCCGGCATCGTCGTCGAGCGCCTGTTCCGTCAGGGCAGCGAGGTGAAGGCGGGCGATGCGCTCTATCGCATCGATCCGCGTCCGTTCGAGGTCGAGGTGATGGCCACCGAGGCGGCCGTCGCCAAGGCCGAGGCCGGGTTGATGCAGGCCAGGCAGCAGGCGCACCGCATCGCCACCCTCACCAAGGATCGCGCTGCCCCGGAAGCCGAGAACGAGAAGGCGATCGCGGCCGAGCGTCAGGCCCATGCCGAGGTCGAAGGCCGCAAGGCCGAACTCGCGCGCGCCAAACTTAATCTCGACTATGCCACCGTGCGCGCGCCGATCGACGGCGTCGTCGGTGCGGCGCTGGTCAGCGAGGGTGCGCTCGCGGTGCAGAACGAGACCAACCTCGCCAGCATCCAGCAGCTCGATCCGATCTATGCCGACTTCACCCAGTCGGTGACCGAGCTCAACCAGCTCCGCCGCGCCTTCGAGAGCGGCGACCTCGAGCGCATCGCGGCCGATGCCGCCAAGGTGCGCCTCGTGCTCGACGACAACACCCTTTATTCGCTCGACGGCAAGCTGCTGTTCTCCGATGCCAAGGTCGATGCCCATACCGGCCAGGTGACCTTGCGCGGCGAATTCCGCAATCCCAAGCGCGAGCTGCTGCCGGGCATGTATGTCCGCGTCCGCATCGACCAGGGACTCGACAGCGACGCGATCGCGGTGCCGCAGCAGGCGATCCAGCGCAATGGCGGCGGCGGCAGCGAGGTGTTCGTCGTCAAGGACGACAACCACATCGCCGTGCAACCGGTCCGCACCGGGTCGGTGCAGGACGGACTCTGGTTCGTGACCGAGGGCCTGAAGGCCGGCGACAAGGTCGTGGTCGAAGGCTTCCAGAAGTTCGCGGCCGGCGACAAGGTGAAGCCGCAATCCTGGTCGGAAGCGGACGCCACCGCGGACAATCGGCACGCCCAGAAGCTGACGCGGTAACGCGCCATGGCGAGTTTCTTCATCGACAGGCCGATCTTCGCCTGGGTGGTCGCGCTGTTCATCTGCTTGATCGGCGCGATCGCGGTTCCGCTGCTGCCGATCGCGCAATATCCGATCATCGCGCCGCCCTCGATCTCGATCTCGACCAGCTATCCCGGCGCCTCGCCCGAAAACCTCTACAACAGCGTCACCCGGCTGATCGAGGAGGAGCTCAACGGCGCCTCCGGCATCCTCAATTTCGAATCGACCAGCGACTCGCTCGGCCAGGTCGAGATCATCGCCAATTTCCAGCCGGGCACCGATACCAGCGCCGCCTCCGTCGAGGTGCAGAACCGCATCAAGCGCGTCGAAGCGCGGCTGCCGCGCGCGGTGATCCAGCAGGGCATCCTGATCGAGGAAGCCTCGAGCGCCGTGCTCCAGATCATTACGTTGAACTCGACCGACGGCAGCCTCGACGAAGTCGGCCTCGGCGACTTCATGATCCGCAACGTGCTCGGCGAGATCCGCCGCATCCCCGGCGTCGGCCGCGCCACGCTCTATTCGACCGAGCGCAGCTTGCGCGTCTGGGTCGATCCGGCAAAGCTGGTCGGCTACGGGCTGACCGCGGACGACGTCAACAAGGCGATCGCCGCGCAGAACGCACAGGTCGCTTCGGGCAGCATCGGCGCCGAGCCGTCGACCTCGAGCCAGCGCACCTCCTCGCTGGTGCTGGTCAAGGGCCAGCTCTCGTCCCCCGACGAATTCGGTTCCATCATCCTGCGCGCCAATGCCGACGGTTCGACCGTGCGGTTGCGCGACGTCGCACGCATCGAGGTCGGCGGCCTCAGCTACCAGTTCAACACGCGCCTGAACGGCAAGCCGACCGCGGGCCTCTCCGTGCTGATGTCGCCGACCGGCAACGCGCTGGCGACCGCGAGCGCGGTCGAGGAGAAGATGAAGGAGCTGTCGCGCTTCTTCCCGGCCAACATCTCCTACGAGATCCCCTACAACATCACGCCCGTGGTCGAGGCCTCGATCAAGAAGGTGCTGACGACGCTGGTCGAGGCCGTGGTGCTGGTGTTCGTGGTGATGTTCCTGTTCCTGCAGAACATCCGCTACACCATCATTCCGACCATCGTGGTGCCCGTGGCGCTGCTGGGCGCGTGTACCACGCTGCTGCTCGCCGGCTATTCCATCAACATGCTCTCGATGTTCGGCATGGTGCTCGCGGTCGGCATCCTCGTCGACGACGCCATCGTCGTGGTCGAGAACGTCGAGCGCATCATGTCCGAGGAAGGCCTGCCGCCGAAGGAAGCGACGCGGAAGGCGATGGCGCAGATATCGGGCGCCATCATCGGCATCACGCTGGTGCTGATGGCGGTGTTCGTGCCGATGGCGTTCTTCCCCGGCTCGGTCGGCATCATCTACCGCCAGTTCTCGGTGACCATGGTCGCTGCGATCGGCTTCTCCGCCTTCCTCGCGCTGTCGCTGACGCCGGCGCTGTGCGCGACGATTCTGAAGCCCGTCGCGGCCGGCCACGGCCATGCGAAGCGGGGCGTGTTCGGCTGGTTCAACCGCATGCTCGAAGGCGGCAAGGAGGGCTATTCCCGCACAGTCGGCTTCTCGCTGAAGCGGACCGGCCGCCTGATGCTGGTCTATGTCGCGCTGCTGGTTGGTCTCTCCTGGGCCTTCGTCAGCCTGCCCGGCGGCTTCCTGCCGATCGACGACCAGGGCTTCGTCACCACCGACGTGCAGACGCCGTCGGATTCGTCGTATCCCCGCACCGAGGCCGTCATCGAGAAGGTCGAGAAATATCTCGCCGAGCGGCCGGGTGTGAAGGATGTCACCTTCCTCACCGGCTTCAGCTTCTCCGGGCAGGGCATGAACACCGCGCAAGCCTTCATCACGCTGAAGGACTGGTCGGAGCGCGGGCCGAAGGACTCCGCCGCCGCGATCGTCAACGACATCAACCGCGATCTGTCGTCGTCGATCCGCGATGCAAAGATCTCTGCGCTCCAGCCGCCGCCGATCGACAATCTCGGCAACTCCTCGGGCTTCTCGTTCCGCCTCCAGGACCGCGGCCAGAAAGGCTATCCGGCATTGATGCGCGCCGCCGACCAGCTGATCGCGGAGGCCAATGCGAGCCCGGTGCTTCAGAAGGTCTATATCGAGGGCCTGCCCGAGGCCGGCGTGGTCAATCTCGTGATCGACCGCGAGAAGGCCGGCGCCTTCGGCGTCACCTTCGAGGACATCAACAACACGATCTCGACCAAT
This sequence comes from Bradyrhizobium sp. MI1.7, assembly GCF_055811795.1. NCBI lineage: Bacteria > Pseudomonadati > Pseudomonadota > Alphaproteobacteria > Hyphomicrobiales > Nitrobacteraceae > Bradyrhizobium > Bradyrhizobium sp. MI1.7. Next base: position 34,066 of record NZ_JBVVPO010000054.1, read on the forward strand.
CTCGGCTCGAACTACATCAACGACTTCCCGAACCGCGGCCGCATGCAGCGCGTCGTGGTGCAGGCCGATGCCCGCGACCGCATGCGGACCGAGGACATCCTCAACTACAACGTCAAGAACAGTCGTGGCCAGCTTGTGCCGTTCTCCTCTTTCGCCACGGTCGAATGGGCGCGCGGCCCGACGCAGATCGCGGGCTTCAATTATTATCCCGCAGTGCGCATCTCCGGCGAGGCGAAACCCGGCTTCACCTCGGGCGACGCGATCGCCGAGATGGAGCGGCTTGCCAGCAAATTGCCGCGCGGCTTCGGCTATGAATGGACCGGACAGTCGCTCCAGGAAAAGCTGTCGGGGTCGCAGGCGCCGTTCCTGCTGGCGCTGTCGGTGTTCGTGGTGTTCCTGTGTCTTGCCGCGCTCTACGAGAGCTGGACCATTCCGCTCGCGGTGCTGCTCACGGTGCCGCTCGGCATCGTCGGCGCGGTGGCCGCGGCGATGCTGCGCGGCCTGCCCAACGACGTCTATTTCACCGTCGGCCTGATCACCATCATCGGCCTCGCGGCAAAGGACGCGATCCTGATCATCGAGTTCGCTAAGGATCTGCGGAAAGAAGGCAAGCCGCTGGTGGAAGCCACCATCGAGGCCTGCCGTCTGCGCTTCCGCCCGATTCTGATGACCGGCCTTGCCTTCATCTGCGGCGTGCTGCCGATGGCGATCGCGCATGGCGCCGGCGGCGCCAGCCAGCAAGCGCTCGGCAGCATCGTGATGGGTGGCATGATCGCGGTGGTGATCCTGGCGCTGCTGATGGTGCCGGTGTTCTTCGTCTCGGTACAGCGCGTGCTGGCCGGGGACAGGGAGCCGAAGGCCGCGAAGGCCGGCGAGACGTATGGGCCGCCCGCGCCGGCGAAGCCATAAGGCGAGCTGTCATGCCCCGCGCAGGCGGGGCATCCAGTACGCCGCGGCCCTTCCGTATCCAACAAACGTCTCTGGAATACGGGATCACCCGCTCCAGTACGCAAGTGCGCACAAGGCGGGTGATGACGGCGGAGTGTGAAGCGTAGGGTTCGCCCTAAGCCTACTTCCGCAAAATCTTCACCAGCTCCCCGTGCACGAACTCGTTGCCGCACACGACGTGGCCGGTCACCAGCGCGTCGCCCGGCGTTGAGATGTCGCTCACCGTGCCGCCGGCCTCACGCACCATGATCATGCCGGCGGCGATGTCCCAGGATTGCAGATTGCGCTCCCAGTAGCCGTCGAGGCGGCCGGCGGCGACGAAGGCCAGGTCGAGGGAGGCGGCGCCGAAACGGCGGAGGCCTGCGACGCGGTCCTGGATCGCGGTCATCTCGCGGCGGAATTCCTCGTGGTCGCCGCGGCCGATATGGGGCAGGCCGCAGGCCACCACGCATTCGTTGAGCTGGCGGCGGCCGGCGACGCGCAGGCGCTGGTCGTTGAGGAAGGCGCCCTTGCCGCGCTCGGCGATGTAGAGCTCGTCATTGGCGGGGTTGTAGATCACGCCCGCAATGATCGTGCCCTCGCGCACGAGGCCGATCGAGATCGCGAATTGCGGGATTCCGTGCAGGAAGTTGGTGGTGCCGTCGAGCGGGTCGACGATCCAGGTGTGGCTCTTGTCGCTGCCTTCGCGGGTGCCGCCTTCCTCGCCGATGAAGCCGTAGCCGGGGCGGGCCTTGGCGAGGTCCTGGTAGAGGATCTCCTCGGCGCGCTTGTCGGCGAGCGAGACGAAATTGGCCGGCCCCTTCAGCGAGACCTGGAGATGCTCGATCTCGCCGAGATCGCGCTTGAGGCTGCGGCCGGCGCGGCGCGCGGCCTTGACCATGACGTTGATAGTGGCGGAATACAGCATGTGCTCTGGTCTTGATCGGGGGAAATGGCGCGAAATCGCGCCTGTTTGAAGGATGGGGTGCCCTGCGAGGGCCTTTGCGTCAAGTCATTTGGTCCCGAGCCATTTTCTGGCGGCGGCCTCGGCCTTGCCCCGGTCCTCGGCCGGCAGGTCGGACAATTGCTTGTCGAGCTCCGGATCGCCCTTGCCGGAGGTTTTCGCCACCAGGTGCCATTTAAAGCCCTCGACCTTGTCCACGGACGTGCCCATGCCGTTGATCAGCACCCAGGCCAGGCGGTTCTGCGCGATCGCGCTGCCCTGGCGGGAGGCCTTGCGGAGCAACGCGACGGCGGCCGGCTGGTTCTTCACCGTGCCGGTGCCGTTGAACATGGCGATGGCATATTCGACCTCGGCATCGACATTGTCCGCCAGTGAAGCCGCCTGGAGCAGCCGCACCGCGCGTTCCGGGTCCTTCGGCACGCCGGTGCCTTCCTTGTAGAAGGTCGCCAGCGCGTATTGCGCCTCTGGCAGGCCGGCATCGGCGGCCTGACGCAGCAGCTCGGCGGACCGCTTGACGTCCTGCGGCAGGGTCTGGCCGTCGAGGTAAAGCAGCGCGAGGTTATAGGCCGCCTTGGGCTCGCCGAGCTTGGCGGCGGACGCCATCAGCTTCACCGCCTCGCTTTTGTCGACCGAGCCGCCGCGGCCGGAAATTCGCAGCATGGCGAGCGCGAACATCGCCTCGCGGTCGCCGGCATCGGAGGCGCGCTTGTACCATTCCAGCGCCTTGGCGTAGTCGCGGCGGATGCCCATGGCGTTGGAATAGAGCTCGCCGAGCATGGTCATCGCCTTGGGATCGCCTGCTTGTGCGCGGGCGGTGGCGAGATCGAACGCCGTCTTGTACTGGCCGCGCTGATAGGCGCCGAACACCAGATCGACATTGGGATTGTCGGTTGCCGGTGCGGGGATCACGGTTGCGGGCAGCGCCGGCTTGGGCGAGGCGGCCGGCTTGGGCGAGGCCGAAGGTTTTGGCGCCGGCGCGGCCTCCTTCTTCTTGGCGGCCGGAGGCGGCTTGGGCTTCTGTTTCTCAGGCACAGCGCCAGGCGTGGCCACCGGCGGCGTGATCTGGAGCTGCGCGGCCGCGGGCGCCGTCAGCAGCAGCGTGGCCAGGATGGTGATGCGCGGGAGCTTCATGTCGGGCGCTAGCCGTGCTCCTGACCCGCAAGCGCAGCCGCATGGGCCTTCTTGATCTCAGCGTCGACCTCGATCAGCGCGGCCTTGGGACCGCGCGGATCGGACCAGACGAAATCGCCGACCAGCACGAAATCGGCGCCGCTGGCGGCGAAGTCGTGCGCCTCTTCGAGCGAGGTGGCAAAGCCGACGCAGGGCGGCTCGAACAGCTCGGCCCACCAGTCCAGCCGCTCGGCGATCGCCTGGGACGACGGGCGTTGGCCCTTTGCATCAGGTTCGCCGAACAGCACGTAGTCCGCGCCTATCTCGCCCGCATCCATGGAATGGTGCCGCGTCGTCAGCCCGCCGACGCCGGCGATGCGATCGGGCTTGAGCGATGGCAGCGCCTCTTTCAGCGCGGCGATGCCGGGCAGGTGCGCGCCGTCGGCGCCGCCACGTGCGACCAGTTCGGCATGACCTTCAACGAGCAGCGCGGCGCCCGCCTTCTGGACCGGTGGGGCCAGCGCCTTGATGCGCGTGATCATGGTGCGCTGGTCGGTCTCCTTCAGCCGCAGCAGCACGGCCGCGACGTCGGCGGCAGCGAGCAGGCCCGGCAGCTCGGCGACGAGCGCAGCGGGATCATCGACGGCAGGCGTCGCGAGATAGAGACGCGGCGCCGGGCGCGGCGGAGGCGATTTGTTCGACAAGATCTAGGCTGCTTTCTTTTCCAGGCTGCTTTGCCATTCGCCCTTGGACGCCAGACCATTCATCCGGGCGCGATGGCTGAATGCACTTTGGCCGGCTGCGACATTCTCGGCCTTGCCGGACCAGGCCTTCTGCGGCGCGGCCTGCAGCGCGCGGCCGTAGGAGAAGGTCAGGCCCCAGGGCAGCGGCCCGAGCTTATGCATGGCGTTGAGATGCGCAGTCGCCTCTTCGTCCGACTGGCCGCCGGAGAGGAAGGCGATTCCGGGCACGGCCGCGGGCACGCAGGCCTTCAGCAGCCGAATTGTCTTCTCCGCGACTTCCTCGACGGGAGCCTGCTTCGCGCACTTCTTGCCCGAGATCGCCATGTTCGGCTTCAGCACCATGCCTTCGAGCGCAACGCGCTGCACGCGCAATTCCTGGAAGGTCTTGTTGAGCACGCGGGTCGTCACTTCATAGCAGCGGTCGATGTCGTGATCGCCGTCCATCAGCACCTCAGGCTCGACGATCGGCACGATCTGCGCGGCCTGGCACAGCGCTGCGTAGCGGGCCAGCGCATGGGCGTTGGCGCCGATCGCGGTCATCGACGGAATGCCGCTGCCGATATCGATCACCGCGCGCCATTTGGCGAAGCGCGCGCCGCGCTCGTAATATTTCTTCAGGCGTTCGGCGAGCTTGTCGAGCCCGACGGTGACGAGCTCGCCCGGGCACATCGGCAGGGCTTGCGTGCCCTCGTCGACCTTGATGCCGGGGATGGCGCCGCTCTGTTCGATCAGCTTGACCAGTGGCGTGCCGTCCTTCGCGTCTTGCCAGATCGTCTCGTCATAGAGGATCACGCCGGAGATGTACTGGCTCATGGCCTCCCTGGAGCGGAACAGCATCTCGCGATAGTCGCGGCGATTGCCTTCCGTCGATTCCACCCCGATCGCGTCAAATCGCTTCTTGATGGTGCCGGAGGATTCGTCGGCGGCAAGGATGCCCTTGCCGGGCGCGACCATGGCGGTCGCGATCCTGTTGAGCTCAGTCAGATTCATCGAGAGGTCCTCCCAAAACGATGCTGCCCTTGCCTGTGAAAATAGACCGTTCTCGGGCAATTGCCGAGTTAACGTTCGTCGCAGGGTAAAGGGGCGGGAGGTCAGTTGGGCGAAAAAGAGCGGGCTGGGCGCCCCTTCACCTCGCCCCGCCTGCGGGGAGAGGTCGGATTTTGCGCGTAGCGTAAAATCCGGGTGAGGGGGTACAGGTCTATCGATAGGGCACAATTCGCGGAGCGAGCCCCTCACCCCGACCCTCTCCCCGCGAAGAGCGGGGAGAGGGAGGGATAGATCACGCCACCTTCGGATCGAGTTCGCCCTTGGCGTAGCGCTTGGCCATCTCGGCGGGGGGCAGGACCTTCTTGAACTTGGAGGCCTGGCCTGCGGTATTGAACTCCTGGAGCCGCTGCTTGCACAGCTTGGTCATCGCTTCCATCGCCGGCTTCAGGTACTTGCGCGGGTCGAACTCTTCCGGGTGCTCCTTGAACACCTTGCGGATCTGGCCGGTCATGGCCATGCGGTTGTCGGTGTCGATGTTGATCTTGCGCACGCCGTTCTTGATGCCGCGCTGGATCTCGGCGACCGGAACGCCCCAGGTCGGCTTCATCTTGCCGCCGAACTCGTTGATGATGTCCTGGAGGTCCTGCGGCACCGACGAGGAGCCGTGCATCACGAGATGCGTGTTCGGCAGCTTGCGGTGGATCTCCTCGATCACCTTCATGGCGAGGATGTCGCCGTCGGGCTTGCGGGTGAATTTGTAGGCGCCATGCGAGGTGCCCATCGCGATCGCGAGCGCGTCCACCTTGGTCTCCTGAACGAACTTCACGGCCTCGTCCGGATTGGTCAGGAGCTGGTCGTGGCTCAGCTTGCCTTCGGCGCCGTGGCCGTCTTCCTTGTCGCCCATGCCTGTTTCGAGCGAGCCGAGCACGCCGAGCTCACCCTCGACCGAGATGCCGCCGAGATGGGCCATGTCGGTCACGGTCTTGGTGACGCCGACATTGTAGGTCCAGTCGGCCGGGCTCTTGCCGTCGGCCTTGAGCGAGCCGTCCATCATGACCGAGGTGAAGCCGGCCTGGATCGCGGTCATGCAGGTCGCGGCCTCGTTGCCGTGGTCGAGATGCACGCAGACCGGAATGTGCGGATAGATCTCGGTCACCGCGTCCATCATGTGCTTGAGCATGATGTCGTTGGCGTAGGAGCGCGCACCGCGCGAGGCCTGGATGATGACGGGCGCGTCGACCGTGTTGGCGGCGTCCATGATCGCCAGCGCCTGCTCCATGTTGTTGATGTTGAAGGCCGGTACGCCGTAATCGTTCTCCGCTGCATGGTCGAGCAATTGACGTAACGTGATCCGAGCCATCTGTCTTTTTCTCCGGTTTGGGCCTGCAAGGCCGACTTAAAAGGCCGACTGATTACTTGGTGCGCAGAACTTCGACGCCGGGAAGGGGCTTGCCTTCCATCCATTCAAGGAATGCGCCACCGGCGGTCGAGACATAGGTGAATTGACCGGCCACATGGGCCTGGTTGAGGGCCGCGACCGTGTCGCCGCCGCCCGCGATCGAGATCAGCTTCTTGGCCTTGGTGCGCTCGGCGGCGTGCTTGGCGGCCGACACCGTTCCGCGGTCGAACGGCTGCATCTCGAAGGCGCCGAGCGGTCCGTTCCAGACCAGCGTGGCGGCGTCGTCGATGGCGGCGTGGACACGCGCGATCGATTGCGGGCCGACGTCGAGGATCATGCCGTCGGCCGGGATCGCATCGAGCCCGTAGGCATGCGAGGGCGCGTTCGCCGCGAAATGATAGGCGACGGTGGCGTCGACCGGCAGGATGATCGCGCAATTGGCGGCTTCCGCCTTCTCCATGATGCGGATCGCCGTCGCGGCGAGATCCTTCTCGGCCAGCGACTTGCCGATCCCAACGCCCTGGGCGTGCAGGAAGGTGTTGGCCATGCCGCCGCCGATCACGAGCGCGTCGACCTTGGTGACGAGGTTTTCGAGCAGATCGATCTTGGTCGAGACCTTGGCGCCGCCGATGATCGCGATGACGGGCTTGGTCGGCGAGCCCAGCGCCTTCTCCAGCGCGACGAGCTCGGCCTGCATGGTGCGGCCGGCATAGGCCGGCAGCTTGTGGCCGAGGCCTTCGGTCGTGGCATGGGCGCGGTGCGCGGCCGAGAAGGCGTCATTGACCCAGATGTCGCCGAGTTTTGCCAACTCCGCGACGAAGGCGGGATCGTTCTTTTCCTCTTCCTTGTGGAAGCGGGTATTTTCCAGGCACAGGATGTCACCATCCTTCAACGCAGCCACGGCCGTGGCCGCGGGCTCGCCGACACAGTCGTCGGCGAAGGCGACGGGCCTGTTCACGACTTTCGACAGCGCTTCGGCAACCGGCTTGAGCGACTCCTTGGGGTCGCGTCCCTTCGGCCGGCCGAAATGCGCGAGCAGGATGACCTTGCCGCCCTTGTCCGAGATTTCGGTGATGGTCGGCGCAACGCGCTCGAGCCGGGTCGCGTCGCTGACGCGCCCGTTGTCCATGGGCACGTTGAGATCGACGCGCAGCAGCACGCGCTTGCCCTTCACATCGACGTCGTCGAGGGTGCGGAATTTGTTGGTCATCGGACACTCTCTTGTCCCGGGCGCATAGCGGCGCGGAGTGCCGCCGTGCAGAGCCGGGACCTACGCTGGAGGGACATGGGTCCCGGATCTGCGACGCAGCGTTTCACGCTGCATCGCATCCGGGACACGAGAGCGGAGTTAGATCACCTTCGCGAACGCGACGGCGGTGTCCGCCATGCGGTTCGAGAAGCCCCACTCGTTGTCGTACCAGGACATCACACGCACCAGCGTGCCGTTCTGCACCTTGGTCTGGTCCTCGTGGAAGGTCGAGGAGTGCGGATCGTGGTTGAAGTCGATCGAGACGTTCGGCTGATTGGTGTAGCCGAGAATGCCCTTGAGCTGCTGCTCGGAGGCCCGCTTCATCGCCGCGTTGATTTCCTTGGCGTCGGTGGCGCGCTTGGCGACGATCTTGAGGTCGATGACCGAGACGTTCGGGGACGGCACGCGGATCGAGACGCCGTCGAGCTTGCCCTTGAGTTCCGGGAGCACGAGGCCGATTGCCTTCGCCGCGCCGGTCGAGGTCGGGATCATCGACATCGCCGCCGCACGGCCGCGGTAGAGATCCTTGTGCAGCGTGTCCAGCGTCGGCTGGTCGCCGGTGTAGGCGTGGATCGTGGTCATGAAGCCGGTCTCGATGCCGACCAGGTCGTTCAGCACCTTGGCGACCGGCGCGAGGCAGTTGGTGGTGCAGGAGCCGTTGGAGACGACCAGGTGATCCTTGGTGAGCGTGTCGTGGTTGACGCCGTAGACGATGGTGGCGTCGGCGCCGTCGGCGGGCGCGGAGATCAGCACGCGCTTGGCGCCGGCGGTGAGATGCGCGGAGGCCTTGTCCTTCGCGGTGAAGATGCCGGTGCATTCCATCGCGATGTCGACGCCGAGATCCTTCCAGGGCAGTTTCGAGGGATCGCGCTCGGCGGTCACCTTGATCTTGCCGCCGCCGAGGTTGATGGAGTCGCCATCGACGGTCACGGTGCCGGGGAAGCGGCCATGGACGCTGTCGAAGCGAAGGAGATGCGCGTTGGTCTCGACCGGGCCGAGGTCGTTGATGCCGACGACCTCAATGTCCTTGCGGCCGGACTCGGCAATAGCCCGCAGGATGTTGCGGCCGATGCGGCCAAAACCGTTAATTCCGACGCGGACTGCCATGTTTCATCTCCTTATGACCGTTCAATGACGTGTTCGATAACCCCGATCATCCCGCACAACGCGCTTAGCGCGCCTGCGAGGGTTTTTTAGGGCGGACGCCCGGTTCGGCCGGGCGATGCTTGATCATATGAGAGACTACGTAGTCCTTTTTTTTGGCAAGCTCAACTCTCAGCTAACGCGCTTCAGCACAGCGTTAACCGCAGCCTCGGCGGTAATGCCGAAATGCTTGTAAAGATCCTTCGCCGGCGCGCTCGCGCCGAACGAATGCATGCCGATAAAATCGCCATCCTGGCCGATCACGGCGTCCCAGCCCCAGCGCACTGCGGCCTCGATCGCGACCTTCACCGGCGCGTTGCCGATGATCTCGGCACGCTTGGCTTCTGGTTGCGCTAACAAAAGCTCGAGCGAGGGCACCGAGACCACCCGTGACGCGATGCCGCGCTCGGCGAGCTGCTTCTGGGCGGCGACCGCGATCTCGACCTCGGAGCCGGAAGCGAACAGCGTTGCCTTGGCTTCGCCCTGGGCGGCGACCAGCTCGTAGGCGCCGGCCGCGCAGGGAATGTCGTTCGGCGCATTGGTGCGGAGCTGCGGCAGGTTCTGACGCGTCAGCGCCAGCACGGTCGGGCCGTCGATACGATTGAGCGCAAGCTCCCAGCACTCGGCGACCTCGATGGAGTCGGCGGGGCGGAACACGCGCATGTTCGGAATGGCGCGAAGTGCGGCGAGATGCTCGACCGGCTGGTGGGTCGGGCCGTCTTCGCCGAGGCCGATGGAGTCGTGCGTCATCACGTAGACGACGCCGGCGCCCATCAACGCGGCAAGGCGCATCGCGGGTCGCGCATAGTCGGTGAACACCAGGAAGGTCGCGCCGTTCGGCGCGAAGCCGCCATGCAGGAAGATGCCGTTCATCGCAGCCGCCATGCCGTGCTCGCGGATGCCGTAATGGATGAAGCGGCCTTTTGGCGTCTTGGCCGAGAAAGCTGTGGCCGACTTCGCCTTGTTGTTGTTGGAGCCGGTGAGGTCGGCCGAGCCGGCGAGGAATTCCATCGGCATCGCGCCGGCAATGACTTCGATCACCGCTTCCGAGGATTTGCGGGTCGCCGCGGTCATCGGCTTTTCCAGCAGCTCCTTCTTGTAGGCGCGCACGGCCTTCGCGAGCGAGGCCGGACGCTCGTGGCGCAGACGGCGCTCGAACTCGGCGCGCTTGCGGCTGCCGAGCTCGCCGAGCCGTCCCTCCCATTCCTGCCGTGCCGCCGCGCCGCGGCTGCCGGCTGCGCGCCAGGCCTTAAGCACGTCATCCGGCACCGAGAACGGCTCGAGCGAGATGCCGAGATTTTCCTTGGCGGCCTTGAGCTCGTCGGCGCCGAGCGCCTCGCCATGCGCCTTCGCGGTGCCGGCCTTGTGCGGCGCGCCGAAGCCGATGGTGGTGCGGCAGGCGATCAGCGTCGGCTTGTTGGATTTTTGCGCGCGGGTGATCGCAGCGGCGATGGCGGCCTGGTCATGGCCGTCGATCTTTTCGGCGGCCCAGCCCGCGGACTTGAAGCGCTTCACCTGGTCGACGGAATCGGAGATCGAGGTCGGGCCGTCGATCGAGATGCCGTTGTCGTCGTAGAGCACGATCAGCTTGCCGAGCTTCCAGTGCCCGGCCATCGCGATCGCTTCCTGCGACACGCCTTCCATCAGGTCGCCGTCGGAGGCGAGCACATAGGTGTGGTGGTCGACGATCTTCTTGCCGAACTCGGCGGCCAGCATCTTCTCGGCGAGCGCCATGCCGACCGCGGTCGAGATGCCCTGGCCGAGCGGGCCGGTGGTGGTCTCGATGCCCTTGGTGTGGAAGTTCTCGGGATGGCCCGGGGTCAAGCCGCCGAGCTGGCGGAACTGCTTGAGCTGATCCAGCGTCATGTCGGCATTGCCGGTCAGATACAGCAGCGAATAGAGCAGCATCGAACCGTGGCCGGCCGAGAGCACGAAGCGGTCGCGGTCGGGCCAGTCGGTGGCAGTGGCGTCGAATTTCAGGAATTGCGTGAACAGCACCGTGGCGACGTCGGCGGCGCCCATCGGCAGGCCGGGATGGCCCGATTTCGCCTTCTCGACAGCGTCCATCGAGAGGCCACGGATCGCGTTGGCCATGCGGTTGTGGTCGACTTGCGTCATGTCTGAAATCCGTCTGAAATGAGGCGCTTGGCGGTGGTGCGGGCCGCGTGGGGGGAGCCTGGCGGCCACGGAAGGTTGGGCTGGGATAGCACCTCGGTTCCGGGAGTCCAAGGCAATCAAACGTCGGTTTGGCCGTAAAAGTTGCTTAGCAGTGCATAGTTTCGCGGCGGCGTTGCGCTCCGCTAGCTTGCCACGTAAATTTCTGCTTCTAACCGTTTGCCGAACCGAGTCTTTTGCCGGACGGCAAGCCCCACGGGCAAGGCCACAGGTTCCGCCGCTGACTGCATGAACGATCGCGTTTCAAACAGCTCTGCCATGACGGAGTCCTCGGCCGTCGAGATCGAGATCGCGACCCGCAGACTCATGGCGGCGCTCGACGCGCTCGAAAGCGCGGTGGAGCGGCGGCGCGATGCCGATCGCGACGAGAACGAGCTCGCGGCGCGAATCCAGGCACTGGGCGCGGATCGCTCGCGGCTTGCCGATGAGCTCGACGGCGCGCTGGTGAAGGCGCGCAAGCTCGAGCGCACCAATCGCGAAATCTCCGATCGGCTGGATTCCGCAATCGTCACGATACGCTCGGTGCTCGATACCGGAGAGGACGGATGAGCCACATCAACGTCACCATCAACGGCCGGCAATACCGCATGGCCTGCGAGGAGGGCCAGGAGGTGCGGCTGCTCAAGCTCGCCGAAAGCCTGGAGACGCGAATTCAGTCGCTGCGCGGAAAATTCGGCGAGATCGGTGATGCCAGGCTCACCGTGATGGCGGCGCTGACCGTCTGCGACGAGCTGGTCGACGTTGGCAACCGCGTCCGCACCATGGAGCAGGAGCTGACTGAGCTCAGGGATTTCCGCAATGCCGCCGTCGAGCGCGCCCGGATGACCCAGACCGCCGTGGTGAATGCGCTCAACGCCGCCGCCGAGCGCATCGAGAAGTCGACCCAGGTCCTGAACCGGACGGTGGGCAACGGGATCGCGATCGGCTGATTTTGGGCGGACCGCCCGTTGGGCTGGCGGTTCGTCAGTATCGTTGTTACATTGCGCGGGCGAGGCTGCGACGTGCGTCAGGAGCCATATATCCCCGGGGCCTTATCGATCCTTTAGGGAACTGTCCCTGGCCGGGCCCGTGGGCTCGGACATATGGTGCCCACCTACTTTCGTAGGGAACTCCGGGATCGAGTGCTTCAACGGCGTTCGCGGCTTCGCACTTTTTTTGCTTGGTTTGTGCTTGTCGAAACGACTGCGGCCAGCTCGGTAGATGTCATGCTCCGGCTTGCCCGGCGCATTCAGTACGCCGCAGCCTTTGTGTGAATCACCACCGCCTCTGGAATACTGGATCACCCGCCCCGGTGCGCAAGGGCGCACAAGGTGGGTGATGACGTGGGGGACCAAAGCGCATGTCCAATTCGAAAGCCGAACTCCGTGCCAAAGCCCTCGCGGCGCGCGATGCGCTGAGCGAGAAGAAGCGCACCGCCGCCGCCGCAAAGCTCGCCAAGCGCGGGCTGCCGTTCCCGCTCCTGCCCGGCAGCATCGTCTCCGGCTATTCCCCGATCCGCAGCGAGATCGATCCGCTGCCGCTGATGAAGGCGCTCGCCGAGGCGGGCGCAAGGCTCGCGCTGCCCTGCGTCACCGCCCGCGGCCAGTCGCTGATCTTCCGCATCTTCCATCCGAACGACCGCCTGATGCTCGGCCCGCTCGGCATTCCCGAGCCGTCGCCGGCCGCGGCCGAAGTCATCCCCGACATCATGCTGACGCCGCTCGCGGCCTTCGACCGTCTCGGCCATCGCATCGGCTATGGCGCGGGGCACTACGACCACACCTTCGCGCATCTGCGCAAGACCAAGCAGATCGTCGGCATCGGGCTTGCTTTTGCAGCGCAGGAGATCAAGGCGGTTCCGGCACTATCGCACGACGTCGCGCTGGATTATGTGCTAACGGAATCGGACGTGTTCGATTTCCGGAGTTCTGAAGTTGCGCATTCTCTTCGTGGGTGATGTCGTCGGCCGTAGCGGCCGCAACGCCATCGCCGAATATCTGCCCGGCATGGTCAAGGACTGGTCGCTCGATTTTGTCGTCGTCAACGGCGAGAATTCCGCCGGCGGCTTCGGCATCACGGAAGCGATCTATCAGGAGTTTCTCGATGCCGGGGCCGATGCGGTGACGCTCGGCAATCATTCCTGGGACCAGCGTGAAGCCCTGGTGTTCATCGAGCGCGCCGAACGCCTGGTGCGGCCCACGAACTACCCGCGCGGCACGCCCGGCCGCGGCGCCGCGCTGGTGGAGACCAAGAACGGCAAGCACGCGCTCGTCGTCAACGCGCTCGGCCGGGTCTTCATGACCCCGTTCGACGATCCCTTCGCCGCGCTCGAGCGCGAGCTTGGTGCCTGTCCGCTCGGCGTTGCCGCCGACGCCATCGTCGTCGACTTCCATTGCGAGGCGACCAGCGAGAAGCAGGGCATCGGCTTCTTCTGCGACGGCCGCGCCAGCCTCGTCGTCGGCACCCACACCCATGTGCCGACCGCCGACCACCAGATCCTGTCGGGCGGCACGGCCTACATGACCGACGCCGGCATGACCGGCGATTACGATTCCATCATCGGCATGCAGAAGGAAGAACCGCTGCGGCGCTTCACGTCGGGGATTCCCTCCGGCCGGTTCGAGCCGGCGGCTGGCGTTGCAACGCTCAGCGGCGTTGCGGTCGAGACGGATGATGCCACGGGCCTTGCGCTAAAGATTGCGCCGGTGCGCGTCGGCGGCCGGCTGGAGCCGGCGACGCCGAAGTTCTGGTTGAGCTGAAGTCTCACGGTATTGGCCACCCTCCCCTGGAGGGGGAGGGTCGCTACGCATGAAGCGAAGCGGAATGCGTAGCGGGGTGGGGTGATCTCTCCACG
>NZ_JBVVPO010000054.1:47605-59419 GCF_055811795.1 Bradyrhizobium sp. MI1.7
CCCCCGTTCGGCCCCCCCCCCGGGGGGGGGGGGCGGGGCTCCCCCGCCACGGGGGGGGGGGGGGGGGTGATCTCTCCACGCGGGCACTGTTCGTCGCGGAAGGACCGTCACCCCACCCCGCTACGCATTCCGCTTCGCTTCATGCGTAGCGACCCTCCCCCTCCAGGGGAGGGTAAGAGCAGCGTCGCTCATTTCGACGCGCCTCACGCTGCGGCGCGAACCGCCTGCCAGAGCTCAAGCACGTCCGCCCGCAAGATCCCGCGCGTGATGAAGACGATGCGCGAGCGGCGATCGCTGTCGGGCCAGCCGCTGAGCGCGACCGGCGGATGGAAGACGTGATGCACGCCATGGATCACGATCGGCGTCGGTTCGTCACGGAGATTGAGGATCCCCTTCACCCGCAGCAGATCCTGGCCGCGCGCGTTGCGTAAATGCGCAAGCCAGTGCGTCACGGCCATCCAGTCGAGCGGCTCGTCGAACGCCAGCATGAAGCTCGCGATCGACGCATCGTGATCATGATGGTCATGATCATGGTGCGCGTGATGATCGTGATGCGCATGGCCGGCGTGCGCATCTGGTTCCGCGAAGGCCCGCTCGTTGAGCCAGCGCTCAACGTCTATCCTTTTCAGCTCGGGATCGATCAGGCCGGCGCCGAATAGCTGCGCGGGATCGATCTCGCCGTGACTGACGTTTTCGATTCTGGCGCCGGGATTGAGCCGCCGCAGGCGCAGCTCAAGCGCGGCGATGTCCTCGACCAGGTCGCTCTTGGTGATCAACAGCCGGTCGGCCAACGCCACCTGTTTCACCGCCTCATACTGCCGGTCGAGCTGATGCGGCGCGTTGACCGCATCGACCGTGGTCACGACCGTGTCGAGCCGCAGGAAGTGCGAGACGAGCGGATTGTTGAGCAGAAGCTGCACGATCGGCGCGGGGTCGGCGAGCCCGGTGGTCTCGACCAGGATACGGCGGAACGGCGGAATCTCGCCGCGGTCCCGCTTCACCAGAAGGTCTCGCAGCGTCTGCTCCAGGTCGCTGCGGATGGTGCAGCAGATGCATCCGCTCGCAAGCACGGCGACTTCGCCGTCGACGCGTTCGACCAGGAGATGGTCGAGGCTGACTTCGCCGTACTCGTTGATGATGACGGCGCTGTCTTTCATGCCGTCGTGGCGCAGCAAGCGATTGAGCAGCGTGGTCTTGCCGCTGCCGAGAAAGCCGGTGATCAGCGAGACCGGAAGTCGCTGCGCGGATTTATCGCTTTCGAACAGGCCCATGGGAAGCTCTCGCGTCGGCCGTCTTATTTTTGTCGCTGGACAACAGCGTAGCGGAGGAGGAGGCTAGCGGAAACAATTTTAGAGTCAGACATTGTTCTGACCACAACCTGGGAGGGTGGAATGTCTAACGAGATCAATAACGTAGATCAAGACGGCGGCGGCTCCACGACGGATCGCCGGACCCTGCTCCGCACCGCGGGCATCGCCGGCGTTGCTGGAGCCGCGCTCGCCGGCTCGATGCACGGCAAGTTCGCGCTTGCACCGATCAGTGAGGCCCAGGCGCAGACTGCAACCTCCATGCCCAAGGGCACCGACAAGCCCTGGTGGCCATCGAAATGGGGTAAGGATGACGAGTCCGGCGCATCCAACCACATCACCCCGGCGAAGGTCCTCGACGCGGCGAAATGGATCAAGGACGGCAAGATCTACAAGATCGGCCGCGTCTACGAAGCCGCCATGCCGCTGTTTGGTGCGCGTATATTCGCACTGCGCATTCCCGGCAGCCCGACCGGCGGCCCGTTCGGTGACAATAAGATGGTCTATCACGACGAATTCCTGGCCACCGAGATCGGCCAGACCGGTACGCAGTTCGACGGCCTCGGCCATATTGGAGTCCAGCTCGGCAAGGACGGCGACAAGAGCGAGATGCGATTCTACAATGGCTTCACAGCTGCAGAAATTAGCGACGCATACGGGCTCAAGAAGCTTGGCATCGAGAAGCTTAAGCCGATCTTCACCCGCGCGCATCTGCTCGACATGGTCGCGCTCAAGGGCGGCATGATGGATGCGGGGCAGGAGATCACCTCGGCTGACATCAAGGCGGCGCTGGCGAAGCAGAACATCCCCGAGAGCGACATCAAGCCTGGCGACGCGATCATGTTCCACACCGGCTGGGGCTCGCTGTGGATGAAGAACAATGATCGCTTCAACAGTGGCGAGCCGGGCATCGGCCTCGATGCTGCGAAGTGGGTGGTCGAAAAGGATCTTGCGCTGACCGGCGCCGACACCTGGGCGGTCGAGGTGGTGCCCAATCCCGACAAGTCGCTCGCTTTCGTGGTCCACGCCGAGCTGCAGACCAAGCACGGCATCCACAACCACGAGAACCTGATCTTCGACGATCTGATCGCCGAGAAGAAGTATCAGTTCGTCTATTCGTTCACCCCGGCGCCCATCAAGGGCGCGACGGGAAGCAACGGATGTCCGATTGCGATTACGTGACGATACGCATCGGCGCGGGCGGGTGACGCGTCCGCGCCGATGTTATGGTTGAGCTGAAAGCGGCGCCACATCCTCGGTGTCGTCCCCGCCTAGTGCGCAATTGCGCACGGGGGCGGGGATCCATAACCCCAGGGAGTAGTGCGGGGCACAGCTCCCACACCGAATCTTCGCCAAACCCCGCCCTGTGGGTATGGGTCCCGGATCTGCGCTTCGCTTGTCCGGGACGACGGCGGAGATTGGCGCGCGATCACGCGTCAATCTCGTCGTACACTACTCCGCCGTCTGCTCCCGCAGCTCCGCGACATCCTTCGCCGTCAGCTTCGAGCCCTTGGTGCCGAACCGTGCCGTGACGTAGTTCGCCACCGCCGCGATCTCGTCGTCGCTATACGCATCGCCGAACGCCGGCATCGAGAGCGCGCCGTCGGGCGTATGCCGCTTGGTGCCCGACAGCACGATCTGCGCGACGTTGGTGGCGGCGGGGTCGTTGACGGCCCAGGTGCCGGTCAGCGTCGCCATCGGCGAGACCGGGCTCTCGCCGCTCCAGCCGTGGCAGCTGGCGCAGGCGCTGGCGAACACCATCTTGCCGCGTGCGTCGGCCGTGACGCCGTCCTTGTGCGAGGCGGGCGCGGCCGGTGCCGTGGTGGCAGGCAGGTCGGGCGAGGCCACCGGCGGCACGCTGCGCAGATAGGCGACGACCGCGCGGATGTCTTCGGGAGCGAACTGGCTGAAGCTGTGATCGACCGCTTCGCCCATCGGACCCGAGGCCGAGCCGTGGCCCGGCGCGTGGCCGAGCGAGAGATACGAGATCAGATCCTCGTCGCGCCAATTGCCGAGGCCGGTGGCCTTGTCGGAGGAGATGTTGAAAGCGCGCCAGCCGGCCGTGATCGCGCCGCCGAACTTCTTGCGGTTGTCGAGCGCAAAGCCGAGATTGCGCGGCGTGTGGCACTCGCCGCAATGCGCCAGCGCTTCGGCGAGATACGCACCTCTGTTCCACTCCGGGCTCTTCGAGGTATCCGGCGTAAAGCGCGTGTCCGGATTGAACACGGCCGACCAGAAGATCATCGCCCAGCGCTGGTTGAACGGGAACGACAGCGTGTTGTCGGGCGCTTTCGCGCGCACTGCCGGCAGGCTGAACAGATACGCCTTCACCGCCAGCACGTCCTCGTCCGTCATGTAGGTGTAGGACGTGTAGGGCATGGCCGGATAGAGCCGCGCGCCGTCATGACGCGTGCCGCGCTGGACCGCGTTGAGGAAATCCTGGTCGCTGTAATTGCCGATGCCGGTGTCCTTGTCCGGCGTGATGTTGGTCGAATAGAGCGTGCCGAACGGCAGCTTGAAGCCGAGCCCGCCGGAATATTCCTTCTCGCCGGGCTTGGTGTGGCAGACCATGCAGTCGGCCGCCTTCGCGAGATACTCGCCGCGCTCGACCACACTCGCTTTCTCCAGCTTGGCCGGCACGCCGGTCGGCTTGCCGGCGCGATAATCCGCCAGCGCCACTTTGGTGCCGCCGGCGAAGTCGAGCGGACCGGGCCCACGGATGATCCAGACGCCGAGCGCCGCCACGACGATGGCGATCACGACCAGGCTTGTGAGGATACGCATCTTGCCGCTCATGCCTTCTTCCCCGCAGCCAGAAGTTTCCGGTCGATCGGCAGGCGCCGCAGCGCCACGCCGGTTGCGGCGTAAATCGCGTTGCGCAGGGCCGGTGGTCCGGCATTGACGCCGGCTTCGCCGATGCCGCCGGGCGCTTCGCCGCTCTTGACGACGATGACCTCGATCTTCGGCGTCTCGTTGATGCGCATCATGCGGTAGTCGTGGAAGTTCGACTGCTGCACGCGGCCCTTGTCGATGGTGATCTCGCCATAGAGCGCGGCGGTGAGGCCGAAGATCAGCCCGCCCTCGATCTGCGCCTTGATCGTATCGGGGTTGACCGCAATGCCGGTGTCCACCACCGAGGTGATGCGGCGCAGGGTGATCTCGCCGATGTCGTCGATCTCGGCTTCCACCACAGTTGCGAGGAAGCTCGCAAACGATGGCTGCAGGCAGACGCCACGGCCAACGCGGGCCGGCAGCGGTTGGCCCCAGCCGGATTTCTCCGCGGCAAGGTTGAGCACCGCGAGCGCACGCGGAGTCTTGGTCAGCATCGACCTTCGGAATTCGACCGGATCCTTGCCGGCCTTGCGCGCAAGTTCGTCCAGCGCGCATTCGAACGCGAACACATTGTTGTTCGGGCCGACACCGCGCCAGAAGCCGGTCGGCACAGCCGGTGGCTCGGCACGGACATATTCGACGTGGAAGTTGGGAAAGTCGTAGGGCGTCTCCACGGCGGCGTCGACCGCGTCGATATCGACGCCCTTCTGGAACGCTGGCGGCAGCCAGCGGGCAATCACCGCAGAACCTGCGATCTTGTACTTCCAGGCCGCCACCTTGCCATCGACCAGGGTCGCATTGACCTGGTCGCGATAGACCGGGCGGTAGACGTCGTGCTGGATGTCCTCCTCGCGGGTCCATATCACCTTGACGGGATAGTCGACCTGCTTGGCGATCTTGACCGCCGCAACCACCATATCGGGTTCGAGCTTGCGGCCGAAACCGCCGCCGAGCAGGTGCTGGTTGACGATCACCTTCTCGACGGGAAGGCCGGCGGCCTTCGCCGCCTCCGACTGCACGCGCGTCATGATTTGTGTGCCGGTCCAGATCTCGCAGGCATCCGGCCTGACGTGAACGGTGGCGTTGATCGGCTCCATCGAGGCATGCGCGAGGAACGGCAGTTCGAAGCTCGCCTCGAACTTGTCTCCGCTGGCAAGCCCCTTGGCGATGTCGCCGACGGATTTCGCGATCGCGCCATCCTTCTCGCTGGCCTTGCGTAAATCGTCCCAGATGTCCTTGGTGGAGATCTTGGCGTTCGGTCCTTCGTTCCACTCGATCTTGAGCGCTTCGAGACCTTTCTTGGCCGCCCACATGTGATCGCCGATCACGGCGACGGCGTCGTCGAGCACGACGACCTTGCGCACGCCGGCGACTTTCATCGCTGCGCTGTCATCGACCTTGCCGACCTTGCCGCCGAACACCGGGCAATTGGCGATCGCGGCAATCTTCATGTTGGGCAGGATCGCGTCGATGCCGTAGACGACTTTGCCGTTGACCTTGTCCGGTGTATCCAGCCGCTTCAGCGGTTGGCCTATGAGGACGAAGTCCTTGGGGTCCTTGACCGGGACATCCTTCGGCGGTGTCTGGCTCTGTGCCGCCAGCGCGAGCTCACCATAGCCGAGCTTGCGGCCGCTTGCCGCATGGATGACTTCGCCCTTGGACGTCGTGCAACTCGCGGGCTCGACCTGCCATTGCGCGGCGGCGGCCTGCACCAGCATCGCGCGCGCGCTGGCACCCGCTTCGCGTAGCGGCTTCCACCAGGCGCGGATCGACGTCGAACCACCCGTCGCCTGCAGTCCGAAGGCGGGATTGGCGTAGAACTTGTCGTTTGGCGGCGCGTGCAACGCCCCGACCTTTGCCCAATCGGCGTCGAGCTCTTCGGCCAGAACCATCGAGATCGAGGTGTAGATGCCCTGACCCATCTCCACCTGCGGCATGATCAGCGTGGTCTGGCCGGTCTCGTCGATACGGATGAAGGCGTTGGGCGCGAACTTGCCGTCGGTCGTATCCTTCGGCTGCTCCGGCTCGTTGACGGCGGCCCGTAGGGGCAGGTGAAAGGCGAGCAGGAAACCGGTCGCAAGACCGCTGGTCAGAAGCGTGCGGCGGGAGAGGCTGTTGTGTGCATTCATGGCGGACCTCACGACTGACGGCCGTTGGCGGCCTGCTTGATGGCCTCGCGGATGCGGACATAGGTGCCGCAGCGGCAGATGTTGCCAGCCATCGCGGCGTCGATGTCGGAATCATCCGGATGAGAGGTGGTTGCCAGTAGAGCGGCGGCCGCCATGATCTGGCCGGATTGGCAATACCCGCACTGGACCACCTCGAGATCGAGCCAGGCTTTCTGCACCTTCGCGCCTGCGAGCGTATTGCCGACATGTTCGATGGTGGTGATGGCGCGGTTCGCAACCGCGCTGACCGGCAGGACACAGGAGCGCACGGCCTTGCCGTCGACATGCACCGTGCAGGCACCGCATTGCGCGATGCCGCAGCCGAATTTCGTGCCCGTCATTCCGAGGATGTCGCGCAGCACCCACAGCAGCGGCATTTCCGGCGGCGCGTCGAACGATTTCGTTTCGCCGTTGATGGTGAGAGTTGTTGCCATATGCATCCCCTTGCTCGCTTGATCGCTTGCGGCGATCTCGTCGGCGAATTCGTGCGCGACAATAATCATACTGATGCGAAACGATGAAGCGCCAGAATATCCGGCGATGCATATTTGCGTTGCCGACGCGTCAGGCCATGACGTTCACGAATTTGTGCGGCGATCGCTGCAGCGGAATTGGGCCAATTGATATGATAATCGTCATGTTGTGACGCATTTTCGTCGCATGCATCGTTGATCGCCGCAGATGATCGTGCGAATGCGGAAATTCATGCGATGACGAAATTCGTGCGATTGGGAAAGTCGGGCCGTGGCACGTCCTTGCTCGCGGCCATCCTTCGAGACGCCCGCCTGCGGCGGGCCCTCAGGATGAGGACTGAGTGTGCGGCCGTCGTTTTGACGAGCACCGATGCCGCTTAGCCTCATCCTGAGGAGACCGCGAAGCGGTCGTCTCGAAGGACGAGGCGCGCGCTCAGGTCGTGCAAAATGCCATACGCGATAGCTCCACTTTGCGGGAGTGGGCTGCTGCGCTGGCAGATGCAGACTGACCCGGGTGAGGGGTTTGTCTGCACGTATGGGTGATTTCGGAATAGTAGTATTATGCGCCTGTTTTGCCCGACGCGTCAAACTGCGTCCTGGCCTGCCGGCGTAAGTCCTTGATTCCCCTGGCCCCCGCTACTGTGCATGGGGTTGTTTTTCAGGTTTTTGATTCAGGGGGCCGCCGGAGCGACCCTCAGCTCTGCCGAAAACCCATCCGGAAGGCGCCCCAGTGCTTGCCGCGGATCACGATCGGCGAGGACAGGTCCTTCATCAGCACGAACTGTCCGCCGCCCATGTCGCGGCGATAGGTCTGGAGCAGGAACGGTTTTGTGTTGGCCGCGACCTTCTTCACCGCGCGATCGCTGAACAGGCGGCGGTTGCGGCAATTGGCGTTGTTCCAGACGGGGTCCTTGCCCTGCGGCAGGCGGTAGTTCGGGTTGTGGGTCGGCAGATAGCCGCCCTTGGCCCAGGCGACGCAGAACACGATGCGGGAATCGGACTTCTGGATTGGGTCCTGGATGGCGGGCAGCACGCGGTCGGTGAAGTCGACGTAGTTGGTCTTGTATTGCTTGGGATCGGTGCCGGGGGTTTCCCGGTAGTTCTCGTCCATGAGCTGGTCGAGCGTGATCTCGCCGCGGTCGATTGCGGCCTCGAACTCGTCCGAGATCCGCTTTGCGGTCTCGACGACGACGCGGATCAGCGGCGCATCCGATGTCTCCACGCCGCTGTCGGCGATCATTGCGATCAGCGCTTCGGAGGTGTCGAGCAGTTTTGTCACGCGCTGATCGGCGTTCTTGAGATCGCGCGAGGACAGGTCGACGCCCTTGGCGAGCTCGTTGAGCTCGCTGATGACCGTGTCGCAATGGCCGAGATTGGAGGTCGCGGCGCGCGTGACGCTGTCAATCTCCGCTTCCACCGAGGCAAAACCCTGCTGGACCCGCGAGATGATGCCGGAGATCTGCTGGGCGCCTTCGCCGGCAGTCTTAGCGCGTTGCGAAGCGTCGCTGCTCTCGCCGATCAGGCCTTCGATCTGGCCGTCGAGATCGCGCACGGTGTCGGAGATCTGATGCGTGGCCGCACGGGTAGCCTCCGCGAGATTCTTGACCTCGCTTGCGACCACCGCAAAACCACGGCCGGCATTGCCGGCGCGGGCCGCCTCGATGGTGGCGTTGAGCGCGAGCAAATTGGTCTGCTTCGCGATCGCCTCGATCGAGCCGGACACTTTTGCCACCTGCGCCAGCGCCGAGCCGACCGCGCTCAGGCGCGCCTCGATCCGCTCCACGGCTGCGACGAGCTCGGAGATGTGGCTGACCGCGGTGTCGACCGCGCCGCGCGACTGCGCGATCTCGCCGACCGCCGCCGATGCGGTCGATTGCACCGCCTGCGATGCGTTGGCGATATCGTGATTGGCCGAGACCATGGTCTCGGCCGTCTCCTGGAGGTGATGGAACCGTTCGGACTGGTTCGCGACGCGGTTTGCGACCTCCTGGACGTTGCCGGCGATGTCGGCGAGCTCGACGCCGAGGCCGCCGATGCGGTCGGCGAGCTGGTCGATCAGACGTTCGGCAAGTGTCCGGTTGGAGCCGGTGTCCAGGACTGCAAATTGTGCGACGGACATGTTTTGAGAGTCCTCCAGTCAGAGCCGTTCGCCGGCTCTCCGCGGCATTCCCATTCCAATTCCAGCCTTAAAGGATGATTCGCGGCCGGCGTCTTGCCTGAGCGTGCACTACAGCTTGTAAGCCGTGCGGAATCCGCCCCAGTGCCGGCCCTGGACGCGGATCGGGACGTCGATCTCGCGCATCATCACGGTGTTGCCGTTGCCCATGTCGCGGGCATAGCTCTGGACCAGGTACGAGCGCAGGTTGCGCGCGGCGGCGAGCCCTGCCGGATCGTTGAAGATCCGCCGGTTGCGGCTGTTGGCAGTGTTCCAGGCGGTGTCGCCCGGCCGCTGCGGATGCGAATAGATCTTGTTGTGCACCGGCAGGAAGCCGTTGCGGTCGACCATGGCGCAGAATGCCATGCGCGGTTCCTTGGCGAGAAAGGCTTCCTGGAACGGCGGCAGCGTGCGGTCGGCCCAGTCCAGATATTTCGTGCGGTATTGCTGCGGATTGGTGCCGGCGATTTCCGCATAATCGGTGTCGAAGAGGTCGTCGATCTTGACCTCGCCGCGTGCAACCGCCTGCTCGAAAATCCGGGTCACCGCCGTGCCGGCTTCCATGGCGCGGGTGACGAACTCGGTGTTCTCCTCGTGGATCGACCAGAGCCTGTCTTCGATCTTCTCGCTGAGATCGGCGTTGGGGCTGACGAACTGCGCGCGGGCGCCGGTCTTGGACTGCTCGATCACGCGCAGGCGGCAGGCGCCGACGCCTTCGAGGGTGCCGTCGACGACGGCCTGCGTGGCAAGCTTCGCCGCCTCCGCGCCGCCGATCAGCACGCCGTCCATCGCGATCTCGTAGACCTGCAACACGCCGCGCGCGGCTTCGAACTTGAGATGGCAGGGCAGCCGCTCGGTCTTGCGGCGGTCGTCGTGCTCGCTCTGGCGCAGCAGCACGGCACAGCGCGATTTCAGCTTGCGCGCGAAGGTGGTGACGGCCTTGCCGGCGCTGGCGACGTTCTCGCCGTGGGTCTCGGCCGCCTTGGTCGCGGCATCGATCTCGGCCGCGCTCTCGCCGACCGAGATGACGAACTGCGACGCGCTGGCCGCGTTGCCGGAGACCTCGCTGGTGGTGGCATTCTGCTCGGCCACCGCGCCGTTGACGGTATCGAACACCGGGCGGATCGCCTCGATCGCCTGCGCGATGCGATGCACGGCGTCGGCCGAGCCGGCGGCGTCGCGCTGAAGCGCGTCGATCTTCCTGGTGATCTCCTCCGTCGCGCCCTGGGTCTGCACCGCGAGCGCCTTCACTTCGGTGGCGACGACCGCAAAGCCCTTGCCGGCCGCACCCGCACGCGCGGCCTCGATGGTCGAGTTGAGCGCGAGCAGCGTCGTCTGCCGCGCGATCTGCGCGATCAGATTGACGACATTGCCGATGGCGGCGGAGGATTCGCGCAGGCGGTCGACATTGGCGCGGGCTTCCTGCGCCGCGGCGCTGGCTTCGTCGGCGAGCTTGCCGGCCTCGCGCACCTGCGCGCCGATGCCTTGCGCGGACTGGGTGAACTTGTCGGCGGCATGGGCGAAGGTCGAGGCGTTCGACTGCGCGGCATTGGTCCGACCGGTGAGGGCGTCGGTGCGCTCGCGAATGTCCGCGAGCGTTGCCGCGGTCGCCTCCGCGCCGCCGGCCACCGAATTGGCGGCGCGCTCGAGCTGGCGGATCATGGCGCCGAGCTCGAGTTCCAGCAGTTCCAGGATTTCCCTGGCGGAATCGCCCTCGGCCGACAGGGCGGGCGCGGGATCGGCCGGCGACGGCGCGGCCTGTGGGGGTGCCACGGGCGTGGACAAGTCGGGCAGACGCTTCCGAAACAATGCGAACGCCATCAGGTCACTCTTGTCGGGGAACGGGCGGTTGCTATTTTCGCAAGCCGGAATGAAATCAGGGTTAACGGTGCCTGACTCCTAGGCACGGGACACTACGGTATTACCTTAAAGTCGTAGAGCCTCTTTCATTCCGGTGGGTTGGCGGCCTATAAGGCCGCGCTTCCCACGCTCACCTTTGGCGCACGATTCCTTACGAGACACGCATGGCCGGACATTCCCAATTCAAGAACATCATGCACCGCAAGGGGCGGCAGGATGCCCAGAAGTCGAAGCTGTTCGGCAAGCTGGCGCGGGAAATCACCGTCGCGGCCAAGCTGGGCACCCCCGACCCCAACATGAACCCGCGCCTGCGTGCCGCCATCATCGCGGCGCGCCAGGAGAACATGCCGAAGGACAATATCGAGCGCGCCGTCAAGAAGGCGCTCGGCAATGAGGGCGAGAACTATGACGAGATCCGCTACGAGGGTTACGGCCCCGGCGGCGTCGCCGTCATCGTCGAGGCGCTGACCGACAACCGCAACCGCGCCGCCTCCGACATCCGCTCCTTCTTCACCAAGTCGGGCGGCAATCTCGGCGAAACCGGCTCGGTCTCCTTCATGTTCGACCGCACCGGCATCATCGAATACGACCGCAGCGTCGCCTCCGACGACGCGGTGCTGGATGCCGCGATCGAGGCCGGCGCCGACGACGTGGTATCGGGCGAAGGTGGACACGAGATCTACGCCTCGACCGAAGGCTATCGCGACGTCGCCAAGGCGCTGGAAGCCAAGTTCGGCGAGCCGCGCAAGGCCGCTCTGATCTGGAAGCCGCAGAATACGGTCGCGGTCGACGACGAGACCGGCGAGAAGCTTTTGAAGCTGATGGACCTGCTCAACGAGCACGACGACGTCCAGCACGTCTACGCCAATTTCGAGGTGTCGGACGCGCTGATGGCGAAGATTGGCGGCTGAGGTCGCCACCAGCCCCGGATTCCGCTGTCGTGGGGGGGGGGGGGGGGGGGGGGGGGGGGGGGGGGGGGGGGGGGGGGGGGGGGGGGGGGGGGGGGGGGCGGGGGGGGG
>NZ_JBVVPO010000055.1:0-56686 GCF_055811795.1 Bradyrhizobium sp. MI1.7
AACCGATCCCTTCAAAGAGATCGTGAAACTCGCCTATCCCATCTGCCCCGAAAAGGTGGGAGCGGAACGACGCTTACGATCAAGCCTGCGGAATGCCGCGGGCTCTTTTTGTTTCTAGGTGAGGCGCTCATGCGCTACGCCGCGGCAGCCGATCCAAACCAGATGATCAGCGCGTCCTCAAGTCCTCGCTGGCTTTCATCTCCGACCCACGCCACGTGCCCGTCTGGCCGAACCAGCACCGCTTCGGGCGCGGCGACCTGCCCGATGGCGGGGAGCTCCCACGCGCCGTCGTGGCTGGCGTTGATGACTCTGATGCGATCAGCCCTGGATACTATGTCGAAGCCGCCGGACTTGCCGAAATTGATCAGCAGCGCCTGCGCTCCGTGCAGCAGCGTGAACAATCTCTGTGGATAGCCGTCGACGATCAGGTCGAGATCGGGCATCCGGCGCCCGAGCAGTTCGTGTCCCTCGCCGAGATCATAGCGGATATCGAGCCCGCTCATCATCGCGCCAAAACGTTTGCGCGGTTCCTCCATGGCGAGCAGGTCGGACACCACATCGCGCGCGGCCCTGAGGCCGGCCTCGCCGCGGCGGAGCATGGCGATTTGCGCCATCGTGTTACGCAAGACGCGCGCGGCTACAGGATGACGTTCGGCGTGGTAGGTGTCGAGCAGGCCGTCGGGCGCAATGCCCCTGACCACCTGCGCCAGCTTCCAGCCGAGATTGACCGCGTCCTGCACGCCGGTGTTGAGGCCTTGCCCGCCGACGGAGTGATGGATATGCGCGGCATCGCCGGCGAGCAGCACGCGCTCCCGGCGATAGGACACGGCCTGCCGCGCCGCATCGGTGAAGCGGGAGATCCAGGCGGGGTTTTGGACCCCGAAGTCGGTGCCGAATGCTGCGACGAGCGCATCGCTGAGATCGCGCAGTCCGGGTTCGCCGGTGCGGTCGAGCGTCGCTTCCGTCACGACGACCAGCACGCGACCGCTCTCCGCTTTGCTGAGGCCATGAAAGCCGATGGCGTCGTGGCGGAGGCCCCATACCGGCTCGTCCCGCATCTCGACTTCGGCCATGAGATTGCTGAGCGTTGGATCGGAGCCGGCGAAATCGATGCCGGCCCGCTTGCGCACCAGGCTGCGACCGCCGTCGCAGCCGACGAGATAGTTTGCGCGCAATGTCTTGCCGCCGGAGAGCGCAACGTCGATGCCGGTCGCGTCCTGAACGAAGCCCGTCACCTCGGAGTTTCGATAGATCGGCACCGCGAGCTCCTCGACCCAGTCGGCCATGATGCGCTCGATGTGGCTCTGCCGCAGCGCGAGGCCATAAGCGTGCCGGGTGGGGAGATCGCCGATGTCGAGCCTGGTCCAGGCGAAGCCTGCGAGCTGGGTGACTTGCCCCTCGCGCAGGAAGCGCTCCGCGACGCCGCGCTGATCGAGGATCTCGATGGTACGCGCGTGCAATCCGCCGGCCCGCGTACCGACGAGCTCCTGATCCGGGCGCCGCTCGACCACGGCGACGTCGACCTCGGCGAGCGCCAGCTCGGCGGCCAGCATCAAACCGGTCGGGCCGCCGCCGGCGATCACCACGGCATGGTGACTCGCGCGGCTGGCGCCGGCCCGCTCGGAACGGCCGCGCGGCCGGGACGACGGAAGCAATACAGGCATGTGGACCCCCTGCTTTGGATGTTCATTGGGTCGGGGGTTCTACGGCAGGGCGGGGGGCTTGAAGCAAGTCTCTTGCGCACCACATATCAAAGTGGGAGGGAGGGCTCCTTCTTCCGCGTTCGCCGCGTTGACACGTCGGGCAAAACACCGGCAGAATGGCATCATCGACATGAGTTTGGTTCGACCCGCGCGGGAGCCCCCGCCGCGGGTTTTCTTTTGGGCTCTGCGTTCAGCAAACGCCGGTGGTTCGCCGCATGGTGTCGGCGAGCTCCTCGAACGAAAACGGCTTCCGGATCATTGGCAGGCCTCCGCGCCGCGGCTCGCGCCCCGATAATTGCAGGATTTTCAATCCCGGGCGTAGCCGCTTCGCCAGTTCGGCCAGTTCGTGACCATCCATGCCCGGCATATTGATGTCCGTGATAAGGATGGAGATGTTCTCGTTCTGCCCGAGCTGATCGAGCGCATCCGGGCCGCTTTCGGCGCTTGTCACCTCGCAGCCGAGATCTTCCAACATGCCCACGATGACGTCGAGGACGCCGGGATCGTCGTCAACAACCAGTACAGTGTGGCTCATCGCATGCACGTTCCTTTGACTAAAGGAATGAACGCGACGCTCTTCGGGTTAGTTCCGGCACGGTGTGGTCGAACGAGGGATGTTTGACATGTCGAAACACTGGCCAATGACATCATCGAGACGAGTTTGGTCACCCGCGCTGGAAGCACCCGCCGCGGGTTTTTCGTCTCGATTTTGAGATCGGACGGTGGCCGCGCATCCGGCCACGCACTCGCTAGACCACGTTCAAGGAACGCCGACCGGCGCGGCGCCGGGTCCGTTGCTCGCGCCGCTGCGGTCTCGGGGCTCACGGACATAGGGTTCGCGCCCGAAACGATCGCGCTTGGTCACGCGATCTGCCACTTTTTTCTTTTTCGTGGAGAGACGATGACCGCCTAACTGATATCGCTCGCACTCGCGGGCTTGGTTGCAATCGTGTTGTGGGAGACGTTTTCTTGAGCGATGAGATCGAAAGGGAGTTCGCGAGCGAGCCGGCCCGCCCGCCCGCGCGACGGAAGACGTCTAAGGCGCGGATGCTGACCGAGACTGATTGTATCCTTCTACTTCGCCAAGCGTGGTTTCGAGAACGTTGCAAGGATCATCAACCAGATGATGAAATCAGGGCGATCGTGGCTGAGACACTGGCCGAGCAACACAGGGTGCAACAGGAGAGCATCGATGCCTTCGTACTGAAGGCCGTCGCATCGGTGCTAACTTCCTTCGGAATCGAACATGACGACCGGAAGGAGCTAAGGGCTGATCTCCAACACGTGCGGAGGTGGCGAAAGAGCGTGGAGCAGGCGCAGAGCTACACCTTCAAGGCCGTTATCACGGTGATCGCGACCGGACTGATGGGGGCCGTTTTGCTAGGCGTTAGGGTCGTGCTGGGCAAGTGAGCTCCCACGGTGCCGACATCGCTGCACTTGCACGCACGCTATTTCCCGCAAACGGGCCGTACAAAATTCGCATCGTTGATGCATCCGATGACGACCTCGTCGAGACGTTGGCTGATCTGCATCGGTCGACGTTCTTCGACACGGCGGCCATGCCGCAATTCGAGTTGGGAGCGTGGTGGCTTGCCTAACATGGCGATGAGGCGGTCGCATTTGCCGGCGTCATACCGTCGACGCACATTCGAAACGGCGCTACTTCTCGAGGGTCGGCGTGCTGCGACGGCATTGGGAGCGGGGACTTCAGGGGGCTGCGTATCGAAAGGGATGTCATTGTCTTGAATACGACGGACAACTTCATCCAGGCGGGCTATCGGCTCTTCGAGCCAGAGGTGCCCGAGGCCTCGGCGCACACGCTCTATTGGCGGAAGTGGCTTCGCTGAGCAGGGTTTCCCGTAATGCGGAACGTACTTTTCTCGGCGTAGGATGGCCAATGCGAGACACAGTGTGGCTCGCACTCCCAAGATGTTCGGGGGCCCGGCGGCTTGATGGCTGACGGGCCCTTTTTGCGTATTGAAGCGATGCGGGTGAAGCACTTGCGAAGTTGGTGGTGCCGGGCTTTAAGTTTGCTCTTGCAGGAAATTCGGCAACCATAAGCCGATGTAAGGGAGCGCCGTCGATGCCCACCAAGCCTCAATTACCGGAACGTTCGTCGCGGGCGACGGGCGCGCCTACCGCGCTCGACGGTCTGTTGGTCGTCGATTTTACGCGGGTCGTGGCGGGGCCGGCCTGCACGCAGACGCTTGCCGATTTCGGTGCACGCGTCATCAAGATCGAGAATCCGGATGGTGGCGACGATACGCGGGCCTACGAACACGCCGAAATCGGCGGAGAAAGCGCCGCCTATCTGAGCCTGAACCGCAACAAGCGCGGCATCGCGCTCGACCTGACCATGCCGCAGGCTCGCGAGATCGCACTGGACCTGATCCGGAAGGCGGATGTAGTCGTGGAGAATTTTTCGAGCGGGGTCATGAAGAAGTTCGGCCTCGACTACGAGGCGGTCGCGCCGCTCAACCCGCGGCTGGTCTATTGCTCGATCTCGGCTTACGGACGCTCAGGACCATTTGCCGCGCGGCCCGGCTTCGATCCCATCACGCAGGCGGAAAGCGGCTTCATGTCCCTCAATGGGTTCGCCGATGGGCCTGCGGTTCGTACCGGCCCGCCGATCGTGGACATGGCGACGGGGATGTCCGCCTGCAACGCCATCCTGCTGGCGCTGTTGGCGCGCGATCGGCTCGGCCGTGGGCAGCATGTCGAGGTCGCCCTGTTCGACGTCGCCATGGGCATGACCGGCTTCTACGGCATGGCCTATCTGATCAACGGCGAAAACCCTGGCCGGTTCGGCAATTCGCCGAACGGGTCCCCCACTGTTGGTGTCTATGAAGCTTCCGATGGGCCGCTTTACATGGCCTGCGCCAACGACCGGCTCTATCGCCGGCTGGTGGTCGAGGTGCTGAACCGGCCCGATTTGATCACTGATCCGCAGTTCGCGTCGCGCAAAGCGCGCTCTGAGAACAAGGAGCTCCTGCGGGCAGCCATCGCAGAGGTCTTTGCGAGCGATACCCTCGAGAACTGGATAGCGAAGATGAAGCTGGCCAATATCCCGGTCGGCTATCTCCGAACGGTCGAGGAGGGGTTCAATGCGCCCGAGGCCCGCGAGCGCCATCGCCTGAACAGGATTCC
Source organism: Bradyrhizobium sp. MI1.7 (assembly GCF_055811795.1). Lineage (NCBI taxonomy): Bacteria > Pseudomonadati > Pseudomonadota > Alphaproteobacteria > Hyphomicrobiales > Nitrobacteraceae > Bradyrhizobium > Bradyrhizobium sp. MI1.7. The sequence continues at coordinate 4,851 of NZ_JBVVPO010000055.1, forward strand.
GCACCGTACTGCAGAGTGGGTCCCCAATATCGAACCTCCGATCAATATGAGCCTGACGGGAGCGATTGATCCCGTCGCTGCGCCCCTGTTAGGCGAGCATACCGAAGACGTCCTGCGTGATACGCTCGGTTACGACGAGCGCCGGATTTCGGAGTTCACTCAGAAGGGCGTCTTTGGATCAGACAAGCCATCGACCTCAGGCCAAGCCTGAGCGGTCAGGTCCGCGGAGCCAGGCACCGCAAAGTTCGCGGAAAGCTGCTTTGAGAAGACGGTGTACGTGACATCGCATTCCTGCGGACAGCCGGGATGCAGGGCGACCACGCAACGTTAACCCTGCCCAGCTTGATTTGGCGAAGTTCCCGCCGCATAACTATGTGAAAGCGAGGGACACGAATGGCGCCTGGTCAAGGGCCGAGCATGGGCCAGCCGACGGGGCAGGAAGCCGGCGAACGCGCCTATGCGGCAATGATCGCGAGGACCCGGGCGCTCGTGCCGCGGCTGCGAGAGCGGGCTGCCCGCACGGAGGAGCTGCGGCATCTTCCGACGGAAACCGAGAAGGATCTCCACGACGCTGGCCTGTTCCGCATGCTGCAGCCGAAGCGCATCGGCGGTGCCGAGCTTGACTATGTCGCCCTTGTCGACTGCGCCGAACTGCTGGGAATGGCGGATGCGTCAGTGGCGTGGAATCTCGCTAACCTGGCGAGCCATCACTGGATGCTCGGCATGTTCGAGCAGAAGGCGCAGGATGTGGTCTGGGGCCGTGATCCCGACGCGCTGATTGCGTCCTCGTTCATTTTTCCAGCCGGTCGCGCCACGAGGGTCGAGGGCGGTTACAGGTTGCACGGGAGCTGGCCGTTCTCCTCGGGCGTTGCCTCCTGCGAATGGAACATGCTTGCAAGCGTTGTCTATTCCGACGACGAAGCAGACGGGATCGAGTACCGAATCTTCCTGCTGCCGAAAGTCGACTACAAGGTGCTCGACACCTGGAATGTCACGGGACTGCGCGGTACCGGCTCCTGCGATGTCGAAGTCAGGGACGTTTTCGTGGCCGACTATATGACGGTAGCGGTTGGCGATCTTGCCGGTGGCCCGACGCCGGGAAGCACGGTCAATCCCAATCCGCTGTATGCGCTACCTGTGTTCTCGCTATTTCCTTACGTCCTCTCCGGCGTCGCGCTGGGGAACGCTCAAGTATGCCTCGACGATTATGCGGAGGTCGCACGTCATCGCATTTCAACCTACAACCGCGCCAAGCTCAGCGACTTTCAAAGCACTCAGATCAAGATCGCGGAGGCTTCGGCCAAGATCGACGCTGCGCGCCTGATCATGCGTTCGGCCTGCGTCAATGCAATGGAAGATGCAAGGCGCGGCCGTATTCCTGATATGGCGATCAAGACCAGATATCGTCGCGATGGCGCATTTTCGGTGAATCTATGCACCGACGCGGTCTCGATGCTGTTTGCGGCGAGCGGAGCGCGCGGTCTGTTCACGACGGGCGTGTTGCAGCGGCAGTTCCGCGATGCGCACGCGATCAACTCGCATCTTGCGTTCAACTTCGATGCGGCCGGAACCAATTACGGACGGGTGGCTCTGGGCCTGCCGTCCGAGAATCTCACGCTGTGAGGCCGGCCGATGAATGATCTGCCGAAGCAGCCGGCCATTTCCGATCCAGCCAATGAACTCGCCAGCGACAGTTCGCCGATCGATCCTCGCGATTTTCGCAACGCGCTTGGCACATACGGAACGGGCGTAACGATCATCACGGCCATGGCCGCTGATGGAAAGCCCTATGGCATCACCTGCAATTCGTTCGCGTCAGTCTCCCTAAATCCCCCTCTGGTCCTCTGGAGCCTCGGATTCTATTCCTCAAGCCTCCCCGTGTTTCAGAACGCCAGCCATTTCGCCGTTCACATACTCGGCACGTCGCAGCAAACGCTTGCGAACAAATTTGCAAAATCGTCCGAAGACAAGTTCGCCGGGGTCGACTGGACCCCGGGCCTCGGGAACGCGCCGGTCCTTGCCGAGAGTGTCGCCAACTTTCAATGCCGATCGGTCAATCGCTATTATGGCGGTGACCACGTGATCTTTCTCGGCGCGGTCGAGGCCTATGCCTACAGTGCCAAGGAGCCCCTGCTGTTTGCGCGCGGGGGGTATGGCCGGTTCCTGGCTGATGATGAACGCAAGAAGTCGCCATAAGGCGATTCAAGGACGCTCGTCGGCTCAGCGGTCTGTGGCCGAGAGTTTGTAGATTTCCAAAGCGTCCGCGTCGGCGCCGCGTGCAGCCTTGGCCAGCCTGAATATCTGTCCCGCGAGGGTCGCCATCGGCACCGGCGTTGACGTCGCCCGGGCGACATCGGCGACCGTGTCGAGATCCTTGAGCATTGTCGCGATATGGCCAAGCGGCGGCGAGTGGATGCCCTGGACCATGCGCGGCACGAAGAGCTGAAGCGGGATGGAATCCGCAAAGCCGCCGGCGAGCGCCTCGGGCAGCCGGCCTGCGTCAATCCCTGCATTCGAGGCAAGGCGCGTGGCTTCCGCCAGAACGGCCATCGCGCATCCGACGATCACCTGGTTGCAGAGTTTTGTGGTTTGGCCAGCCCCGATCGGGCCCATGTGGGTGAACCTGCGTGCCATGTGCAGCACGTAGGGCCGTGCCCGCTCGATGTCAGCAGCTTCTCCGCCGGCCATGATGGCGAGCGTGCCTTCCTCTGCGCCCTTGGTGCCGCCGGACACCGGCGCATCTATCCAGCCTGCGCCATTCGCGTCTTTCAGCCGCGCTGCAAGATCGCGCGCGGCGTCGGGATGGATTGACGAGAAGTCAACGACGAGCTTGCCTGCGCCGGAAGCCGCTGCAAGACCGTCGGGGCCGAAAATCACGTCTTCGACGGCGGCGGCATCGGTTACGCACATAAAGACGATATCCGCGTTCGCCAACATGTCGCGGGACGTGGCTGCGCGCCTGGCGCCGGCCGCGACGAGCGGAGCGACCTTGCCCTCCGAACGATTCCAGACAGCGACTTGATGGCCGGCTTTGAGCAGGCGCCGGGTCATCGGCGTTCCCATCAGTCCAAGGCCGAGATAGCCGAGCCTCTCGACGCCCTGCGGGTTTGTCTTGCTCGCATCAGCCATAGGTTGCCTCCTTCTGTCGCAACGCAAACGCCGCCTTACCATACATTGCAGGTCGGACAGCGAAACCGTCCGGCTCGCATGGCTTGCCTGATTGTTTGAACCATGAAACATTTGAGTGGTCGGGTTGGGCGGCGCCGGTCGGCGCCGGAGCAGCGGAGTGGGCACGATGCGAACCGTTTCGAAGTGGATCCTGGCTTTGGGAGCGGCCGCGGCTGCGAGCGCGGGGGCAGGCCCGTCATGGGCACAGCAGACCATTCGCGTCGGCTGGACCATCCCGGCCGAGGAATCCAAGTACTGGATGATGCGCAGGCCGGCCGAGTTTCCCAATATCGGCAAGGCCTACAACATCGAATGGACCCAATTTCAGGGCACCGCGCCGATGACGCAGGCATTGGCGGCCGGCGCGCTGGATTGCGCGACGCAAGCGCCGCTCTCGCTGGCCAACGGTGTGGTCGGCGGCAATCTCAAGGCCTACATCGTGGCGCAGCACGTCTTCGAGAAGCCCGGCGGTTTTTCGGTCTATTGGGCGGTAATGGATGACTCGCCGATCAAGACGATCGCCGATCTCAAGGGCAAGACGGTCGGCATTTCCGTGATCGGCGGCGGCACGCAAGGCCCCTTCAACCTGTTGCTCAAGCAGAATGGCGTCGATCCGGCCAAGGACATCAAGCTGGTTGAGGTCGGCTTTGCCGTCTCCGAAGATGCGCTGCGCCAGGGCCGTGTCGACGCGGTCAACATGAACCAGCCCTTTGCCGCACGTGCGGAGGCGAAGGGTGGCACAAGAAAGCTGTTCTCATTGTCGCAGGCGATGCCGAACATCGTGCACATCCTGGAAGCCTGCCGCGCTGATTTCGTCGACAAGAACCCCGACTTGGTGAAGGCCTACGTGCGTGACATTACCTCAGGTATGAAGAAAGCGCTGGCCAACCGCGAAGAGACGCTAAAGGTCGTGAATGAGGTTCTGAAGGCGCCTATTCCGGTCCTCGAGACCTATCTGCTCAAGGACAACGATTTCGGCCGCGATCCGGGTGCGGCGCCGAACTTCCCCGCGATCCAGAAGATGCTGGACATCTACGCGGAGACCGGAATGCTGCCGAAGCTGGATGCCATGCAGTTCAAGCACGCGACGATCGTCGCGCCGCTGGAATAGGCGACGGGCGAATTGTCCGAACGAGGGGGCGCGGCGTCCCGGATCATCCCGGACGTTGCATGAAGAAGATGCGCGCATGAAGAAGTTGCGATCACGGGTCACGACTGACGGCCTCGACCGGGCTCCGCACCGCGCTTTCATGCGCGCAATGGGGCTCGACGACGCCGCGATCGCCAAGCCGATGGTGGGCGTCGTCAGCATGAAGGGCGAGCAGACGCCCTGCAATATGACCCACGACTTCCAGGTGGCCGCGGCCAAGACGGGAATCGAGGAGGCGGGCGGCACGCCGCGCGAATTCTCCACCGTGTCGGTCTCCGACGGCATCAGCATGAATCACGAGGGAATGAAGTTTTCTCTCTTTTCACGCGAGCTGATTGCCGATTCGATCGAAGCCGTCGTTCATGGTCTCGCCTATGACGCGCTGATCGGGTACGGCGGATGCGACAAGACGCTTCCCGGCGTGATGATGGGCATGGTTCGTTGCAACGTACCGTCCATTTTCATCTATGGCGGCAGCTCGTTGCCGGGCCGGGTGGACGGGCGGACTCTCACGGTGCTCGACTCCTATGAAGCTGTCGGCAGCTTCATGACCGGAGAGATCGACGGCGCCACGCTCGAACGGATCGAGCGCGCCTGCCTGCCGACCATTGGCGCGTGCGCTGGCCAATTTACCGCGAACACGATGGGGATGGTGTCGGAGGCGATGGGGCTGACCATTCCCAACGTCTCGATGGTGCCCGGTGTCTATGCCGAACGTGCACAGATCTCGCGCCGCGCCGGGCGGCTTGTGATGGAGATGCTGGAACGTGGTGGCCCGCTGCCGCGCGACCTCGTGACTCGCAAATCCCTCGAGAACGGTGCGGCGATTGTTGCCGCCACGGGCGGCTCGACCAACGCTGCGCTGCATCTGCCGGCGATCGCGAATGAGGCCGGGATCGCATTCACGATCGATGACGTCGGCAAGGTCTTTGCCAGGACGCCGCTGATTGGAAACTTGCGGCCGGGCGGCAAGTACACTGCGAAGGATGTCTACGACATCGGCGGCGCGGCCGTCGTGATCCGCGAGTTGATCCAGAGCGGGCACATCGATGGGAGTTGCTTGTCCGTCACCGGGCGCACGCTCGCCGAAGAATATGGCGCGGCCAATGCTCCCGATGGTGAAGTCGTTTACGCGTCTCGTGCGCCGATCATGCCTGATGGTGGCGTGGCGGTTCTGAAGGGCAATCTCTGTCCAGACGGTGCGGTGATCAAGGTCGCAGGTTTGAAGAGTCAGCACTTCGAGGGCGTTGCGCGCGTCTTCGAAGATGAGGAGGCATGTGTCAAAGCGGTCCGTGACCGCGCCTACACGGCGGGCGAGGTGCTGGTGATCCGCAATGAAGGGCCAGTCGGCGGCCCGGGCATGCGCGAGATGCTTGGCGTTACCGCGCTGATCTACGGCCAGGGTATGGGCGAGAAGGTGGCCCTGATCACCGATGGGCGGTTCTCCGGCGCTACTCGCGGCATGTGCATCGGCTACGTGTCCCCCGAAGCGTTCGTCGGCGGTCCGTTGGCGCTTGTTCGCGACGGCGACAGGATCCGGATCGATGCCGCAAACCGGCGGATGGATATGCTGGTCGACGACCAGGAACTCACGGCGCGCCGACGCGATTGGAAGCCGAGGCCGCCCCGTCACCGTGCAGGTGCGCTCGCAAAGTATGCGCGGCTGGTCGGACAGGCGCCGGGCGGGGCCGTCACACATGAGGGCCCTGCAGAATGGCCTTGGTTCGAATGACGCGCCGCTTCCGTGCGAGAATGACCGCCTGTCTGGCAAGTTTCTTGCTAAGCTCGATCAGCTGATGGAGGACATCAGCGGATCGGTTGCGTGACGTTCGCGCGTGAGTCAAGCGAGAGACGGAATGAGGGTAGTGCCTTCGAGATCGAGCGAATGGGTGAATCCGGTGACGTCACAAAGGCCGGCTTCTGCGATCATCGAGATCGACCGCGTCTCCCAGGTTTTTCAGACCTCGGCGCGTAAGGATCATTTGGCGCTATCGGACATCTCGCTGACGATCGGGGAAGGAGCCTTCGTCTCCATCCTTGGTCCGTCCGGCTGCGGCAAGTCGACACTTCTTTATATCGTCGGCGGCTTCGTCAACCCGACCAGCGGCGTGGCGAGGATGAAGGGACAGACGATCACGGGGCCGGGTCCGGATCGCGGACCAGTGTTTCAAGAGTTCGCTCTGTTTCCCTGGAAGACCGTGTTGGGCAATGTGATGTATGGCCCGCGCCAGCAAGGTGTGCCTGCCACCGAGGCCGGAGCACAGAGCCGGGCCTTGATCGAGATGGTCGGCCTCAAAGGCTATGAGAACTTTTATCCCAAGGAGCTCTCGGGTGGCATGAAGCAGCGCGTCGCGCTGGCCCGGACATTGGCTTACCACCCTGAAGTTCTGCTGATGGACGAGCCGTTCGGCGCGCTCGACGCGCACACCCGTACACGCCTCCAGAATGATCTCCTGAACATCTGGGAGCGTGACCGCAAGACGGTGCTGTTCGTGACCCATTCGGTCGACGAGGCCGTCTTCCTGTCGGACAAGGTCGTGATGATGTCGAAATCTCCCGGCCGCATTCGGCAGGTGATCGACATCAATCTACCCCGGCCGCGTCGCCGCAACGAGCTGTTGCTCGATCCGCGCTACCAGAAATACGTCGTCGACATCGAGCGCATGTTCGACGAGGTCGACGAGACTGGATCGCCGTCATGACATCGCTGGCTGCAGCCTCCAGACGCGCCGCCCCGGTGTTCGCTTGTATCGGGCTGCTGGCAGTGTGGCAGGTCGCGTCGCTCGCGCTGAAGAACGACAGCTTTCCGACGGCGATCGAGGCGATCCGCGCGATCCCGGACATCCTTGGCGACAAGGAGTCGCTGATCAATATCCTGGCCTCGCTTCGCCGCATGGCGATCGGGTTCAGTGTAGCCGTGCTCGTTTCGATCCCGTTGGGTCTGTTGATGGGGCGTAGCCGCGCCGTCGCGGCCTTCTTCAACCCGCTTCTGATGGTGATCTATCCGGTGCCGAAAGCGGCGCTGATGCCGATCATCATGCTTTGGCTGGGCGTCGGCGACATCACGAAGACGCTGGTGATCTTCCTCGGCGTCAGCCTTCCCGTGATCTATCACAGCTTTGAGGGCGCCCAGGCCGTCGAAGAGAAGATGCTGTGGTCGGGCGCCGCGATGGGACTTTCGCCGCTGCAACGGCTGGTGCGGATCGTGCTGCCCGCGGCGCTGCCGGAGATCCTGACCGGATGTCGCACAGGTCTCGTGCTGGCGTTGATCACGATGATCACCAGCGAGATGATCGCCCGCCAGTCCGGCGCCGGCAACATTCTGTTCAATGCACTGGACATGGGCCAATACGACACCGTCTTCGCGATGATCATCATCGTGGGGGCGATGGGAATTTGCCTCGATGCGATTTTCGAGCGGGTCCGCGCACGGCTGGTGCGCTGGTCCGAGCCTCAGTTCGACATGCCGCTGAGCTTCTCATGACATCGCGTCTTCCCTCAGCAAACGTCGTTCTCGGGCTCGCGCCGATTGTGCTGGTGATCGCGGTTTGGCAAGGCCTCGTATCGTTCGGCTTTGCGCCTGCGGTCTTGCTGCCGCCCCCGGGATACGTCTTCAGCAGGTTGCTCCAGCAACTCGTGACGTGGACGTTTCAGCAGGAGATCGCGGCGACCCTGATTCGGCTGTTTGCCGGCTTTGCCATTGCGGTCGTGCTCGGTGTAAGTATCGGCATCGCCGCGGCCGCCAATCCAGCGATCAATGCCGTGGTTCGGCCAATCGTGCGCGTATTGGCGCCGTTGCCTAAAGTCGCACTCTATCCGGCGCTGCTGCTTCTGCTCGGCTTCGGTCACGGATCGAAGATTACGCTGGTGGCTGCGGATGCGCTTTTTCCCATTTTGCTGTCCACCTATTACGGCGCGTCAGCCGTCGAGCAGAAGCTGATCTGGTCGGCGATGGCAGCGGGAACGCCGCGCTATGAAATCTTGTTCAAGGTGGTCTTACCGGCAGCGATGCCGTCGATCCTGACTGGCTGCCGGATCGGCCTTGTCATTTCCTGCATCGTGGTGTTTCTGGCCGAGATGATCACGTCGACGGACGGGTTGGGGCATGTGCTGGTGACGGCGGCCCGAACCTTTCAGGCCGTCGATATGTTCGTACCGCTGATCACGATTTCGCTGCTGGGGTTGATCCTGAACGGCTTGCTGGGCGCCCTGCGATCGTATCTCTTGCGGGGCTTCCCCGAAGCGTGATCTGACTGAACAGAAGAAACCAGAAGACCGGGAGTGAACCATGCTGGCGGATCGCATCGAGGCAAAATGGATCGACGCGTTTTGCGAGATCTTTGAGCGCTGCGCCGTCAAGGCCGGCGATACCGCGGCGATCCTCTCGGAAACCCAATCGCGTGCGCTGAACGTTCATTTGGCGGAGCTCGCCCTGCTGCGGATGGGCGCGCGGCCGTTTCATGTGGTGATGCCGACGCCGCGTAACCGGAATATCGTGCCGGTTCGCTCGACCGGCGCAAGCGAGGCAATCCAGCGGCTTGGTCCGGTCATCACCGCACTCCAGCAGGCCGGCTTTGTGGTGGATTGCACCATCGAGGGTCTGATGCACGCGGTGGAGACGCCGGATATCCTCAAGGCCGGTGCGCGGATATTGGTGATCTCCAACGAACACCCGGAAGCGCTGGAGCGGATGGTGCCGGATCCCGCACTCGAGAAACGCGTTCGCGCGGCGGCGAAGTTGTTGCGTGGGACGAAGCGGATGCGCGTGACATCGAAAGCCGGCACGGCGCTCGACGTTGACATGGTCGGTGCGTCCACGGTCGGCGTGTGGGGCTGGACCGACAAGCCGGGCACGTTGGCGCACTGGCCCGGTGGCATTGTGGTTAGCTTTCCCAAGAGCGGAACGATCAACGGGACGTTGGTGATGGCGCCCGGTGACATCAATTTGACCTTCAAGCGCTACCTGGCGTCCCCGGTGAAAATGACGCTGAAGGACGATTACGTCGTCGAGCTGGAGGGCGAGGGCACGGATGCGGCGATGATGCGTGCCTATCTCGCAGCGTGGGGCGATCGCGAGGCCTATGCGGTCTCGCATGTCGGCTTCGGCATGAACCCGGGGGCCCGCTACGAAGCCCTCTCGATGTATGACCAGCGCGACACCAACGGCACTGAAATTCGTGCCGTCTCCGGCAATTTCCTGTTCTCGACCGGCGCGAACGAATTTGCCGGCCGCTACACGGCGGGCCACTTTGATTTGCCGATGATGGGAACGACGATCGAACTCGACGGCGTCGCGGTCGTTCGTGAAGGCGTGCTGCAGGACGTCTTCGGCTAGCTGCGGTCGAGGACCGGTGGGCGCGCCAGGCCGAAATGCCGGAGCAGGTCGACCATGGCCTGAAGCCGCTTCACGCGATAGGCATCGACGTCCATGCCTGAATAATCGAGGAAGCCGGCACCCGTTCGCAAGCCGATCCGGCCTTCTTGCATATTGCGGGAAATGACGTCCGGCGCGCGATAGCGGTCGCTTCCGAGCGCGCCTTCGAGGTACCGGCTGGCGTAGTACAAGATGTCGCCGCCGCCCCAGTCGATGAACTCGAGCAGTCCGAGCACGGCATAGCGGAAGCCAAAGCCGTAACGGATCGCTTTGTCGATCTCCTCGGCGCTGGCGACGCCTTCCTCGACCATGCGTGCGGCCTCGTTCATCGCCAGCGCCTGGATGCGCGGGACGATGAAGCCGGGCGTCGCCGCGCAGACCACGGGGACCTTTCCGATGGCTTCGAGCAGCGCTTTGACCTCATCGATGATGGCGGGATCGGTGGCTTTGCCGGGCGAAATCTCGACCAGCGGGATCAGATAGGCCGGATTGAGCCAGTGCACATTGAGGAAGCGCCGAGGGTTCACGATCGCCCCAGCGAGATCGTCGACGAGGATGGTCGACGTGGTCGAAGCGATGATCGTATCCGGGCCGACTTGTTTTGAAGCCGCCCCCAGCACCTCGCGCTTGAGCTCGACGACCTCAGGAACGCCCTCGAAAACCATTCCGGCGCCGGACAGCGCTACGCCGCTTCGGCTGGCTGGCACCACCGAGACCCGTGCGATAAGCGGATCGACATCTGCCTCGTTCAGCAGTCCCAGCTTCGACAGGCTGGCAAAGGTCTTCCTGACTTCGTCGAGCGCGTCCGCCTCCAGCTTGGCGAAATCTTCCGCGGAACGGCCCTTGATGTCGATCATCGTGACCATATGCCCTGCGTAGGCGAACGCGACGGCGATGCCGCGCCCCATGCGGCCGGCCCCGAGGCAGGCAATGTTGGCGCGGCTGGTCATCGGTCAAAATCCCCTGCGAAGAAGCGCCTGGAGCTCGGCTTTGCCGAGATTGCCAAGCCCCAGCGTCTCGAGCGTTCGGCCGCGCTGCGCAAAATCCTCGCCGCAAATCGCACCGCCGATGGCCAGAAAGGCCTTGGCCAACGGTGTGGGCGTGCCCGCCAGGGCGGCGGCGGAGACCAGCAGCGACAGCCCAAGCCGCAGATCCTCACGCATATAGCGGTGCTCGGTCAGCACGATCCGCTCGCGCCAGTCGCCGGAATCGGTCAGCCGGTCGTGCGAGCCACGGCCATACATCCAGATCTCGCCCTCTTTGGCGTAGTGGTGGGCCAGCGGAAAATGCGGTGCGCCATAGCCAAGCGCTTCGCGCACCGCGATTCGTTCTGCGTCGAGCGCGTCGGTCACCCGGCGGATCGCGGCCTGCGTTCCTTCCTTGTGGATGTCCCATCGTTCGAAATGCTCGATCGGGCCCGCGTTCATCACGATCAGCGGCGGGTGAATGATGGGCCCAGCATTCATCAGCGCGCCGGAGAGCGCATCGCCGCACGGCTCGATCGCATCAGGGAAAGCGCGTCCGATCACTTCGAGTGCATGCGCGGCCCGATCGAGCGGAAACACGCCGACCGGCAGACGCTTGGCGCGTATGGTGATCGCGACCTCGAACGGCCCGTGCTTGCGGGTCAGCCAAGGCAGTGTTCCGGTCTCGGCAAAGCTTGCCTTGGCGTGGTTTCCGGCACCCCGCGCGGCTTGGGCGAAGATCATCGAGCCGAATGTGGCGGGCGGCAGGAACACGACCTGGCCGTCCCGCAAATGCGGAGCGAGCAAACGAGCAATGTCCGGCTGCGCGAAGGCGGGGGCGGGGCACAGAATCAGCTCGGTGCCATCAATTGCTTCGGCGATATCGGTCGTCACCAGCGCGAGCTTCACATCGTGCCGGCCATTATGATCCTTGACCAGGATCTGCGAGCCGGCGGCACGATGCGCCGCCACCTGATCGGCGTCGCGGCGCCAGAGCCGGACCTCATGCCCCGACAGCGCAAAATCGCCCGCGGCTGCGAAAGAGCCGTTTCCCCCACCCAGAACTGCAATCCTCAAGATGCTTCTCCTTGCGCGCGCGACTTCGCATCAAGCTGCTTCAGCAGGAAATGCTGGACCTTGCCCAGTGCCGTGCGCGGCAGGTCGTCGACGAAGACGATGTCGCGCGGAACCTTGTAACGGGCGAGCTGCGTCTGAAGATGCGCTCTCAGCTCGTCCACTTCGAGCCGGGAGCCGGACCGCCCGATGACATAGGCGATCGGCACCTCGTCCCAGCGCGGGTCCGGCCGGCCGATCACGGCGCATTCGCTGACATTGGGATGTTCGAGCAGGACGCGCTCGACCTCGGCCGGATAGACGTTCTCGCCGCCGGAAATGATCACATTCTTCTTGCGGTCGCGGACCCAGAAATACCCGTCGGCATCGCACAGGCCGATATCGCCGGTGCGATACCAACCGTCGTGCAGCGCATCGTGCGTGGCATCCGCATTGCCCCAATATTCGAAAAACACGTTGGGCCCGCGCACGGCGATTTCGCCCGGCGTACCCGCAGGGACCTCATTGCCGGCCTGATCGATCACCTTCGCTTCGCAGCACAGGCCGGCAAGTCCAGTCGATCCCGCGCGCGAAAGATCGCCGCCAAGCCGGGTGTAGACTGCGATGGGGCAAGTTTCCGTCGATCCATAAACCTGAAGCACCGGAACATCGCGCGCCACGAAGCGATCGATCAGGTGCGGTGGCACGATGGTCGAGCCGGTCGAGACGGCTTTGAGCGACGAGAGATCGGTCGTTGTCCAGGCGGGATGCTCGCTCACGGCCTGGAGGATTGCAGGCACCATCACTGTCAGGGTCGGTCGTTCCCGTTCAATGGCCGCGAGCGCAGTATCTGGCGTGAAGCGGGCGTGGATTGTGACGGTCGCACCAAGCTGCAGCGCCGGCGTGGTCTGGATGTTGAGGCCGCCGACATGGAAGAATGGCAGCACCGTCAGCACGCGATCATCCGACGTCATGTTGTGCATGTGCTGGCTCATGACGCCATTCCAGAACAAGGCTTCTTGCCGCAGAACAGCGCCCTTCGGCCGTCCCGTCGTTCCAGACGTGTAGACGACGAGCAGCGGGCAGGAGAGATCAGTGTGCGGATTGCGGCCGCTGCCTTCGCTGCGAGCCAGCAGGTCTTCGAATGTCACGCCCCGCGACGGCGCGAAATCGAGGCCGATGACGGCCGTCCCCGGCGCAAGCTCCGGGAGAACTCCGGCAAATGCCTGCTCGAGTACCAGGACCTTTGCGCCCGCATCGGTGAGAATGAAGCGCTGCTCGGCAACCGCCAGCCGCCAGTTCAGCGGCACCAGCATCGCACCAAGTCGCGCGCATGCGTAGAGCAGAACCAGATAGTCCGGCCGGTTCAGGCTCAGGATTGCGACGCGGTCGCCTCGGCCGACGCCGAGCTCCTGCTTCAACGCCGTGGCGGTCCGTTCGATGCGCGCGGCGAGTGCGGCGTAGCTCAGCCGCTCACCCTCGAAGGCGATCGCCGTCTTGTCTGGCGCGAACGCCGCGTTGCGATCGATCAGACTACAGAGGTCCACGGTCAGTCGTCCGTTTCACCGGCCTCGTACAGCGCCTCGCGCCCGATCCGGTCGAGGCAGAGCTCGGCGGTCCAGGGCAGCATCAGCGAGCCGCAGCGGCTGTCGCGATAGATGCGCTCCAGCGGCAGCGAGCGGAGCATGGCCTGACCGCCGCAGGTGCGGATCGCGAGCGCGGCGAGCTCATTGGCGCCCTCCATCACCGAATATTGCGCGGCATAGGCGCGCAGCACCTGCTCCTTGCTTGGATTGGCGTGGGCCTCGGTGATCGCCTGGAACCAGATCGCCTTGATCTGCTCGAGCTTGATCTGCATCTGCGCGACCGCGATTTGCTTGGTCGGGTACATCCGGCGCTTGACCGGCGGCATGCCCGGTACCTCGCCGCGAAGATAGCGCACGGTGAAATCATAGGCGGCTTGCGCCAGGCCCATATAGGTCGGCGACAGCGTCAGGAACATGTGAGGCCAGCGCATCGCCGCCTGGAAATAGACGCCGCGCGGCATCAGCGCGGAATCCTCAGGGACGAACACATCCTTGAACAGCAGCGTGCGAGAGACTGTGCCGCGCATGCCGAGCGGATCCCAGTCGCCGACTACCGAGACACCGTCCGATTTCGCGGAGATCGCGAGGTAAAGGGTGTTGCGGCGCGAGGCTTTTTCGCCCTCCTCCATCTCGGTGCAGAGCACGCCGTAGTAGTCGGCATGACCGGACAGCGATGCAAAGATCTTCTTGCCGTTGACGATCCAACCGCCCTTTACGGGCTTTGCTTCCGTGCCGAACGCGACGCCGCCGGCCGCGGCCGCTCCGCCCTCGGAAAAGGGCTGCGAGTAGATCGCGCCATCCTCGACGATACGCTTGTAATGAACCGCGCGCCGCCGCTCGTGCTCGGCGCGGGTCTCCGCGTCCATGTCGAGATCGTCGGCGAGCGGACCTGACCACAGGGTCGAGCAGACGTGCATGTTCCAGGTGAGGGCGGTCGCGCCGCAATAGCGGCCGATTTCGGCTGCCGCCAGTGCGTAGGTTTGATAGTTCGCGCCGAGCCCGCCATGCTTCTTGGGAACCGCGATGCCGAGCAGGCCGACGCGATGCAGGTCGCGATAATTCTCTGTCGGGAAGATCGCCTCGCGATCGTAAGTCGCCGCGCGACCAGCGAACACGCTCTGGCCGATCTCGCGGGCGCGCGCGATGATGCCGGCCTGCTCGTCGCTCAGGCGGAATGCGACGGGATCGAAGATCGGCGTATCCAGCGCGACCTTGTCGGTCGCGCCGATGTTCTTTCTGACTTGCATGGTCATTGCGCAGCCACCCTACGTTTTGGTCGCGACGGAATTCAGGAACCGGCCGAGGGCTTCGTCGAACGCGTCAGGGCGTTCAAGGTTAGCGAGATGGCCGACACCAGCCAGCTCGACATATTCGGCAGAGGAAATGAATGTTGCTGTCTTTGCCATCATGGGGGCAGGCGCGTTGTTGTCCTTGGCGCCGGACAGCAACAGCGTCGGGACGGAAATGTCCTTGAGTGTGCTGCGCTGATCGAAGCCCATCAAAGCCAGCATCATGGCGCGATAGCTCGCCTCGGGCACGCTTGCCATGCACTCGCGCGCAAGCTCCATTCCCTTCGGATCAGGATCGTCGCCGACAAGCTCCTTCACCAGGGAGGGAGCCAGCGACTTCATGGTCTCGCCGCGATCGAGCGGCCCAAGCCGCGCCGCGATGAACGACTTCTGCCAATCGCCATCGGCCTTGCCGAAGGCCGGGCTGGTCTGCGCGAGGACGACCGCGCGGGCCAGTTTCGGAGATTGCGCCAGCCATTTCTGGACGATCATGCCACCGATCGAATGGCCGACCAGAATTGGCTTGGTTGCACCAAGCTGCTCAATGAATTGCAGGAGCGCATCGGCAAGGGCCGCGATGCTGACGCTGGCGAGCGGAGCCGATCCGCCGTAGCCCGGCATGTCCCATGCAATTGCGCGGAACTGGGTGCTGAATCTCGCGATCTGCTGCCGCCAGGCCCGTGCCGCGCCGCCAATGCCATGCAGGAAGATCAGGGGTGTCGCGTCCGGATCGCCCGCGGCTTCATAGGCGAAGCGGCCGTCTTTTGTTATCATTGGCGCAGGCTGCGACACGCGACATCCTTTTGCTCGGCCGGTCGATGCTAACAGGCCTGTAGGGGATGGGAAGCGATAATTTTATACTTAAAGCAATTTTCGGGCCGGTCTCTCGCGCGAAGGCGTTCGCGGCGCTACGGCAGCTTCGTTGCAAAAACTTGAAGGTTAAAATATATCGAGGAACGATCAGCAGAGCCAAGGAGCCAGCGCATGTCCGGATTGCCGCACTCGTCGCACGCGCTCGTGACCGGTGGCGGTCGCGGCATCGGCCGCGCCATCGCAGCCTCTCTTGTCGGGGCAGGCGCAACCGTGACGGTGCTCGGCCGGAACGCCGCTGTTCTAGAAGAGGCGGTCAGCGCAGGTGCCGCGCATTTTGCTGCGATCGCCGACGTCTCGAACGAATTATCACTGAAAGCCGCTATCGCTGAAGCGAGCGCGCGAAAGCCGATCGACATCCTGATCGCCAACGCGGGAAGTGCAGAATCCGCGCCGTTCGCGAAATCGGACGCTGCCCTGTTTGCGCGCATGATGGACGTCAATTTCATGGGCGTTGTCCATGCCATCCAGGGCGTTCTGCCGGGCATGAAGGATCGTCCCTATGGCCGCATCGTCGCGATTGCCTCGACGGCGGGGCTCAAGGGCTACGCCTATGTCAGCGCGTATACGGCGGCGAAGCACGCCGTCGTCGGTCTCGTGCGCTCTCTTGCCCTCGAGACGGCCGGAAGCAATGTGACTGTGAATGCGGTGTGTCCGGGCTTCACCGACACCGATCTGGTCGCCGGCAGCATCGAGAACATCATGAAGAAGACCGGCAGGAGCCGCGAGCAGGCGATCGCCGAGCTCGCGAAGCACAATCCGCAGGGGCGGCTGATCACGCCTCAAGAGGTGGCTGACGCAGTGCTTTGGTTGTGCGGCGAAGGCGCTGGTGCGATCACCGGGCAGGCGATTGCAGTCGCAGGCGGCGAAATCTAGTAGCGCGGAACAAACATAGTTAGGAGATCGCATGAGCAGACCAGCTAATCCTGTGACCGTGCCGCTCGCGGATTATTCGCCGCAGCACTTCCTGCTGGCGGTGGTCGACGGCGTTGCCACGGTGACGCTCAACCGTCCCGAGCGGAAGAATCCACTGACCTTCGAGAGCTATCGGGAACTGACGGATTTCTTCCGCGCCTGCGCTTTCGATGATGCAGTCAAGGCCATCATCGTCACCGGCGCCGGCGGTAACTTCTCGTCCGGCGGCGATGTGTTCGAGATCATCGGCCCGCTCGTGAAGATGGACACCAAGGGGCTGACCGCTTTCACGCGGATGACCGGCGACCTCGTCAAAGCGATGCGGGCCTGCCCTCAGCCCATTGTGGCCGCGGTCGAAGGCATCTGCGCCGGCGCCGGCGCGATCATCGCGATGGCATCGGATATGCGGCTCGCGGCGAGCGGCGCGAAGGTCGCGTTCCTCTTCAACAAGGTCGGACTTGGCGGCTGCGACATGGGCGCCTGTGCGATCCTGCCGCGGATCATCGGACAGTCCCGCGCCTCCGAGCTGCTCTACACCGGCCGGTTCATGACGGCGGAGGAGGGCGAGCGCTGGGGCTTCTTCAGCCGCATCGTCACGCCCGAGCAGGTGCTGCCCCAGGCGCAGTTGCTGGCCAAGCAGGTCGCGGAAGGCCCGACCTTCGGAAACACCATGACCAAGCGGATGCTGGCGATGGAGTGGGCGATGTCGATTGAAGAGGCGATCGAAGCGGAAGCCGTTGCCCAGGCGCTGTGCATGACCACGGCGGATTTCGAGCGCGCCTTTGAAGCGTTCGCCAACAAGGTCAAGCCGGTCTTCAGGGGCGACTGAGCCCCGGACTTCCTGCGGAAGGCCAGCAATGGGGATTTGCGCCGCAGTACTTGCCCGGAAAAGATCAGATTTTCCGCAACAACGTGCGCGACCGGCGGATCTCGAGGAGCTGAGAATTAAGGCTAAGCCCAAGACCCGGGCCGAGCTCAAGGCGGAGGCGACAAAGCCGCTTGCGGCGGAGTGACCGCCCGTGCGACTTTAGCCCCATTGCCTGGCGTATTTTCGAGTGGAGTAAGGGCGATGAAGGCGATTATCGTCGGTGGCGGTATCGGTGGTCTCACCACGGCATTGATGCTGCGCTCGCGCGGCATCGGATGCGAGATTTTCGAGCAGGCCGACACCATCCGCGAGCTCGGCGTCGGCATCAACACGCTGCCGCATGCGATGCGGGAGCTTGCCGGCCTCGGTCTCCTCCAGCAGCTCGACGACGTCGCGATCCGGACCGACCAGCTCTATTACCTCAATCGCCACGGCCAGGAGGTCTGGCGCGAAGCCCGCGGCATCGACGCCGGCCATGACGTGCCGCAATTCTCGATTCACCGTGGCCGCCTTCAGGGCGTCATCCATCGTGCCGTCGAGGAGCGGCTCGGGCCGGAGGCAATTCACACCGGCTGCCGCCTCGGCGCCTTCACGCAGGACGAGGGCGGCGTCACCGCTTATTTCTTCGACCGCTCGGGCGCGCACATCCATACTGCGCGCGGTGATATCCTGATCGGCGCTGACGGCATCCATTCACGCGTTCGCGACACGCTGTTCCCGAACGAGGGACCGCCGTGCTGGAACGGCCTGATGCTATGGCGCGGTGCGCGCGATTGGCCGCTGTTCCTCACCGGCAAGTCGATGATCGTGGCCGGCGGCCTCAACGCCAAGGTGGTGATCTACCCGATCGCAGAGGGATCGAGCCCGGCGAGCCGTCTCACCAACTGGGCGGTGCTGGTGAAGGTCGGCGAGGGCAATGCCCCGCCGCCCCGGAAGGAAGACTGGTCGCGGCCCGGCCGGCGCGAGGAGTTGATGCCGCATGTCGCGCGCTTCTCGGTGCCCTATATCGACGTCAAGAGCCTGATCTCGGCAACGCCCGAGTTCTACGAATATCCGACCTGCGACCGCGATCCCTTGCCTTACTGGTCGTCCGGGCGCGTTACGCTGCTCGGCGATGCCGCGCATCCCATGTATCCGGTCGGCTCCAACGGCGCATCTCAGGCGATCCTCGACGCGCGCTGCCTTGCCGATGCGCTGGTGCGCGCCGAGCATCCGCGCCAGGCTTTGCTTGAATATGAGAAGAAGCGTCTGCCGATGACCGCTGACATCGTCCGCTCCAACCGGCGCGGCGGCCCCGAGGGCGTCATCGACGCCGTCGAGCAGCTTGCACCCGATGGCTTCGACAACGTCGACAACGTGCTGAGCTATTCCCAGCGCGAGGCGATCGTCCGCGGCTACGCCACCAAGGCCGGCTTCGCCGCAGTGCCGGGTCTGGCGGCGGTGCGCGCTTAAGACTCGCTGCTAGCCGCCGGGCGGCGGCGGCAGGAAGTGGATGTTGAACTCGGCGGCCATCGCCACCACGTCCTCCGGCTTCTGTTCCTTCATGTTGTGAAGGCCCCAGAACAGGTCGAACAGCTTGCGGGTCGGCGACACCCAGAACAGCACCTTTGCCGTCTGCTCCGACTTGTTGAAGATGCCGTGCGGCACGCCCATACCGAGGCGGATCAGATCGCCCGCGGTCGCCTGCGACTCCGAATTGCCGAGCATGAAGTCGAGCTTGCCCTCGAGCATGTAGAGATACTCATCCTGGTCGGGATGGATGTGCGGCGGCACGAATGTGCCCGGCGGCAATGTCGCGTGCCAGGAGAAGCTGTGCTCGGTATTGCTCTTCGGCACATAGGTCTGGCCGAGGATGTTCCAGGAAATGCCCTGGATCCCTTCATTGGCCCGTGTGATGCCGGTGATTTCGCTCTTCATTGCAGTCCTCCCGTAATGCGGTGCGGCTTAGTTTGCCGCCTTGCAGTCCTTGGCATAGCGGTCGCCATAGTTCTCGAAGACCTTCTGAACGATCTCGGTCTGGAACTTGCCGTCCGCACGCTTGGCGACCTTGGTCAGATAGAAATCCTGGATCGGATAGCCGTTGGTGTTGAACTTGAAGGCGCCGCGCAGAGAGGTGAAGTCGGCCTTCTTCAGCGCAGCCCCAACCGCATCCTTGTTCGAGAGATCGCCTTTCACGGCCTTGACCGCGCTGTCGATCAGCATCGCGGCGTCATACGCCTGGAAAGCGTAGGTGCCGGGCACGACGTTGTAGGCGGCTTCATAGGCCGCGACGAACTTCTTGTTCTGGGGATTGTCGAGATTGGGCGCCCAGTTCGCGCCGCCAAACATGCCGACGGCCGCATCCTGCTGTGCCGGTAAGGTCGATTCATCCACCGTGAAAGCCGAGAGCACCGGAATGCTGTCGGCAAGGCCAGCCTGCCGGTATTGCTTGACGAGATTGACGCCGAGGCCGCCTGGCATGAACGTGAACAGCGCATCGGGCTTCTGCGACGAGATCTTGGAAAGTTCCGGCTGGAAGTCCAGCGTGTTCAGCGGCATGTAGGATTCTTCGACGATCTCGCCCTTGTAGTCGAGCTTGAAGCCCGCCACCGAATCCTTGCCGGCCTGATAGTTCGGCACCATCAGATACATGCGCTTGTAGCCGCGATCCTGCGCCACCTTGCCGAGGATCTCGTGGACCTGGTCGTTCTGATACGACGTCACATAGAAGAACGGGTTGCAGTCCTTGCCGGCGAAAGTCGATGGCCCGGCGTTGGGGCTGATCAGGAACGTCTTGGACTCCGTAATGGGGCGGTGGATCGCCTGGAGGATGTTGGAGAAGATCGGGCCGACCACGAAGTCGACCTTGTCGCGCTCCAGAAGGCCCTTGACCTTCGTGACCGCTGCGTCGGGCTTCAACTCGTCATCGGCGACGATCACCTCGACATCTCGGCCGCCCATCTTGCCGCCGAGATCCTTCACGGCGAGTGCAAAGCCGTCGCGGACCTGCTGGCCAAGCGCGGCGGCGGGGCCCGACAGGGTCACGACCACGCCCAGCTTGATCTTCTCCTGGGCGAAGGAAGGGCTCACCGCGGTGCCGAGCAGCAGGGCGGCGGCGGCCAAGGTCGTTTGCGTCTTCATGATGTGTCCCCCGTGACGATCGGGCTTGCGCAGCAAGCCGCGTACTCCAATTCAAGCTTATGCCGATGATGGCGGCCGCGGCAAGCAAGCTCAAGGCGTGGCCATCCTGCGGGCAGTGCGCATGCAAGTGGCGCGCCAATTATTTGAAGCCTAAAGAAATTCGAGTGTGGTCGATTGTTGCAGCTTTAGGCTTGCGGCCCGGGCCGATTTATTTGAAGCTCAAAACGTTGGGGAATCCGTGCTGGCGCCAGGCCGGCCATGAGTGACTGCATCGAGATGCTCGATTCCGAGACCAAGGCCGTCGAGACGCCGGAGGACCACGCCGAAGAGCTTCGGCTGTGGCTGCGTTTGCTCACCTGCACCACCCTGATCGAAGGCGAAGTCCGTGGCCGCCTGCGACAGCGCTTCGACGTCACGCTGCCCCGGTTTGACCTGATGGCGCAGCTCGACAAGGCGCCCGATGGCATGACGCTGTCCGACGTCTCCAAGCGCATGATGGTGTCTAACGGCAACGTCACCGGCCTCGTCGAACGGCTGGTGGAATCGGGCCATCTCGACCGGCGCACCTCGGAGACGGACCGCCGCGTCCAGGTGATCCGCCTCACAAAGCTGGGTCGCGCCGAGTTTCGCAGGATGGCTGCGGAGCACGAGACCTGGATCGCCGATCTGTTCGCCGACCTGACCCCGAAGGACGTCCGCGAATTGATGCGGCTCCTGGCCAAGACAAAGGCGTCGGCGCAGAAATCGGCCGCTCGCCGCCGGCCGTAGTCCGCCAGCGGGGCACCCCGCCAGTCCCACCACCTTGCCGCAGGAAAATGCATGGGATGCCCAAAATCCGCTATTGCGCCGAATTGTTTTAAGCCTAAAATGTTTCCCATATGATGCTGCCGGGTGCTTTCCATGCTGAAAGGAACGTGCGATGGCCAACGCCGCTAAGGCTCAAGAGTCGGGCTCGTATGACGGCAACGCCGCGACAGCCCACGTCGATACATTCGCACGGCAGCATCTGCCGCCGCGAGAGTTCTGGCCCGAATTCATCTTCACGCGGCCGGAGCTGCACTACCCGCCGCGATTGAACTGCGTCAGCTATTTTCTCGACCGCTGGGTCGAGCAGGGCCACGGCGACGCGCCGTGCGTGATCAGTCCGGCCGTCAGCTACACCTATCGCGAGCTGCAAGCGCTCGTGAACCGCATCGCCAACGTGCTGGTTCGCAAGCTTGGTCTCGTAACCGGCGGACGCGTGCTGCTGCGCTC
Source organism: Bradyrhizobium sp. MI1.7 (assembly GCF_055811795.1). Classification (NCBI taxonomy): domain Bacteria; kingdom Pseudomonadati; phylum Pseudomonadota; class Alphaproteobacteria; order Hyphomicrobiales; family Nitrobacteraceae; genus Bradyrhizobium; species Bradyrhizobium sp. MI1.7. Next base: position 26,463 of record NZ_JBVVPO010000055.1, read on the forward strand.
CGCCAACAATCCGATGATGGTTGCGACCTATCTCGCGGTGATCAAGGCTGGCGGCATCGTCGTGGCGACCATGCCTCTGCTGCGCGCCAAGGAACTATCTTATCCGATCCAGAAGGCGGAGATTACGCTCGCGCTCTGCGATGGAAAACTCTCGGAGGAGATGGAGAAGGCGAAAGCGGCGGCGCCCGGTCTCAAGCACGTGGTCTATTGGGGCAACGGCGCGTCGGACTCGCTCGAGGCGCTGATTGCTGATGCGAGCCCGGAGTTCAAGGCGGTCGATAGCGCCGCCGATGACATCTGCCTGATTGCCTTCACGTCGGGCACGACGGGCGATCCCAAGGGCACCATGCATTTCCATCGGGATATGCTGGCCGTCTGCGACGGTTATGCGCACAACATCTTGAGGGCGGAGCAGAAGGATCGCTTCGTCGGTTCAGCGCCGCTCGCCTTTACCTTCGGCTTCGGCGGCGTGCTGTTTCCGATGCATATCGGCGCTTCCTTCGTCGTGCTGGAGAAGACGACGCCGGACGACATGCTGACGGCGATCGAGCAATACAAGACCTCGGTCTGCTTCACCGCGCCGACCGCCTATCGCGCCATGATCGGCAAGCTCGCGGGTCGCGACATTTCTTCGCTGCGAAAGTGCGTCTCTGCGGGCGAGACCCTCCCCAAGCCGACATTCGATGCCTGGCTCAAGGCCACCGGCATCAAGCTGATGGACGGCATCGGTTCGACCGAGCTGCTGCACATCTTCATCAGCGCGACCGTGGACGAGATCCGTCCCGGCGCAACCGGCAAACCCGTGCCGGGTTACGAAGCAAAAATCGTCGATGACGACGGCAATGACCTGCCGCCGGGCACGATGGGGCGGCTCGCGGTGCGCGGCCCGACCGGCTGCCGCTATCTCGCCGACGAGCGGCAGCGCAAATACGTCCAGAACGGCTGGAACATCACCGGCGATACCTATCTGATGGATAGCGACGGCTACTTCTGGTACCAGTCGCGCTCCGACGACATGATCGTGTCAGCCGGGTACAACATCGCGGGCACGGATGTGGAGGCGGCGCTGCTGACGCATCCATCCGTAGCCGAGTGCGGCGTCGTCGGTGCGCCGGACGAGGCGCGTGGCATGATCGTGAAGGCTTATGTCATCGCCGCCCCCGGTGTGACGCCGGACGCTCAGCTCGCAGCGGAGTTGCAGGAGCATGTCAAACGTGAGATTGCGCCTTACAAATATCCGCGCGCGATCGAGTTCGTGGCGCAACTGCCGAAGACCGAGACCGGCAAGTTGAAGCGATTTGCCCTGCGGCAGTTGGCGCAGGCTGCAGCGACGTCCTCTGGCGTTGCGGCGGAATAAGAGAAGGATGAAGAATTGTCCGTGACGACGCCGAAAGGCCCGCACCTCGCGGTGCTGCCGACAGCAGCCGAGGGCGAAACCGGCTCCAGGGCGCAGGTGCTCCAACCGTCCGGCTGGCCGCTACCGAAAGGCTATGCCAACGGCATGGCCGCCGAGGGACGCATCGTCGTCACCGGCGGCGTGATCGGCTGGGACGTCGAGGAGCGTCTCGCGGAGGGCTTTGTCGCGCAGGTGCGCCAAGCCCTGAGCAACATCGCCGAGATACTGGCGGAGGCGGGTGCGCGGCCCGAGCACCTCGTGCGCCTGACCTGGTACGTCGTCGACATGGACGAATACCTGGCGAACCTGAGGGAGCTCGGCAAGAGCTACCGTGCCACCTTCGGTGCGCACTATCCTGCGATGGCGCTGGTGCAGGTCGTCCGCCTCGTCGAGAGGGCGGCGCGCGTCGAGATCGAAGCCACCGCTGTCATTCCCCGCTAAGTCGCCTTCGGTTCGCGCCTAACTGGCCCTGGCGAGATCGTCGTCCTCGGGCGAATTCATATAGACGCCCGATACAGTGTCGACCCAGCACAGATGGTCGTGCACCTTCTTGACGCCCTCGACGTTCTCCGCCGCGACGACGGCGGCCTGACGCGCGCGTTCCTCGGTGATGACGCCGCTGAGATGAACGATGCCGTCCCGGACGATGACGTTCAGTCCGAACGGGCACCAGTCGTTTTTCTCCATGGTGTCGATGATACGGCCGCGAATGTGATCGTCGTCGGCCGTCGGATCCGGTACCTCGCGGGCGAGCCCCGCCACCGCCTGCAATAAATTCGCGCGCGAGACGATGCCGACGACTTTGTCGCCGCGCACCACCGGCAGCCGCTTTACGTTGTTCCGTTCCATGAGATCAACGATTTCCGCGAGCGCCGTATCCTCGGTGATGGTCACGACCGAGGCGGTCATCACCTCCGAGACCTTGCGGCCATGTTCGTGGACGAAATCGCTGGCGGATGCGCCGGGGCCGAGGATGAACCGCAGCCAGCGGCCTCGCTTGCGACCGGTGCCGATTTCGCTGCGGCGGACGAAATCCCCCTCGGAGACCACGCCGACCAGCTTGCCGGCATCGTCGACCACGGTGAGGCCGCTGACGTGCCGCTTCAGCATGATGTTTGCCGCCTCGACGATGCTGGTGTGGGGGGCAACCGAGATGACCGAGCGGGTCATGATCTGGTGGGCGCGCATGGGAAAGCTCCGCAAGTTCACACGAATATCGATGTGTGGAGCTTAGGGCACCGGCAGGAAGCTGATTTGACCCAAGTCAAGCTGGTCCGCACCTAATCCTCGGGCTCTGCATTCGGGGCGAGGTCGGAGGAGCGGAACGGCTTGGCCTTGTCCAGTTTCCGGTAAGCGTTCGAGGCGGTCCGCAACAGCTTCTTTTGGCGCTTCCGGTTGAGGAAGCGAATGCCCGCCTCGGGGACGGCCTCGTTCAGCGACGCTGCCAGGGTTTGGCCTCGTGCATCGTCGTTCAATTGCCCGAGGGACTTCTGCGCCTTGCGCAATTGCTTGAGGATCGACTTCTGTTTGGTCAGCGATTCGTCTGCAAACAAATCCTCTAGCGATTCGATCGAATAGGTCAGCCGTTTGTTGAGGAGCCGCAGCTTGTGCCGTTTTTCGACGTCGAGCTTGCGGAGTTTCCGCGCCTTCCTGAGCAGCGTCGTTTCCCATTCCGTAAGCTGCGCCGTCGCGTGGTCGGCAAGCGGGCAACGGCGCAATCGGATGGCCTCCTTGCTGCGCCGGGTCGACCAAGGACCGCTCTCGATCCAGGCCGAGGTCTGCTCGACAAGACGGCGATACCGCGCCGATTGCAGCGCGCGCGCCAGCAGGCGGTGGCTCTCGGCGCGCTTCTCGTCCCAATGCTGGAGCTCGGCGATCACATCAAGCTCGCCTCCGCTCTCGGCGATAACCCGCTCGATCGCCACGTCGAGGTCGCGCACCATGCCGAGCTGGCTGTTCAGCCATTTCAGTTCGGCCCAGACATTCGGCCGCAGGGCATCGTCGACCATGGGCGAGAAGAAGCGGATGGCGGTGCGCAGATGCGTCAGTGCGATCCGGATCTGATGCAGCGCCTCGGGATCGCCGTGGCAGGTGCCATCGTGCTGGGCGAGGACGGCATCGAGGTGACGGCGGGCGATGATCCGGAACGCGGTGTCGCAGGCCATGCCAGGGCTGAGGCGGCCGGGCAGAACATTGCGCCGCGCCGCAGGCTTGGCGCGAGCGGTCGCCATCGAACTCGTGGTGGGTCGCGCCATCCTAGCCCGCGCCAATCAGATTGCCCTATTTGCCCTCAGCGATTACGTCCCGGCAATTCTGGAGCGTCTGCGCTTGTGTCCTGGATGCATCGATGGTCGCCCAACCGACATGGCCGATATTATAGTGCTCTTGCTGCGCGGCAACCTCTTGCGTGGCGTCGGACGCGTCGCCCCGGCGGCCGCCGATTCGCGCCTGGCGGGTGGCGAGGTCGGCGACGAGGAATAGTCCATTGAGCGGTACGCCGCACTCGTGGGCCAGGGCGGCCATCTCGTCTCGCTCGGACTCGCGCGCAAAGACGGCGTCGACGATTGCCGAATGGCCTTGCGCCAGAACCTGCCGGGCGCGCTGCATCAGCACCTCGTAGACCTGCGCCGTCACGTCAGGCCGGTACGTGGACGGCGGTAGCCGTTCGGTGTGTCCCACCTGAAACAGCTGCTTGCGAATGACGTCGCTGCGCAGCACGACGGCGCCCGGCTGTGGTGCCACGGCGGGCGCCAGCGCGCGCGCGAGCACGGATTTGCCGGTACCCGACAGTCCGCCAACCGCGATCAGGCGAGGGGCGGGGGGATGAATCAAAGCCCGGGCGAGCTCGAAATAGCGGCGCGCCTCGTCGAGAGTGCCGGGGCCGTCGGCATCAGGCCGTCTCAGCCGCGCCAGCGCCACCTGCGCACGGATCGCCGCGCGAATGGACATGAACAGTGGCAGCGCAGCCAGGGCGTCGAGCGTTTCGCCGGGCGCCGTCATCAGATAATGGTTCAGGACGGCATTGGCCGTGGCCGACTGGTCATGGCGCAGCAGGTCCATCAGCGTGAACGCAAGATCGTAGAGCACGTCCACGGTCGCCATCTGCGCGTCGAATTCGATCGCGTCGAACAGGACAGGCTGCCGATCGATCAACGCGATATTGGCAAGATGCAAGTCGCCGTGACAGCGGCGCACGAAACCGTGGCGCGCGCGTTCTTCCAGTGTAGCGCGGACGCGCAGGAATGCCTGATGTGAGGCTTCGCAGAGTTGCTCGATCTGGGCGGCTTCGAAATGATCGCCATTGCGCAGCCCGGTGCTGTTGCCATCGATCAGCGCAGGAATGGAGGCAATCCATGCGGTGCCGTCCGCGACCGGCGCTCTCGCATGCGATGCTGCGATCGCATCCGCGATGGCCGGGGCGAGCTCTGCATCCAGCGGGCCGGTTTTGGCCACACGGTCCAGCGTCCGGTTTTCGTCGAAGCGGGACATGTCGACCGCATACTCGACCGGCCGGCCGCCACCGTCGATCTCGATCGATCCATCCGGCTCCTCCGTGATCGCCACGACGCGGTGATAGATTTGCGGCGCGAGCGGCCGGTTGATCCTGATCTCCTCTTCGCAGGCCGCCTCGCGCTTTTCGAGCGTCGAATAGTCGAGGAATGGAAACTTGACAGCCCGCTTGATCTTCAGGGCGCGCGTTCCGTCGAGAAACACCGACGCTGCGTGGGTGTTGATCCGCTTTACGCCAGGACGCGCGTTTAGAGCTTCGAAGACCCGTTCCTGGATTGCAGAATCGTCTGTCATCTCAGCAGGCATTTCCAGATGCGTCAGCGGTGAGGCAGCAGGCTAATCCTTAGAGGCGGATCGGGGCCAGTCCTTGACATCGGTCAAAGCCTGTCGTCGGCTGGCTGCGCGGTGTTCCCGCCTTGAGGAGGATCAAGCTTCCCGGCGAAAGGTGGCTTATCCTAACCGGTAAGGAGAATCCCGATGCCCATCAAGGATGTCTTTCTGCCGCTTGTCGGCCAACCGCGCGGACCGGCCCTCGCCGCGATCGCGACATGCGTGGCTGTCACCGCCGACCTCGGCGCCAGGATCACCGCGCTCGCGCTCGAGGAAGATGTTTTCGTGCGGCCGAAGGTCATCATCCCTGGCGATCTGGATTCCGCGGAGGCGAGCGGTTCGCGTGAGGTAAGCGACGTGCAGCAACTCCTCAACGCCTTCACCAATGCAGCCTCCCGCGCCAACATTCGCGCCCAAAGCCGATCGGGCAAGGTGCCCGCGGACCAGATCGCGTCGATCCTGGCCGAGCATGCGCGCTTCAGCGATCTGACGCTGGTCCCCGTGAGGCCGCATGACAGTCAGACGGAGCGCATCATCGAAACGCTCCTGTTCGAATCCGGCCGGCCGCTGCTGCTCTGCCCGGAACAGCATGTGGACGAGCTGCGACCGGAGTTCGAGAACGTCATGATCGCCTGGGATCACTCCGCCCGCGCCGCGCGGGCCGTCGGCGACGCGCTGCCCATTCTTCAGGCTGCTTCATCCGTCCGGGTGGTCACGGTGGCGGACGACAAGACCGATGCCATCGTGCAATCCGGAACCGCGCTCGTCGATCATCTGAGGGAACACGGGGTCTACGCCTCGTTCGAAACGACGAAGGGCGGCGGCAGCTCGATCGGCAAGGTGCTCGGAAGCTGGGCTAATTCCCATGCCGTGGATGCGATCGTGATGGGCGCCTACCATCATTCACGCCTGAACGAGATCGTTTGGGGTGGTGTGACAAAGACTGTCATTGGCCAGCCGCCGTGCTGGGTTATGATCTCGCACTAGGCGCATCGCCAGTTTATCGGCCTAATTGTCAATCATCGGAACCGCCACCGACCGGGCGCATTTGCTTTCATGTCAACCTATCGCTTGAAGAATCTGCTGTCGCCGCGTTCGGTTGCGCTCGTCGGCGCGAGCGCCCGCCCGGTCTCGGTCGGACGCGCCGTTCTCGAGAACATTCACAAAGCCGAGTTCAAGGGTCGGTTCGGCCTCGTCAATCCGCGCCATGCCGAGATCGGCGGCATCGCTGCGGTGGGCAGTCTGGACAGGCTGGACTTCGTGCCCGAGCTCGTGGTCATCACCGCGCCGGCGCGGGAGGTTCCCGGCATCATTGACCAGGCCGGACGTCGCGGCTCGGCCGGCGCGCTGATCGTCTCGGCGGGCCTCGGTCACGGACCGGGATCCCTGCACGAGGCCGCGATCGCTGCTGCACGCAAATACGGCATGCGGCTGATTGGGCCGAACTGCCTCGGCATCATGATGCCGGGCGTCAGCCTCAATGCAAGCTTTGCCGCGCACATGCCGGGGGCGGGCAACCTCGCGCTGATCTCGCAATCCGGCGCGATCGCGGCCGGAATGGTGGATTGGGCTGCGCAGCGCGGCGTTGGGTTCTCCGGCATTGTCACGATCGGCGATCAGATCGATGTCGATATTGCCGACCTGCTCGATCATTTCGCGATGGATCCCAAGACCCGCGCGATCCTGCTTTACATCGAAGCCATCAAGGACGCGCGCAAGTTCATGTCGGCGGCACGGGCCGCGGCGCGCGTCAAGCCGGTCGTCGTGGTGAAGTCCGGCCGCATGGCGCAGGGTGCCAAAGCGGCGGCAACCCATACCGGCGCGCTCGCCGGCGCCGACGCCGTCTATGACGCCGCGTTCCGCCGTGCGGGCGTCCTGCGGGTCTCCGATCTGCGCGAGCTGTTCGATTGCGCCGAGACGCTCGGTCGCGTTGAACCGCCGGCGGGAAAGCGTCTCGCCATCCTCACCAATGGCGGCGGCATCGGTGTCCTGGCCGTGGATCGGTTGGTGGACCTTGGTGGAATCCCGGCGTCCATCTCGGCCGCGACGCGCAAGAGCCTCGATGCGGTGCTGCCGCCGACCTGGTCCGGTTCGAATCCCGTCGACATCGTCGGTGATGCCGATGCATCGCGCTACGCGGCCGCACTGGAGGTGCTGCTCGCGGACCCTGATAATGATGCCGTCCTCGTCCTCAACGTGCAGACCGCGATCGCCCCGGCGGCCGACATCGCCGCGACCGTGACCGAGCTCGTCGGCAAATATCGCGAGAAGCAGCGCCGATGGGCGAAGCCCGTGCTGGCGGCTTGGGTCGGAGCCGATCAGAACATCATTCAGGCGCTCTCCGGCGCGGGCATTCCGAATTATCCGACCGAAGATGATGCGGTGCGCGGCTTCATGCATCTCGTGAGGCATCGCGAGGTCGTAGAGGAGCTGAGCCAGGTTCCTCCCGCGATGCCCGACACGTTCGTGCCTGACGCCCGGGCTGCCAGGCAGATCGTCGCCGCTGCGATCGCGGACGGCCGCAAATGGCTCGATCCCGTCGAGATCAAGCACCTGCTCGGAGCCTATGATATCGCGATGGTACCGACTCGTGCTGCGACCGATGTCGAGCAGGCCGTCGCCTACGCCAGCGAGATGTTCGCGCAAGGCGTCACGGTCGTGCTGAAGATCATGTCGCGCGACATTGTCCACAAATCGGACGTCGGCGGCGTCGTCCTCAATCTGACCACGCCGGAGGCCGTGCGCGCGGCTGCCACCGACATTCTCGCGCGGGCGAGGAAGCTCCGTCCCGAAGCCCGCATCGAGGGCGTCATCGTGCAGGCGATGGTCGTCAAGGCGAAGGCGCGTGAGCTGATCCTGGGTCTTGCCGACGATCCCACCTTTGGCACCGTCGTCGTCTTCGGCCGGGGCGGGACGGCGGTCGAGATCATCAACGACAAGGCACTGGCGCTTCCGCCGCTTGATCTGCAGCTCGCCCGCGACCTGATCGGCCGCACGCGCGTATCACGGCTGCTGAAGGCCTATCGCGACGTACCCGCGGTCGAGCCGGACGCCGTCGCGCTGGTGTTGGTCAAGCTCGCCCAGATGGCCGCTGACATTCCCGAGATCCGTGAATTCGACATCAACCCACTGCTTGCGGACGAGACCGGCGTGACTGCGGTCGACGCCCGCGTCGCGGTGGGGCCGCCGCAGCGCAAATTCGCCGGCTCCGGCCCGGCCAACTTCGCCGTCCGGGCCTATCCGTCGCAGTGGGAGCGCCGCCTGGCGCTCAAGGACGACTGGCGCATCTTCGTACGGCCCTTGCGTCCCGAGGACGAGCCGACCATCCACGAATTCCTGCGTCACGTCACGGCGCACGACCTCCGCCTGCGCTTCTTCGCGCCGATGAAGGAGTTCACCCACGAGTTCATCGCGCGCCTGACCCAGCTCGACTATGCGCGCGCAATGGCCTTCATCGCATTCGACGAAGCGACCGGCGAGATGGTCGGCGTGGTCCGGCTCCATTCGGACTCGGTCTATGAGAGCGGCGAATATGCGATCCTGCTGCGGTCGGACCTCAAGGGCAGGGGGCTCGGATGGGCGTTGATGCAGTTGATCATCGACTATGCGAGGTCGGAGGGGCTGAAGACCATCTCGGGTGATGTTCTCAGGGAGAACACCACAATGCTTGAGATGTGCCGCCAGCTCGGCTTCGACGTGAAGCCGGATTCGACCGAGCCCGACCTCTGTGACGTCAGGCTCAAGCTCTGAGCGTTCCGATCACGAGTGCGCTTCGCGCGATGCGGCGGATTCCGTGGCCGTTTTCCGCAGACTCTTGACGATGATCGCGATCAGCGGCACCAGCACCGGCACAATCGTGCTGAGCGGATGATGGACCGCGCCTGACACCTGGGCTTGGAGCGCCCGCGCCTCGAGCTGCAAGGCTTCGATAGATGCGCCGTGAATTTCATTGGCGAGCTCGATGTCGCGGCCGGATGGAGGACGGCCGGCAACGATGAGGAGAATCGCCGCGATGGCGAAATTGACGGTGCCGAGGATGGCGGCCGCCGCAATTGCGCTCCAGATCTGGACCAGGGCGAAATAGGCCGACAGCTCCAGCATCAGGAGCCCGAATGTCGCGATCAGGGCCGCGAAGGCCCGCAGGCCGAGACCGATCAACAGATGGCGCAGCCTGATGTCCGCGATGATCCTGTCGATGCGCCACAGCACGCGCAGATGTTTGACGACATTCTCCGTGTTCACCTAGTGTCTCCTCAGCATGACGCCGACGACCACGCCGAGCGCGAAAGCCGAGGCCAGCGACGTGACCGGGCGTTCCGCAATGAGGCGCTGAAGCTGCTCCTGCTCGTCGCTGACGGTTTCTCCGAGCTCGGCAAGCGCAGCCTTGATCTGATCGGCCAGAGCCTCGGCCCGGTCTTTCGAGCTGTCGAACATCTCTTCGCCTGCGGTGCTCAGCAGACGCGTGACGTCAACCTTCAACGCTCGCAGTTCTTCGCTCATCCTGTCGCTGTTGAACATGGATTTGAGAACTCCCTTGAATGGAAACGACCCTAAGGCCCGGTGGCGCGGCCGCGCTTGATTTGCGTCAAGGGACGAAGCGCGGTCCTGGTCTTGAGACAGGTCAACCCGGCCGCCACATGCTGGCCTAGAAGTGGCGGCTGAATGGGGACCAATTGTCCCGATGAGGTGGAAGCGTGAACTCCGAACCGCTGTTGCTGGCAACGCCCTCCGGCGATGTGCTGAAATTGCGCCCGGAAGGGCCGTGGACGGCAGCCAACGTGTCGGCGCTCGAAACGCTGTCCCGTTCGGTCGGGGCCGATGTCGATCGATCCAGCGCCGTGACGCTGGACATGTCTGGCGTCAGCGCGCTCGACACGCTCGGCGCCTGGGTGTTGGAGAAGCTGTCGCGACGGGCCGCATCATCCGGCAGATCGGCCGAATTCGTCGGCGTTGCCGATCATTTCAGCGGCTTGATGGATGAGGTGCGTCAGGTCAACCGTCACACCCCGGCGGCTGCGGCCGCGCCAAACCCGGTTCTGCTCAGGCTCAGCGATCTCGGCAAATCCACGGTTGGCGCGCGCGAAGACGTCACGATCTTTCTTCAAATGCTGGGTGCATTGTTCATCGCCGTGATCGGCGTGCTGCGCCGGCCACGCTCGCTGCGGCTGACATCGCTTGTCTATCAGCTCTACCGGATCGGCTGGCAGGCCATTCCGATTGTCGTTCTCATTACCTTCCTGATCGGTGCCATCATCGCCCAGCAGGGGTTCTTTCATTTCCGCAGGTTCGGTGCGGAGTCCTACACTGTCGACATGGTCGGAATCCTGGTGCTGCGCGAGCTGGGTGTGCTGATCGTCGCCATCATGGTCGCCGGCCGGTCGGGGAGCGCGTACACCGCCGAGCTCGGCTCGATGAAGATGCGCGAGGAGATCGACGCGCTCTCGACCATGGGCCTCGATCCCGTCCATGTCCTGATACTGCCGCGAGTAGCAGCCCTCGTTATCGCGCTGCCGATCCTCGCGTTCATTGGGGCAGTTGCGGCGCTTTATGGCGGAGGGCTGGTCGCGCAATTCTACGGCGGCATGGCGCCGGCGATCTATATCGCGCGGCTGCATGAGGCCATCTCCGTCACCCATTTCGAGGTCGGCATCCTGAAGGCGCCCTTCATGGCTCTGGTGATCGGGATCGTCGCCTGCAGCGAAGGATTGCGCGTGAAGGGCAGCGCCGAGTCGCTGGGGCGGCAAACCACGACGTCAGTGGTGAAGTCGATCTTCCTGGTGATCGTTCTCGACGGCCTCTTCGCGATCTTCTTTGCCTCGATCGGAATGTGACGATGGAGCAGTCGCAAGAGGAGTTCGCGATCCGCGTCCGCGACCTCGTGGTCGGCTTTGGCCGCCAGACCGTGCTCGATCATCTCTCGCTCGACGTCCGCCGGGGCGAAATCCTAGGGCTCGTCGGTGCGTCCGGCGGCGGCAAGTCGGTGTTGATGCGCACCATCATCGGCCTGATCCCACGCCAGGCCGGCACCATCGACGTGATGGGACAGCCCGTCGGCGGTCGCAAGGAGGGCGCAGCCACGACATGGGGCATCCTTTTCCAGCAGGGTGCGCTGTTCTCCTCGCTGACGGTCCGGCAGAACGTCCAGTTTCCGTTGCGCGAAAATCTGGTGTTGTCGCAAGAGCTGATGGACGAGATCGCGATCGCCAAGCTCGAGATGGTCGGGCTGCGGGCGCAGGACGCCGACAAATATCCGTCCGAGCTCTCGGGCGGCATGACCAAACGCGTGGCGCTGGCCCGCGCACTCGCGCTCGATCCGCCGATCCTGTTCCTGGACGAGCCGACCTCCGGTCTCGACCCGATCGCCGCCGGCGATTTTGACGCGCTGATCGGGACGCTGCAGAAGACCCTCGGCCTCACCGTGTTCATGGTCACCCATGATCTTGCGAGCCTCACCACGGTCTGCGACCGCGTCGCCGCGCTCGCCGACGGCAAGATCGTGGCGATCGGTCCGATGCGCGATTTGCTGCAATCCGAGCATCCCTGGGTGCGCGCCTATTTCCACGGCAAGCGCTCGCAGATGCTGCAACACGAGATGAGATGAGACATGGAAACCCGGGCTCCCTACGTGCTGATCGGCAGCTTCGTGCTGGCCGCTATCCTTGCGGTGTTCGGCTTCGTCTATTGGCTGAACAACACGGGCGGCATCGGGCCGCGCGCGAACTATCATGTGCAATTCCAGGGTCCGGTGCCGGGTCTGCTGGTCGGTGCCGGTGTGCTGTTCAACGGCATCCGGGTCGGCGAGGTGACGCAGATCGGCCTCGCGCCGGATAATCCGCGCTTCGTCAATGCGACGATCTCGGTTGCCTCGACGACACCCGTGCGTACCGACACCAAGGTCGGGCTGGATTTCCAGGGGCTGACCGGCGTGCCGGTGGTGACGCTGGAGGGCGGCATGATCGTTGCCAAGGCCGGCGAGCCCGTGACCCTGGTCGCCGATGCCGGTGCAGGCCAGAGCATGACGCAGGCTGCGCGCGATGCGCTGCGACGGGTCGACACCGTGCTGGAGGACAATTCCGGTCCGCTGAAGGACACTATCGCGAACCTCAAGATATTCTCCGACGGGCTCGCGCGCAACACCGGCAAGATCGACGGTATTCTGGCAGGCCTGGAAAAGATGACCGGCGGCGGGACGCCGGCGCAGAAGATCACCTATGACCTGCGCACGCCGCAGAATCTTGGGCCGGCCGGCAAGACGCTTTCGGCGTCACTGGCGATTCCCGAGCCGACCGCGGTCGCGATGCTCCAGACCCAGCGCATGTTGTTTGCACCCAGCGGGGATAATCCGGGCTTTGCCGAATTCCTCTGGGCCGACAGCATTCCGAAGCTGGTGCAGGCGCGGCTGATCGACAGTTTTGAGAATTACGACATCGCCCACGCGCCCTTACGCACGAGCGATCTCGGCCAGGCGGACTACCAGCTTCTGATCGACATCAGGCGCTTCCGGATCGCCACGGAAGGCGAGGCTCGGGTCGAGATTGGACTGTCGGCACGCATCGTCGACAAGAACGGCAAGGTGGTGGCGTCGCGCCTCGTCGAGACCAGCGAGAAGCTTGACAAGGTCGAGCCGGCCGCAGCGGTCGCAGCGTTCGACACAGCTTTCGCCCGCATTGCAAAGGAGCTGATCGGCTGGACGGTGCAGGCGGTCTAGCAACAGCACAAGACGGCCATGCCCGCCAAAATTGATCTGGGTCAATCGGCTTTGGCGCAGTGCAGTAAAATGCAGCCCGCGCGGTGGGCTCGGCCTGATGCGGGGCAGCCGGTGCTTGGAGCGGTAGATGAAGGCTTCCGTGGTGACGATCGAGCCGAACGGGCATTTTTGTAGCGATTGTGCGGTCCGCGACTTCGCGGTGTGCTCGTCGCTGGACCCGGCCGAGCTCAGGGAATTCGAGCATCTGGGGCGCCGCGTCCTCTTTGACGGGGGCGAGACCGTCTTTTCCGAGGAGGACAGCACGACCTCGTTCTACAATCTCCTCGACGGCGTCATGCGGCTCTACAAGCTGTTGCCCGACGGCCGGCGACAGATCGTGGGATTTGCGTTACCAGGCGATTTCCTGGGGATGAATATTTCCGGCCGTCACAATTTTTCGGCGGATGCGATCGGTGGCGTCACCGTGTGCCAGTTCGCGAAGGCGCCTTTCGGCCGCTTCGTCGAGAGCCGGCCGCATCTCCTCAGGCGGATCAACGAGCTGGCGATTCGCGAGTTGAGCCAGGCGCGCGACCACATGGTCCTGCTCGGCCGCCGATCGGCGGACGAGAAAGTCGCGACGTTTCTGCTCGCCTGGCGCGAGCGGCTATTCTCGCTGAAGGGGGCGTCGGACACTGTTCAGCTGCCGATGAGTCGTCAGGACATTGCCGATTATCTCGGCCTGACCATCGAAACCGTCAGTCGCACCTTCACCAAGCTGGAGCGACATGGGGTGATCGAGATCGTTCATGGCGGCATCAGCCTGCTCGATCCGGCGAAGGTCGAGGCCTTGGCTGCGGCCTGATCCGGCGCTCGCCAATTTTGATCCCAATCAATGACGGCGGTCGTGCGCCGCCAATAATGCCCAAAATAACAGGGGAGGGCATCATGCCGACTGACGCACTGCTGGTGACGATCGCTGTCGTGGTCGTTTTTGTCACATTCGCCGGGGCCTTGGCATGGGCAGACCGGCAAACCAGCGCAGGTCGGCCCGATTCGGACGCCAAGCACTGACGGTCCCGAGATCACAATCGCGTTTTACCGTGCTTGCCGCGGAGGCTTCCACGGCCAGCTCGCGGCCGTTCGGCAGCGCCTCAACGCAATGGTGCGCGCGATAGCTGCAACTCTGCATCGACCGGGACACATTGGCTCATCCCCCGGATGCCGCCTTGGCGCCCGACCGCGGCATTTTCGCCGTATTTGGCTCAAACCGTGCATATGCTTTCCGGTTGAAAAGCCTGCTAACGTTGACTACGCAGGAACTCCAGTGCCTCGCAGTCTTAGGAGCCGAGCGGCGTGCCTCAGGACAAGACCGGCGACCCCCGACAAGCGGCGGGTAACAAATTATCGGTCCTGCGCAAGCACCCGATCTTCGCGGATCTGGAGCCAGATGCGCTCGATCAACTCTGCCGCTACGCCAAGCACACCACGGTGAAGCGCGGTGCGACCATCGCCGCCAAGGGCGATCCCGGCAACAACCTGTTCGCGGTGATCACGGGAACAGTGAAGATTTCCTCTTCTTCGCCGGATGGAAGGAACGCTATTCTCAATCTGATCGGTCCTGGAGAAATCTTTGGCGAGATCGCGGTTCTCGACGGCGCGCCGCGCTCGGCCGACGCGACTGCCAACACCAATTGCGAACTCTACATCATCGACCGTCGCGACTTCCTGCCATTCGTGAAGAGCCAGCCGGCGCTGGCGATGAAGTTCATCGAGCTGCTTTGCGCGCGCCTGCGCTGGACCAGCCAGCAGGTCGAGCAGGTGATCCTGCAAAATCTGCCGGGCCGGCTTGCGAGCGCGCTGCTCGGTCTCACCGAAGAGCGCAAGTTCGACTCCGGCAGCGGCACGCTCGCCATCACGCAGCAGGAGATCAGCGAGATGGTGGGGATGACGCGCGAGAGCATCAACAAGCAATTGCGCGCCTGGGCCGGCCGCAACTGGGTTCGTCTCGAGCACGGCGCCATCGTCGTGCTGGATACCGATGCGCTGCACGACCTCGCCGAGAGCGGCCTCAACGGCGAGTGAGGCCTCAGACCTGATTGTCGACGATGGCGACCGCTCGGGTCCACCCTGCGGACGCTCGCTCGATCTTCACCGGGAAGCATGAGACCGTGAATCCGGTCGACGGCAGCTTGTCGAGATTGTGCAGCTTCTCGAGATGGCAATAGCCGATGTGTCGTCCCGCCTTGTGACCTTCCCAGATCAGGCCGGCATCTTTTGTTTCGGCATATTTCTTCGCGGTGTAGACGAACGGCGCGTCCCAGCTCCAGCCGTCGGTGCCGGTCAGCCGCACGCCGCGTTCGAGCAGGTACATGGTGGCCTCATAGCCCATGCCGCAGCCGGAGTTGACGTAATCGGCCTGGCCGAATTTGGCGCCGGCGCTGGTATTGACGACCACGATCTCCAGCGGCGACAGCGTGTGCCCGATCCGTTTCAGCTCCTTCTCGACATCGTCGGCAGTCACCACGTACCCATTGGCCAGGTGGCGGAAGTCGAGCTTCACGCCGGGCTGCAGGCACCATTCGAGCGGCACCTCGTCGATCGTCCATGACCGCTCGCCGCGATTCATGGTCGGGTGGAAGTGCCAGGGCGCGTCGAGATGCGTGCCGTTGTGGGTGGACAGCGAGACCTGCTCGACCGCCCAGCCCTGGCCATCCGGCAAATCCTCCGCCTTGAGGCCGTCGAAGAACTGCAGCATGCGGGGCAAGCCCTGCTGGTGATCAATATATTGGATCGTCGGGTGATTGCCCGGCGGATCGGCCGTCACGTCGTTTCCGAGCGGCACGGAAATATCGATCAGCTTCCGCGGCATGGGCATTTCCTCGCGATGTTCCGTTTCGGCGCATCTTGGGCGGGCTCTCCCTGTGGCGTCAAGTAACGCCCCAGTGCAGGCGATTTCGGAAAAACGGGGCATTCGCCGATCGCGCCCTCGAAGTGATGCATGATCGATCGATGCAACTCCAGCATTGATCGATGCCGGATTTGGCTTGGACTCAGAATGCCGCCCGCCCTAGGGACGACGTTGGCGACATCGCGCTGACCAGCGCGCATCGCACAAGGATGGGGCGACCGTCACGTCTGCACCTCCAAGCCGCAACCAATAGCGGTCGATTCTAAAACCAGAGGAACGTCCATGGATATGACGAGCATCGTCACCTCGCGTCCGGCATTGGCCGACGGCGAGGCGGGATTAAAGGGAAGCCGGCACCTGCCGCGCCAGTCCCCGCCGGAGAGGGCGCGATGAAGCTCGCACCTTTCCTCGCCGTGATCATTCACCAGTCAAATCCGCTCGACTCCGCCGCGCAATCCTACCAAGGTGGTGCGTTTGCAACGCTTGACTTTACACCTGAAGTGGAGCGACCCAAGGCGGCCTGCAGCATCGGCCCGACAACGACATAATTAACTCAGGAGGAAGCCCCAGATGAAGACACTCACCGGCATCATCGCAGCCGCCGTACTGGCGGTCTCAGCGCCGCTGGCGACCGCACGCGATTTCCGCTCGGCCGACATCCACCCCGCCGATTATCCGACCGTCGAAGCCGTCAAGTTCATGGGCAAGCAGCTCGCAGCCGCGAGCGGCGGCAAGCTCGGTGTGAAGGTGTTTCCCAACGGAGCCCTGGGCTCGGAGAAGGACACCATCGAGCAGCTGAAGATCGGCGCGCTCGACATGATGCGGATCAACGCATCGCCGCTGAACAACTTCGTGCCCGAGACCATCGCGTTGTGCCTGCCCTTCGTGTTCCGGGACACGCAGCACATGCGCACGGTTCTCGATGGTCCGATCGGCGACGAAATCCTGGCGTCCATGGCGCCCGCGGGCCTGATCGGCCTTGCCTATTACGACAGCGGCGCCCGGTCCATTTACACCGTCAAGGCGCCGGTCAAATCGCTCGCCGACCTCAAGGGCCTGAAGATCCGCGTCCAGCAGTCCGACCTCTGGGTCGGCATGATCCAGAGCCTCGGCGCCAACCCGACACCGATGCCGTATGGCGAGGTCTATACCGCGCTCAAGACCGGCCTCGTGGACGCCGCCGAGAACAACTGGCCGTCCTACGAATCCTCGCGTCACTTCGAGGCCGCCAAGTTCTACAACGTCACCGAGCACTCGCTCGCGCCGGAAGTTCTCGTGATGTCCAAGACGGTCTGGGACACGTTGAGCAAGGAGGATCAGGCGATGGTCCGCAAGGCGGCCAAGGAATCGGTGCCCGTCATGCGCAAGCTCTGGGACGAGCGTGAGCAGGCCTCCCGCAAGACCGTCGAGGCGGCCGGCGTGCAGGTCGTAACGATCGCCAACAAGGCGGAATTCGTCGATGCGATGAAGCCGGTGTACGACAAGTTCGCCGGCGACGAGAAGCTGAAGGGCCTGGTCAAGCGTATCCAGGACACGAAGTAGGGCCACAGCGTCGGGGGGGGGGGGGGGGGGGCGGCGCGGGGCGGGCCCCCCCCCCCCCCCCCCCCCCCGCCGCCCCCCCCCCCCCCGCCCCCCCCCCCCCCCCCCCCCCCCCCCCCCCCCCCCCCCCCCCCCCCCCCCCCCCCCGCCGGCCGCCGCCCCCCCCCCCCCCCCCCCCCCCCCCCCCCCGCAAGGAGACGCCGATGACAGACCCACATGTCGCAAGCCACGAGCAGGAGGTAACCGGCCGACCGTCGACCGGCTTGCTGTCGCGGATCAATGCCGTCGTTGCCCGCCTCGGCATGTATCTGTCCGTGACCGGCCTGCTCATCATCGTCACCATCGTGTTCTACCAGGTGTTCGGACGTTACGTGCTCAATTCCAGCCCGACCTGGACGGAGAACCTTGCGCTGGTCCTGATCCTGTATGTCACGCTGATCGGCGCCGCCGTCGGCGTTCGCGACGCTGGACACATCGGCATGGACAGTTTGCTGGTGATGCTTCCGGATCATCTGCGAGAGAAGATCGAGCTCGTGATCCACGTTCTGGTGGCCGTGTTCGGCATTGCGATGGCCTACAACGGCTGGATCCTCGGAGCGTCGGTCGGAACCGTGAAGATCCCCAATCTCGGGCTCCCCGAGGTCATCCGCTACGTCCCGCTGATCGCCTCCGGCGTCCTGATCGTCTCCTTTTCAATCGAGCACATCATTGCGCTCCTGCGCGGCGAAGAGGTCGTCCCCTCATGGAACTGATCATTCTGGGCGCGACCTTCTTCGGCTTCCTGATCCTCGGCGTACCCGTCGCCTTCGCGATCGGTCTCTCCGCGATCTGCACCATCCTCTACGAAGGCCTGCCGGTCGCAGTCATCTTCCAGCAGATGATGTCGGGGATGAACATCTTCTCCTTCCTCGCCATTCCGTTCTTCGTCTTCAGCGGTGAGCTGATGCTGCATGGCGGGGTCGCCGACAAGATCGTGCAGCTCGCCAAAAATCTCGTTGGGCACATCCGCGGCGGGCTCGGCATGTCGAACGTGGTCGCCTGCACGCTGTTCGGCGGCGTCTCCGGCTCGCCCGTGGCCGACGTGTCGGCGATGGGCGCGGTGATGATCCCGATGATGAAAAAGGAAGGGTTCGATACCGACTACGCCGTCAACGTCACCACCCATGCCTCCCTGGTGGGGGCGCTCATGCCGACCAGCCACAACATGATCATCTATGCGCTCGCCGCGGGCGGCAAGGTCTCGATCGGCGCGCTGATCGCCGCCGGACTTCTGCCGGCGATCGTGCTGATGGTGTGCATGCTGGTCGCCGCCTACGCGGTCGCGGTGAAGCGCGGCTATCCGGCCGGCAAGTTCCCGGGCTGGGCCGAGGTTTTCCGCTCGTTCGCGGCCGCGCTGCCCGGTCTGCTGATCGTCGGCATCATCCTGGCGGGCATCCTGTCCGGTGTCTTCACCGCAACTGAGTCCGCTGCCGTCGCGGTCACCTACACGATCCTGCTGACGTTCTTCATCTACCGCACGATGACCTTGCCGAACTTCCTGCGGGCTGCCGCCAAGGCCGTGAAGACGACAGGCGTGGTGCTGCTGCTGATCGGCGTCTCCACCATGTTCCAGTATTTGATGGGACTCTACGAGGTGGCCGACTTCGCCGGCGACTTGATGAGCAAGGTGTCCTCGCAGCCCTGGGTCATCTTCCTGCTCATCAACGTCATCCTGTTCGTGCTCGGCACCTTCATGGACATGGCGGCGACCATCCTGATCTGCACCCCGATCTTCCTGCCGATCGCGATGAAGGCCGGTATGGACCCAGTGCAGTTCGGCATGCTGATGCTGATCAACTGCGCGCTGGGGCTGAACACCCCGCCGGTCGGAACGACGCAATTCGTCGGCTGCGCTATCGGCGGCATCTCGGTTGGCGCGGTGATGCGCACCATCCTGCCGTTCTATGCCGCCCTGATCGCAGCTCTGATGTTCGTGACCTACGTCCCCGCGTTCTCGCTGTGGCTGCCCCGCCTGCTGATGGGCTACAAGGGATAGCAGCAACAGGGAGAATCCGTTCGTGACTGACTATCGCAAGCTCTTCGATCTCACCGGCAAGACCGCCGTGGTGCTCGGCGCCGCCTCGGGCATCGGCAAATCGTCGGCCGAGGCGCTGGCCGGGCTCGGCGCCCGCGTCGTTTGCGCAGATCGTGCGCTTGACGCCGCCGAGGCGACGGCAGCCGGAATTCGCGACAAGGGCGGCTGGGCGGAAGCAGCTAGCTGCGACGCCGCGAGTGCTGCGGACGTCAATGCGCTCGCCAAGATCGTCATGCAGAAATTCTCGCGGCTCGACATCGCCGTGACGACGCCCGGGCTCAACATCCGCAAGACCATCCTCGACTACACCGAGGAGGATCTCGACCGCGTCCTCAACCTCAACATCAAGGGCACCGTCTGGTTCTTCCAGGCCTTCGGCCGCATCATGGTCGAGCAGAAAGGCGGCAGCATCATCGCCTGCTCCTCGGTGCGCGCGGTGACCATCGAGCCCGGTCTTGGCGTCTATGGCTCGACCAAGGCGGCGATCGGCCTGCTGGTGAAGGGTTTTGCTTCAGAGGTCGGCCACGCTGGCGTCCGCGTCAACGCGATCGCGCCGAGCATTGCCGAGACCGCGCTGACCGGCCCGTTCAAGCAGCGGCCCGACATCTACAATCTCTACGCCGGCCACACCGTGTTCAACCGCTGGAGCAGCGCCGACGAGGTCGCGACGGCGGTCGCCTACCTCGCTTCGGATGCCGCGAGCTATGTCAGCGGCAGCACGCTGTTCGTCGATGGCGGCTGGACCGCGGTCGACGGGCCGCCGACCGGTCTCACCCAGCTGCACAAATAAGGCGGCCGTCGGCACCTAGCCGGTAAAGCCCATGCTCCGGCGCAGCTCCTTCCGGTCTGCGCCGGTCAGCAGTGCGATCAGCGCGGCCGCCTCCTTCGGGTGTGCGGCCCGCGCCGTGACGCCGGCCGTGTACATCGTCACCAGTTCGCAGCCCGGCGGCAGCGACCCCGACAGCGCGATGCCGTCGGTCGCGATGATCTCGGTCGCCTGGGTGCATCCGATCGGCCGGGTTGCGGTGGATGCAGCAAGCTCGCGCATCGCGGTCGCGCCGTTCGGAAAGATCTTGAGACGCGATGCGACCTCATAAGCGATCCCAAGCTGATCCAGCACTTTTGCGACATGCTGTCCCGCGGTCGAGGCTTTGGTGTCCGGAACGTAGATGGCATCCGCGGATCGCAGCACCTCGCGGAGATCGGCTTCAGTCTTCACCGTGACTTTCGGATCGCGGTTGCGGACCGCCAGCGCGGTCTCGACCCGGCCGATATCTGCGATCGAGGAGGGGACGACGAGCTTCTCCGCGGCGAGCTTCGCAAGGAGCGCCTGCGTCAGGATCACGAGATCCGCCGGGGTGCTGGCGCGCAGCTTGTCGGCCATGATGCCGACCGCGCCGAACTCGCCGTCGATACTGAGGCCGGTCTGCACCTTGAAGGGCTCGTTGAGGCCGCGCACCAGGCCTTGCGCCGCGCCGCCGCTCAAAATGGTCACTGTCGTCACGATGCAAGCTCCATGGCTGCGATGATCCTGTCGCGCGTGATCGGCAGGTCGCGTACGCGCACGCCGAGGCAATCGTAGACCGCATTGGCGATCGCCGCCGCCACGGGACCGTGCGCGGCCTCACCGGCGCCGACCGGCTCGATCTCCGGCCGCTGGATGATTTCGACATCCACCGCCGGCACCTCGCTGAAGGTCAGGATCGGATAGTCCGTCCAGGATGTCGACGTGATGTGCGTGCGATCGAAGCGCACGCGCTCCCTCAGCACCCAGCTCGTGGCCTGGATCGCACCGCCCTCGATCTGGTTGATGACGCCGTCCGGATTGATGGCCTCGCCGACGTCGACCGCAAGTGTCAACCGCCGGACGCGAATGTCGTCGGTGCCTTCGATCTCGGCGATCGCGGCGCAATAGGCGCCCGTGTTCTTGTAGCGAGCGAAGCCGACGCCGTGGCCGATGCCAGACTGTTTTTGCGGTTTCCACTGCGCGCGCCGTGCCGCGGCGCGAATGACGTCGCTGGCGCGCTCGTCGCGGAGATGACGCAGGCGGAACGCGATCGGGTCCTCGCCGCGCAGGACCGCGATCTCGTCGAGTATGGATTCGATCGCGAACACATTGCCTTGCCCGCCCAGGGTCCGCAGTGCCGACGTGCGCACCGGCATCGTCAGCAGCCGGTGGCTCGTGATGGTCCAGGCCGGAAGGTCGTAGAGTGGAACGGAGTTGCGGTCGCCGCCCCCGCCATTGGCGGCCGGTGGATTCGTCGAGATCATGCGCGGGTAGGGGGTCGCGATCTCGGTCGCCGCAAGCAGCGCCGGCTGTGCCGCGCGTCCCGGCCGGGCGGCGTGACCGTTGCTCCAGATCGCATGGCGCCAGCCGACGATCTCGCTGTTCGCATCGAGGTCGGCCTCGATCTCGATGGCCATCGCTGCGCCAAACGGCGCATGAGACATCTCGTCATGGCGCGACCACTGCACCCGCACCGGGCGGCCGCCGGCGGCTTTCGCCAGCAACACGGCATCGAGCGCGACGTCGTCGGCCGCATTGTGCCCGTAGCAGCCGGCCCCCTCCATATGCTCGACGACGATGTTCTCGGCCGGCAGCTCGAGCACGATCGCAAGATCGGCGCGCAGCAGATAGACGCCCTGGCTGTGTGTCCAGACATGGACACGCTCGCCGTCCCATTGCGCCATGGCGCAGGACGGCGCGATCGAGGCGTGTGCGATGTAGGGACGGGTGTATTGCCGGCGGAGGGTGCGCGCAGCTTTCTTCGTCGTTGACGCTGCTCTGGTGTCGATGACGGTGGTTTCGACCGGCTGGCTCTTCAGAAAGCTCGCGAGATCGTCTTCGTCGGGCAACGGCTCGCCGGCCGACCAGGTTGCGCCCTTGCGCAAGGCTTTCAGTGCGGCTTCCGCCGAAGCCTCGCTATCGGCAACCACGCCGGCAAAGCCGCCGTCGCGGACGATCGCGACGAGGCCGGGAACGACGCGCGCCGCCGTCTCGTCGAGCGCGATCAGCCTGGCACCCGAGATGTCAGGCCGCAGCACGCGGCCGTGCACCAGGTCCGGCAATGCACAATCGTGAATGAAGCGCGGTCGCGCAAACACCTTGTCGGGAATGTCGACCCGCTGGACCGAATGTCCGGCGACATCGCGTGTGGCAGCGGGCTTCGCGACGGCGCCCGCGGTGGCGTCGCGGTCGAGCGAGACGTCGCCAGCCAGCTCCCAATAGCTGGTCCTGACGTTGCCGGGACCCGAGATCGTGCCGTCATCGACATCGAGCAGCGCCGCATCGACGCCGAGACGCTCCGATGCGGCTGCGAGGAAGCGCTGGCGCACCTCGGCGCAGACGTGTCGCAGCGCGCGGCCGGACTGCTGGACCGAAAGACTGCCCGAGGTGACACCCTCGTTCGGGCTGGCCGCCGTCGAGGCGCGGATCAGCTCGATCCTGCCGATATCGACGTCGAGCTCGTCTGCGGCGATCTGCGCCAGCGCCGTGACGATGCCCTGGCCGATCTCGACCTTGCCGGGCGAGATTGCGACACCGCCTTCGCCGCTAAACCGCACCCAGGACGACAGCTTTGGATTGGCCGCGAGGCTAACCGGCAGTTTCGGGACGGGGGAGGGCATACTCATGACGTCGCCGTCTCCGCTGCCGCGCGCAGCACGGCGCGGACCATGCGATTGTGCGATCCGCAGCGGCACAGATTGCGATCGAGCGCGGCTCTGACCTCGGTCTCCGTCGGCGAGGGGTTGCGCTTCAGCAGCGCTGCCGCGCTGATGAGGATTCCCGATACGCAGTAACCGCATTGCATCGCCTGCTCGGAGACGAAGGCGCGTTGCAGCGGATGCGGCTGCTCGGCCGTGCCGAGGCCCTCCACCGTGACGACGTCCTTGTCCGCCACCGACCACATCGGCATGTCGCAGGAGGCCATCGCGCGGTCGCCGACCATGACGTGACAGGCCCCGCACTCACCGGCCCCGCAGCCGAAATGCGGACCGGTGACGCCGAGCCGGCCGCGCAGCACATCGAGCAGCGTCTGGTCGGGATCGGCATCCACGGCTATGGCCGCGCCGTTGAGCTGAAATTGAATGGTCGGCATGATCGCTCTACGGCCTCAGGACTTGTCGAACTTCTTGACGACATCGGCCCATTTCTCGATATCGCCGCGAAGGAATTTTTCGAATTCCTCCGGCGTCATGGACATGGGTACGGCACCCTGCTCGGTCCAGAGCTTTACGATGTCCGGTCGCTTCACCATTGCGTTCACGGCGGCATTGAGCTTGTCGATGATAGGCTTCGGCGTGCCGGCCGGGGCCATTAGGCCAAGCCAGATCGTCGCCTCATAGCCTGCTACGCCGGCTTCGCCAGCGGTCGGCACGTTCGGCAGCACGGCCGAGCGCTCCTTGCCGGTGATCGCGAGCGCGCGGACCTGGTTCTCGCCAATATTCGGCGCCATCGCCGGCACGGCGTCGATCATCATCTGCACCTGTCCACCGATCACGCCGCTGCGCGCCTCGCCGCTGTTGCGGTAGGGCACGTGGACCACATCGATGCCGGCCATCGCTTTGAACAGCTCGCCGGCCATGTGATAGGGTGTGCCCTGGCCGGAGGAGGCGTAGTTCAGCTTGCCCGGCTGCGATTTGGCGAGCGCGATGAACTCCTGCAGCGTCTTCGCCGCAACCTGCGGGTTCACCACGATGACGAGGTCGGAGTAGTTCACCGGCGCGATCGGCGCGAGGTCGCGCATCAGCTCGTATTTGCGCTTGTCCGGCGTCAATAGGGATTCATTCGCGGTCTGGGTGTTGGACATCATCAGCAGCGTGTAGCCGTCGGCCGGCGACTTCGCCGCTTCGACCGTGCCGATGACGCCGCCCGCGCCGGTGCGGTTCTCGACCACGAAGGGCTGGCCAAAGCTCTCCTGGAGCACGTTGCCGATCAGCCGGGCCGCGACGTCCGCCGGCCCGCCGGCGCCGAAGGGGACAACGATCCGGACCGCGTGGTTGGGATAATCTTGCGCTAGGGAGGGGGCCGCGGAGAATGCGGCGAGGAGCCCGGCCGCCAGCGCCAGCATGAATCGTCGGGCCATCACGGCTACCTCCCTGATATCGTTCTTGTTGGCCGGCACTGTAGCGGCAGGGGATGCGGACTGTCGACGCCTCACAAAGCCGATTGTGCCGGGAATATCGCGCTGTTTTCGGTGTGGTGGCGCCTCATTTCGCAGTCGCGGCAGGAACCGTTGGCGCGTGCGATTTGAGCAAATCGCATGGGCATTGCCGGATAAATGCCCTCGGCTGGCAGGTCATTTGGTGTTACCAATTTGGACATGAACCAGCACGCCAAGATCGAAATCCGCCATTCGACCTGTCCGCACGACTGCCCCTCGGCCTGCGCGCTCGATATCGAGGTGGTCGAAGGCCGCAGCATTGGCCGCGTCCGAGGTTCGAAAAAGCAGACCTACACGGCTGGCGTCGTCTGCGCCAAGGTCGCCCGCTACGCCGAGCGCATCCATCACCCCGAGCGGCTGATGTATCCGATGCGCCGCACCGGGCCGAAGGGCTCCGGGCAGTTCGCGCGGATCTCCTGGGACGAGGCGCTGGACGAGATCGCGGATCGCTTCAACAAGGCCGAGCGCGAGTACGGCGCGGAATCGATCTGGCCTTATTACTACGCCGGCACGATGGGGCTGGTGATGCGCGACGGCCTCAATCGCCTCACGCATGTGAAGAAATATTCGCGCTTCTATCAGACCATCTGCGCCAATGTCGGGCGCATCGGGTTCGCGATCGGCACCGGCAAGATTGCCGGCGTCGATCCGCGCGAGATGGCGCTCTCCGACCTCGTCGTGATCTGGGGCACCAACCCGGTCAACACGCAGGTCAATGTGATGACGCACGCCGCGCGTGCGCGCAAGGAGCGCGGCGCCAAGATCGCGGCGGTCGACATCTACGACAACGAGACAATGAAGCAGGCTGACATCAAGATCATCCTGCGGCCCGGCACCGACGGCGCCTTCGCGTGCGGCGTGATGCATGTCCTGTTCCGCGATGGTTACGCCGACCGTGCCTATTTGGACAAGTACACGGATTGCCCCGCCGAGCTCGAGGCGCATCTGAAGACGCGCACGCCGGAGTGGGCGTCCGCGATCTCGGGCGTGCCGGTGTCCGAGATCGAGGCCTTTGCGAAACTGGTCGGCGAGACCAAGCGGACCTTCTTCCGGCTCGGCTACGGATTCACCCGCTCGCGCAACGGCGCTACGCAGATGCATGCCGCGAACTGCATTCCCGCGGTGACCGGCGCCTGGCAATATGAAGGCGGTGGCGCCTTCTTCAACAATTACGCGCTGTGGCACTTCAATGAATCCCTCATCGAGGGCCACGACGCGATCGACAAGGCCACGCGCGCGCTCGACCAGTCGCAGATCGGCCGCATCCTCACCGGCGATGCCGAGGCCTTGCTCGGCAAGGGGCCGATCAAGGCGATGCTGATTCAGAACACCAATCCGATGACGGTGGCACCGGAGCAGGCGCTGGTGCGTCAGGGGTTTGCGCGCGAGGATCTGTTCGTGGCGGTGCACGAGCAGTTCATGACCGAGACGGCCGAGATGGCCGACATCGTGCTGCCGGCGACCATGTTCATGGAGCATGACGATCTCTATTACGGCGGCGGCCACCAGCACATCTCGGTCGGGCCGAAGCTGATCGACCCGCCCGGCGAATGCCGCTCCAACCATCAGGTCATGCAGGCGCTGGCGCCGCGGCTTGGCGCGAAGCATCCGGGCTTCGAGATGACGCCGCGCGAATTGATCGACGCGACGCTGAAGCTCAGCAACCACGGCGATATCGCTGGTCTCGAAGCCGACATCTGGCGCGACCTGCAACCGGACTTCCGGACCTCGCATTATCTCGACGGCTTTGCTCATGCCGACAAGAAATTCCATTTCAAGGCCGATTGGGCGCATCCGCCGTTCGGCCAGACGATGGGCGATTTCGACAAGATGCCGTCGTTGCCGGACCATTGGGCGGTGATCGAGCATACTGATCAGGCCCATCCGTTCCGGCTTGCCACCAGCCCCTCGCGCAGCTTCCTCAACACCACCTTCAACGAGACGCCGTCCTCGCAGGCGCGCGAGGGTAAAGCCAGCGTGATGATTCATCCGCTGGATGCGGCTGCGCTCGATATCGCCGACGGCGACGCCGTGACGCTCGGCAATACCCGCGGCGAGACCACGCTGCTCGCAACGCTGTTCGACGGCGTGCGGCGCGGCGTGCTGATCGCGGAATCCGTTCACCCGAACAAGAATCATATCGGCGGCCGCGGCATCAACGTGCTGACTGGAGCCGATACGATCGCGCCGATCGGGGGAGCTGCATTCCACGACAACAAGGTCTGGATCAGGAAAACGGTCTCGGCCTGAGCGCACGCTTCGCTCGCCCGCCAATTTGTGTCGAGGCGCTAAAGCAAGACCTCGTCGCAGATTGCCCTTGCGCCTGCCGCCCGAGCTGCCGCAAATGGCTGCAAACGGGAGCAAGGAAGCGAGGGTACCATGACCGACACCACAGCAATCATCACCGAAAAGCGTGGGCAGGCGTTCTGGATCACCATCAACCGGCCGGAGAAACGCAACGCGCTGAACGGCGAGGTCATCGCCGGCATCACCAAAGGGTATCGCGACGCGCATGACGACAAGGACGTCCGCGTCATCGTGCTGACGGGGGCAGGCGACAAGGCGTTCTGCGCCGGTGCCGACTTGCAGAATTCCGGCGCAGCTTTCGCGATGGACCATTCCAAGCCGAATGTCGACTACGCCGATCTGCTGCGCCTGTCGCAGAACGCGACGAAGCCGGCGATTGCGCGCGTGGGCGGCGTCTGCATGGCCGGCGGCATGGGCCTGTTGTGCATGACCGACATGGCGATTGCCGCCGATCACGTCATCTTCGGCCTGCCCGAGGTGAAGGTCGGCGTGTTCCCGATGCAGGTGCTGAGCCTGCTGCAGGAGATCGCGCCGCGACGCCTCGTCAACGAATGGGCGCTCACCGGCGAGCCGTTCGACGCAAAGGCCGCGAAGGATGCGGGCCTGCTCAACTACGTCGTGCCGACGGCCGAGCTCGATGCCAAAGTTGATTGGCTGATCGGCCGCATCATCGACAAGTCCCCGACCGCGATCCGCCGCGGCAAATACGCCATGCGCGCCATCGCCTCGATGTCGTTCGACGAGAGCATCGCCTACACCGAAAGCCAGATCGCGCTGCTCGCAATGACGGAGGACGCGAAGGAAGGCCTGAAGGCGTTCAGCGAGAAGCGTCGGCCGTTGTGGACAGGAAAATAGGTGATCATTTCAGCACATGCGTTAGATGCTGCGGTCGCCCGATGCGGCCTCATTCCGAGGGACGATTGGCGTTTTGTCGAACAAGGAGTGACCTTGTCCGCTCCTCGCGACGCTTCTTTGTGGCCCTAATTAATTGCTTGCCGGTGCGTTTGGCGTAGGTGGGCAGTTGGCGGCTTGATCTATGACGGCCGGCGGCGCGCAATTCTGCATCCGTGAGATCGCTGTCGGCGCCTTCGGTGAACCCTCCGTGCCGGAAGGAAGTAAAGGAAAGTTCCTGACGAAGGCCCGATTCTGCGATTATCTTCCTGACCACACTACGCAGATAGCGCAGGTCCTTGCGTGGGGTAATCCATGGTAGCGGGATTACCGACCGACGATGCGCATGGTCACGTCGGAATACCAGGCCCGGGAGCGAGGTCTTCTTAATCTCGTCAAGCTCGTCCATAAGTTCAGGAAAGAGAGGGGCGCCCGTTTCGTCTGACAGCGGCCACCAGGCCTCCTCTCCATTTTTTGGATGCACGATCCTGACGCTATTTGGCCGCTCGCTAGGGCGATAGTGCGAAATGTCGAAGGCGCCGAACACGTGCTGCTCTCGTTGCAACCACTCCCATGACAACAAAGCAGCAGTTCCGATCGAGCGATAGTCGAGCCTTGTCGCGGCAGCTCTAAATGCGACGAGTTCATCCCAAGTTGCGGTCGGTGTGGGCCGTATCGGCCGTCCGGGCGCACGTGATCTTAATCCCATCCGTGAAAATGGATTGCTCGCCGGTACCATCTTTTCTTGGGCGCGCTGGCCAACGAACCACGCGCGCCGGCAGGACGCCATGGCCAGATTTGCATAACGACGACGCTCGCGGACGACTACCTCTCCATTGCTACCCACTTTCGTTACCATTAGTAACTTTCCATAAACTGCGTCGACGAAGGCCTTCGTGAAATCGGACAATTGCTTGGACCCAACGCGACTTCCATCTCTCAACTCATGATTGGCGAAGAGCGCGAGGCTTTTGCTGTACTGACGCTGAGTGCTGCTGTCGATTTCGTTCCACTTCTGGTGAGCTTGGAAGACGCCGACTAGCCAGTCGAAGGTGCCGGGTTCGGGAGAGGCAAGCACTACGTCACTGAGGCCTTGCGAGCGCCAACTATCGAAAGCGGGCAAGAGGACCTTCTCCACACGCTCGACTGCAGCCGTGAAATCGGTTCCTAAGGCTTCAGGTCCCAAATCGCAGCCTTGTCGACGAGCCCAGGTTGGCGGTGCAAAATAGTAAGCCTCCTGATTGGTCGCCAACAGCTTTCGTCGACAATATCGAGGAAGTCTTGGTGCTGTATCGAGCGATATCATACTAGGCATAAGAGATCTTCCGGTTCGCTGGCATCTCTTGTTCCAATAGGTGCCGCAAAGTGGTCCAGGGTCGCTTTCGACCAGACCGGCTGCCGCAGCCGCCCTTTTCCGCGACAGCAGACCGGCGGCGGTGCGTCTCCTCGGTGGATCGCGCGCGCGAGATCGCGTGTATCTTCAAAGTCCAGGTAGGCGGCTGCCATGTCCGCTCTCATCATCGCGGGCCACGTTCCAGCAGGTGGGTAGCGAGCGGGCAGCGCAGCGCGTGGCGGAGATTGACGTTCTGATCTCACTGATGCGTGACCGCTTAGGTGCAACAAGAGCTGAATTTGCAGAAGGACGAC
Organism: Bradyrhizobium sp. MI1.7; assembly: GCF_055811795.1. NCBI lineage: Bacteria > Pseudomonadati > Pseudomonadota > Alphaproteobacteria > Hyphomicrobiales > Nitrobacteraceae > Bradyrhizobium > Bradyrhizobium sp. MI1.7. Next base: position 55,917 of record NZ_JBVVPO010000055.1, read on the forward strand.
GTCCAGTCTCAAAGGTCTAGATTGCCTTCGGCTTGTGGTCGGTAGAGCTAGAGCCGGACTGGATCATGGAAAACTCTTACGCTGACGCAGTTTTCGTCTCTACTGCGCAGCGCGGTTTGGCGGCGATCGGCCGATTTTGCGCGCGAAAAGGCGGCCTTGGCGCGCCGCTCTCGAGCAGACTAAGTTGAGATCCCTTTGCGCGAGATGGCTTAGTTTCTTCGTGCGTGTCGTCGGTGGGACCGCTAGCAGGCAGTCAACTGCTTGAACTGCATCATCAATGGCCTTTCCGACTAGGTCGCCGGTGAACCTGCATTAAGTATATCGGGACAGCTTTTGATGTCGGAATTTGGAGGTGCGCGCTGCATCAGAACGATTCTTGCCAAAGTAGGTCCAATTCGACCGCTGCTCGGCTGGTCACTTTCGACCGCGCTGAACGGTCCTGAGCATCTTACTGCAAAGCGAGGCCGGAATGGCTGCAGGCACTAGTGGCCTTTGGTTACGCACTTGGGGTGGATGGACGACTCAAGGCCGAATTTGCAACCGAGACGGCGCCAGGGCAGGCAGAGAGGATATAAAGAAGCGATTCCCATGCTTCAGATCAGGATCTATGACGAGCAGGCGCAAGCGCGCGAGAAAATCTAGATCATCTGGTTCGAATCTGAGGGGATTCTTCCGCTTGCGCGCGTGCGGCTCCGCCGCATCGGGCTCTCGTGTTGGGGTGGACGGCCCCCTTCCGCCGGTCTGCGTGGCAGGATGGGGTCGTCGATGAC
>NZ_JBVVPO010000056.1:0-56400 GCF_055811795.1 Bradyrhizobium sp. MI1.7
GTGACGATGACAGCCTTGCCCTTGATCAGCGCTTCGAGCCGCGCATAGTCGATCTTTTCGCTCGGCCGCAGCAGGAGGTCCTCGACCGCGACGGTCGTGAGGCGCGGCGCATCGCCGCTCTCCAGCGAGGGCATACGATTGACGATCACGCCCAGCTTGCGCGCCCGCATCAGGATCGATTCCGGATGCGCCTCGGGCTCGAATGCCGACGGCGTCATGATCACGCGCGCAATCGCCTTGTTGCGTTTGGCGAAATCGGCGAAGACGTCCTCGATGTCGTCGATGTCGCCCAGCACCGGCACGTTGCGGATGAACTGGCCGCGATCGGATCTCGACGGCGACAGCAAGCCCACCGGCCAGATGCGCTTGATCGCCCCGCTCTCGATGCCGCGCAACAGCACCTCGGCATCCGCGGCGCGGCCGATCAGCAGCGTCGGCGCGGCATCCTCGCCCCTCGCATGCCGCCGCACCCGCGTATAGCGGAAATAGCGGTAGGCCATGCGCGAGGCGCTGAGGAAGGCGATCTCGAGGAACCAGTAGAGGACGATCGTCACCTTGCCGAGGAAGAATGCGCCGCGAACGTTGGGAGCGACGAAGATGTAGTCGAGCGCCAGGAGGGCAACGGTCAGCACGGTCGCGACGCGGGTGATGTTCAGCGCGTCAGGCAGCGAGATGAAGCGCCATTTCGTCGTGGTCAGGTTGAAGACGAAGAACACGACCACGCTGAAGGCGAGGAAGTAGGGCAGGATCTGGAACAGCAGCGGCAGGCGGTCGAAGAAGCCGTCGCCGCCTTCGAAACGCAGGTAGAAGGCCGCGAACAGCGCCGCCGTGGTCGCCAGCAGGTCGTGGAGCGCGATCAGGAAATTGCGCAAGGTGAGATGCGAAAGACGCGTCATCCGCCGACCGATGAAATCCCAGTTAGGTGCAATCTGACCGCGCTGATAGCCCATCTCGACAAGACTTGCTAGTAATGAGGTGAAGCCAAGAGTCAGGAGCTGCCGCAGCGCTTCCTGGTCTTGAGTGGCCGCCCAAGGGGAATGTTCAGCCTCATCAACATAGTAGGAGTTTCAGATGGATCGTGGCGGCAACGGATGCGGCGAATCTTCAGCCCCTCTTCGCGGCAAGTTGTGTCGCGGAACGCGAGCATTCAACTAATGTGTGCTCCAGAGCGAATTGCGTAGCGAGGAAAGATCGTCGGAGGCTCGTGATGATCGCGGTGGAGTCTAACACGAGCAATGTTCCTTCATTGGCGATCAATTGTTGAAACACAAAGAGTTGCCCTGTGTACGACCGCTTGCTGCGTCGAGGTCGTTTCAAGATCGCGAACCCAATGTTCGAAGTGGAGCGCCGACAGAAAATAGCGAATCTCCCGTGGATCTTTCTTACGATACTCTCGAAGGAAGCGTCGCCTTGCCGGTAGTCGCCAAACAATGAGCCTTTGTCGTCATGGAGTTCGTCATCACGCGTAGGTTGGCAGCAATCCTGGCGTAGTCCAGGCTTGGACGTTCTGCTCCCTACATCAAGCTATCGCTTTCACCATGTGCCCAAAGACGGTGGCGCGCGGCGACTGAATACGTTCGCAAGAACGCGCTCGCAAGTGATCTTCAAGACTTCGGTCACTGTGCCGAGCTGAACGATGAGGTTGTCCAAGAGGTTTTCCGGTTCGGCCTCCCCACGCTTCTCTCGCCACAGTCGAACAAGGGCGTCTTGATCATCGCCCATGACGATGCGGGCGTCCGAGCCGCCAATGAAATGGCGTTGGTCATTCGGATTGAACCTGAGGATATGATTTGGCGCATCGGCGCCATTTGCTTGGACGGAAGCCACCGGGATCTCTATTGTCGCGTTGCGAATGCAGCTCTTGGCTGCGGCAGCAAAGTAACAAAACGAAGCCAATCAAAGCATGAGCAGCAAGAAAGACGCGAGGCGACGCTGGCAGAGCATGATCGTGCCAAACCCGGCGGCATGTTGAAAAGCGGCCGTGATTGTCGGAAGATGTCTGTCTTCCGTTCAGCTTAGGCCAGTGAGATTTGATGCGCCCGGCAGTTTTTTTTGATCGCGATGGCGTCCTCAACGAGGATGAGGGCTATACTTTTGATCCGAATAAGCTCCGGTGGGTGGAGGGAGCCCGGCGGGCCGTCAAGGCAGTCAATGATGCAGGCTATCTCGCGTTCGTTGTGACGAACCAATCAGGTATCGCCAGGGGGTTTTATGAGGAGCGGCATGTTCGCAATTTGCACGAATGGATGTCGCGTGAACTTGCTGTTGTAGGTGCGCATATCGATGCGTTCGAATTTTGCCCACATCACCCCGAGGGCCTGATTGAGCGTTACCGTGTCCTCTGCAACTGTCGTAAGCCGCAGCCGGGGATGATTAGAGCTCTGCTTGAGCGGTATCCGGTAGATATAGGCGCTAGCTTCATGATCGGCGATAAGCAGAGCGATCTTGCCGCGGCGCAAGCGGCGGGCATCGCAGCTTATCTTTTTGATGGGGCAAACCTCCATGCATTCATTGCTCCATTGTTGAAAAATCAGTCCCCTGGTCCTCATCGCACCGACACGGCCGGATAGGACCAACAGCCCTATAGCCTCGCAGTGATTGGGTACGCTCCGCATTGCGCGGTTTGAGTGGACACACTGCCATCTCCCAGCCAATCCGCGGCTCTCTCAATGCACCTAAAACCTCGGCTCGCTGCATCAGGCTTTCTGAGCATAACCAAGGCATACTGGGTTATGTTCTGATGGCCACCGACGGCAAAGTGAAGCGAACCATAAGATTTTCAGAAGCGACCCGTGAGCGTCGCTTGGTGGCCTGCTTTAAAACTGTTGACGCTCTTGTGCGCGCGATCACCGAGTGACTAGCCAAAGCGGGCTAGTCCCTATATTTGTGGACTTGGTGAGAACCTGTTTTTAGTCCATCTTTTTGAGAAATTCCCTGTTATGCCGCCGTGGCGCACATTGGATGATCGGTCTATCACCGTTCGTCCACGATCACCTTGCCGTCGTTCGGGAGCGCGCCCGGGCTGACCAGCTCGACATTACCGCCGAGTTTCGTTACCGCGCGCAAGGTGCTTGCAATTTCCTCGCGCAGGGCGTCGCTCGCGGCCGCAGTTTCCGCTCGCAGCGTCATCGCATCGGCCTCGCCCTGGCGCATGACGACGAGGCGCAGGCGGCCGAGCGCGGCATGGCGTTTGCCGATCTCGGCGACCTGCTCCGGTCGGACGAACATACCCTTGACCTTGGTGGTTTGGTCGGCGCGGCCCATCCAGCCCTTGATGCGCATGTTGGTGCGGCCGCATATGCTCGGGCCCGGCAACATCGCGGTAAGGTCGCCGAGCGCGAGGCGGATCCAGGGATGGTGCGGATCGAGCGAGGTCACCACGATCTCGCCGACGTCACCCGGCGCGACGGGATCGCCGGTGCCGGGCTTGACGATCTCCATGATCAGATCCTCGTTCACGACCATGCCGTCGCGCGCCTCGGTCTCGAAGGCAATGAGGCCGAGGTCGGCGGTGCCGAAGGCCTGGTAGGCGTCGATGCCGCGTGCCTTGATTTCGGCCTGGAGCGAGGGCGGGAAGGCCGCACCCGAGACCAGCGCGCGCTTGATTGATGAGACGTCGCGCCCCGAGCTTGCTGCGGCATCGAGCAGGATCTTCAGAAAGTCCGGCGTGCCGCTGTAGCCGACAGGACGGTAGGCCTCGATCAGCTCGAATTGCTGTTCGGTATTGCCGGGGCCGGCCGGGATCACGGCGCAGCCGAGCGCGCGCGCCGAGGCGTCGAAGATGAAGCCGCCGGGGGTGAGGTGGTAGCTGAAGGTGTTGAGCACGATGTCATCGGGGAGGAACCCGGCCGCGAACAGCGCCCGCGCACCGCGCCAGGGATCGGCCTGCCGCCCTTCAGGCTCGAAGATCGGACCGGGAGAGGTGAAGAGGCGGGCGAACGATCCCGGGGCTGCCGGCACGAAGCCGCCGAAGGGCGCAGAGGCCTTGTGCAGGGCGGGGAGCTCCGACTTGCGCAGCACCGGCAGGCCCGCCAGCGCCGCCCTGGAGGTCACGGCGGCCGGATCTATGCCCTTCAGCCGCTCGGCGTAGGCGGGCGCGGCCATCGCGCCGCGCAGTATGTCCGGCAGGCGGGAGAACAGCTCCGCCTCGCGCACGGCCGGTTCGCGCGTCTCGCGGGCGTCGTAATGGGCGGTCATGGCTGGTCTTTCCGGGTTGGCATCCGTTGCACGCGGCCGCCGGCATGGGTATCAGACGGCCAGTGTCGAGGCGTGGAGAGGACGCGATGGCGGACGAAGGCATCATTGCGGCGGAGGAGGCGGCGGACGTCGTTGCGCGCCTGAAGCGCCGCATGATCGACGAGGCGCTGCCGCTGTGGTCGTCCGTCGGCTGGGACCATGCGGCAGGCGGTTTCATCGACCGGCTGCAGCTTGACGGCACGGCCGACACGGCCGCGCCGCGGCGCGTGTTCGTGCAGGCGCGCCAGATCTGGTGCTACGCCAAGGCGGCGCAGATGGGCTGGTATCCTGAGGGGCGCGGCATCGCGCTGAAGGGACTGGAGCATCTGCTCAGCAAAGCGAAGGCGCCCGACGGCCGGCCCGGCTATGTGCACCGGCTGACGCCGGACGGCGCCGTGCTGGACGGCCGGCGCGATGCTTACGACCACGCCTTCATCCTGTTTGCGCTCGCGGCCGTCTACGGGCTCGACCAGGATGCGCAAATTCGCGCCGAGATCGACGCGCTGCTCGGCTTCCTCGACGGCCATCTGCGCTCGCCGCATGGCGGCGTCCATGAAGGCCTGCCGGTCTCGCTGCCGCGCCGGCAGAACCCGCACATGCATCTGTTCGAGGCGATGATCGCGTGCTTCGATGCGACCCACGATCTGTCGTTCCAGAATCGCGCCGGCAAGTTCTTCGCGCTGTTCCTCGCCAATCTCTACGACAAGCAGAAGCGGATCCTGACGGAGTACTTCGAGGAGGACTGGTCGAAGATCGAGCCGGTCAGCGTCGAGCCGGGCCATCAGGCCGAATGGGTCTGGCTGCTGAAGGGGTTTGAACGCATCACGGGCTGCCCGACCGGCCAGCGCCGCGCCGAGCTGCTCGCGACCGCGTTGCGCTATCGCGACGAGGCCACGGGGTGCATGGTCGACGAGGGCGATGCCAGCGGCAGCATCCGTCGCAGCACGCGCCGGTTGTGGCCGCAGACCGAGATGGCCAAGGCGTGGATCGCGCAGGCCGAGTCCGGCGAGGCGGGCGCGGCGGACGAGGCGCGCGCGGCGCTGGTGCGGCTCGAACGGCATTATCTCAGCCATCCCGTGAAGGGCGGCTGGTACGACCAGTTCGATCGCGACGGCAAATCGCTGGTCGACACCATTCCTGCGTCGTCGTTCTATCATGTTCTCTGCGCAGTCACGGAAGCGGAGCAGGTACTGAGCTGAGTTTCACAGCCACCGTTTGCGCCGCTTGAAGCTCTTGAGGTTCTTGAAGCTCTTGCGCTGATCGCCGGCGCCGCCGAGGTAGAACTCCTTGACGTCCTCGTTGTCGCGCAGTTCGTCCGCGGTGCCGTCGAGCACGACCTTGCCCTGCTCCATGATGTAGCCGTGGCTCGCCACCGACAGCGCGGCGCGGGCGTTCTGCTCGACCAGCAGGATGGTGACGCCGAGGTCGCGGTTGATCTTCTGGATGATCGAGAACACCTCTTTCACCAGCAGCGGCGACAGGCCCATCGAGGGCTCGTCCATCAAGATCATCTTCGGGCGCGCCATCAGCGCGCGGCCGATCGCGAGCATCTGCTGCTCGCCGCCGGAGAGATAACCGGCAAGGCCGGTGCGCTCCCTCAGGCGCGGGAAATAGTTGAAGACCATGTCGAGATCGGCATCGACCTCGCGATCCCTGCGGGTGAAGGCGCCGAGCTTGAGGTTTTCGAGCGATGTCATGTCCGCGACGATGCGCCGGCCCTCCATCACCTGGAAGATGCCGCGGCGCACGATCTTGTCGGGATCGATGCCGGCGATGGCGGAGCCCTCGAACAGGATCTCGCCACGCGTGACCTCGCCGTCCTCGGTCTTGAGCAGCCCCGAGATCGCCTTCAGCGTCGTCGACTTGCCGGCCCCGTTGGCGCCCAGCAGCGCCACGATCGCGCCCTTGGGCACGTCGAGGCTCAGGCCGCGCAGCACCAGAATGACGTCGTCGTAGACGACCTCGATGTTGCGGACGGCGAGGAGGGGCGGCGCGGGCACGGCGCTGGGGGAGGGACGTGTTGCTTCGATGATTTCGGTCATTGGGTATGCCGCCAATCTGCTACTGTCGTCATGCCCGGGCTTGTCCCGGGCATCCACGTTCTTCATGCCGCGTGGTCAGACGTGGATGGCCGGGACGCCTGCGCGAAGACGCGCTTCGCGCTTTTGCCCGGCCATGACGTCGGAGATTGCGCTCACCACCCCAGCAGTTCCGGCTTGCGCGGCAGCTCGATGGTCTTGACCTTCTCGAGCTTGATCGTGCCCTTGGCCATGAGGTCGTTGAGGTCGCCGTCGGTCGCGCCCGCGATCTTGGTGCGATAGAGGTCGACCTTCAGCGTGCCGCGGTGGTCCTTGTCGGTCCAGGTCGAGGCATTGCAGACGCCTTCCATACCCGACGGCACCCAGTCCTTCTTCTGGTAGAAGCCCTTCACGACGTTGTCGCCGGTGGCGCCGCCGTTCTTGGCGGCCCAGTCGAGCGCTTCCTTCATGTAGAGCGCCGAGCACACAGCGGCGATGTAGTGCACCGGCCGGTAGACCTTGCCGGTGGGGTCGGACATCTTCGAGATCTCCATCACCGTCTTCATGCCGGGCGCATCACCGCCCCAGCTCACCGCGGTGCGCAGCGGGAAGATCACGCCGTTGGCGGCATCGCCGGCGGTCTTGGCGGCGTTCTCGTCCATGCCCCAGACATTGCCGAGGAACTGGATCTCGACGCCGGCGGTCTTGCAGGCCTTCATCACCGAGATGTTGGAAGCGGCGGTGTTGCCGAGATAAGCGTAGTTGGCGCCCGAGGATTTCAGGCTCAGGCACTGCGCGCTGTAGTCACCCGGCGCGAGCGCGAACACCAGCGGCGGCAGCACCTCGAAGCCGAGCTCCTGCGCCATGGCTTCGCCTGCGGCCTTCGGCGCGTTCGGATAGGGGTGGTTGGCGCCCATGTGTACGAACTTCGGCTTGCCGGCCTTGCCCTTGGCCTTCCAGTCCTCGGCTGCCCACATCAGCATCGCGCGCAGCGAGTCCGAATAGCTCGGGCCGTAGAAGAAATTGTAGGGCGCGGGCTTGGCCTTGCCGCTGACGCCTTCGGGATCGGTGAGGGCTGCGGCATAAGAGCCGGAGAGGTCGGGGATCTTGTCCTGGGCGAGGAAGCCGGTCAGCGCTTCGGTGTCCGCGGTGCCCCAGCCCATGATCGCGGCGACCTTGGAGTCCGGCGCCGACCATTTCTTGTAGAGCGCGATCGCGCGCGGCACCTGGTAGCCGTAGTCGTTGGTATCGACGTTGAGCTGCTTGCCGCCCACGCCGCCGTTCTTGTTGACCCAGGCGAAGGTGTCGGCGACGGCCTGGCCGTAGGGCGTGCCGACGTCGGAGGTGCCGCCGGAATAATCGGCGAGATGGCCGATCGCGATCTGCGCCTGCGCGCCGGCCGAGAATGCGGCGATTGCCAGCGCGAGCGATGCCGTGCTCAAAAGGGATTTTGTCTTCATTGGTTGCCTCCTCCTGTTTCTTCGTTGGTTAGAGAATTGCCCGTGCTCAATGCGAGAACGGGTAGAGTTTCCAGTACGCCTTGATCTGTCGCCAGCGATGGGCGAGCCCGTCCGGCTCGAACATCAGGAACGCGATGATGATCACTCCGATCGCGATCTCGCGCAGGAAGGTGATGTTGGTGTTGAGGGACAGCGCCTTGTCGATCGCGCCGCCCTTCAGGTAGAGGCTGATGAATTCCATCGTCTCAGGCAGCAGCACCACGAAGGCGGTGCCCATCAGCGTGCCCATGATCGAACCGGTGCCGCCGATGATGATCATGGCGAGGAACAGGATCGAGCGCTCGATGCCGAAACCCTCCTGCGAGACCACGAGCTGGTAATGCGCATAGAGCGCGCCGGCGATGCCGGCGAAGAAGGCGGCCAGCCCGAACGACAGCGTGCGGTATTTGGTGAGGTTGATGCCCATGATCTCGGCGGAGAGATAATGGTCGCGGATCGCCACCAGCGCGCGGCCATCGCGCGTGCGCATCAGATTGGTGACGAGGACGTAGCTCGCGACCACGTAGGCCAGCACGACATAGAAATACTGTCTGTCGCCGCGCAGGGTGAAGCCAAAGATCGAGAACGGATTGGCGCTGGCCGGCACCGAGCCGCCGGTGAACCACTCCGCGCGGGAGAAGAAGTCGAGCAGGATGTATTGCGCCGCCAGCGTCGCGATGACGAGGTAGAGCCCCTTCAGTCGCGCCGCCGGGATGCCGAAGATCAGCCCGACCAGCGCGGTGACGACGCCCGCAAGCGGGATCGCGAAGAACACCGGGATCGGCGCGTTGTTGGAGATGTAGGCCGAGGTGAAGGCGCCGAGCAGGAAAAAGGCGGCATGGCCGATCGAGATCTGGCCGGTGAAGCCCACCAGGATGTTGAGGCCGAGCGCCGCGATCGAGAAGATGCCGATCTGGATCAGGATGCTGAGCCAGTACCCGCCAAGGATTTGCGGCACGAGGCATAGCAACAGCACGCCGATGATCGCAAAGTTGCGGCTGGTCGTGGTCGGGAAGATCGTGGTGTCCGCCGCGTAGGAGGTGCGGAAATCACCAGCAGGGATGAGGGCAGGGCCGGCCATGGATCAGATCCGCTCGATGTCGTGGGTGCCGAACAGGCCGTAGGGCTTGATCATCAGCACGATGATGAGGACGTAGAACGGCGCGATCTCGTAGAGATTGCCCCAGTGCAGATACTCGCTGTCGACATATTGCGCGATGTTCTCGAGCAAGCCGATGATGATGCCGCCGAGCACGGCGCCGCCGACGGAATCGAGCCCGCCGAGGATCGCCGCCGGGAACACCTTGATGCCGTAGGCCGCAAGTCCCGAGGACACGCCGTTGACGACGGCGACCACCACGCCCGCGACCGCCGACACTGTCGCGGAGATCGCCCAGGCCATCGCGAACACGCTCTTGACGGAGATGCCGAGCGACTGCGCGACCTGCTGGTTGAACGCGGTGGCGCGCATCGCGAGGCCGTACTTGGAGGCGCGGAAGAACCAGGCCATGCCGATCATCATCGCGACCGAGACCACGAGGCTCATGACATAGACAGTCTGGATCTGAAGCCCGAGCAGGCTGACCGACTGGCTCTCGAACACGCGCGGGAACGGTTGCGGATTGACGCCGAACATCCATTTCAGCGTGGCCTGAAGCACGGTCGAGAGGCCGATCGTCACCATGATCACCGAGATGATGGGTTCGCCGATCATTGGCCTCAGGATCAAGACCTGGATCGCGATGCCGAATACGAACATGAACACCAGCGTCATCGGCATGCCGATCCAGAACGGCACCTGGTACTTCGCAAGCAGCGCCCAGCACACCCAGGCGCCGACCAGCAGCAGTTCGCCTTGCGCGAAGTTGACGACCTGCGTCGCCTTGTAGATCAGCACGAACGACATCGCGACCACGCCATACAGCGTGCCGACCACGAGGCCGTTGACCAGGAGCTGGATGAGGAAGGCGGTGTTCATGTCGATGTCCGCGCAAAATGCAGAAACGATGACGGTGCACCCTCCCCCCTTGTGGGAGAGGGTGGCTTCGCGAAGCGAAGCCGGGTGAGGGGTTCTCTCGGCCGCGACGGTGCGGAGAGAGGACCCCTCACCCGAGTGAGGGTGTGGCGAGCGGCGGAGATGCCCTCTCCCACAAGGGGAGAGGGCGCATCGGCTGGCAGCGCGGTCTCGGTTCGAAGCAGGCTCACTCCGCAGCCTCCGCCATATGTCCATGCCCGCCCAGATCCACCACGCGCAGCGTCGTTCGCACGCGCTGCGTGGTGCCGTCCTGGAACCGGATCACGGTGTCGACGGGGATGTCGGCGTCGCCGCGGTATATCGCGTTGATGATGCCTTCGTATTTCTCGTTGATGACGCTGCGGCGCACCTTTCGGGTGCGGGTGAGCTCGCCGTCGTCGGCGTCCAGCTCCTTGTAGAGGAGCAGAAAGCGCGAGATGCGTTGCGCCGGCGGCAATGTGGCGTTGACGGTCTCGACTTCCTTCTTGAGCAGCGCGTAGACCTCGGGCCGCGAGGCGAGGTCGCTGTAGGTCGTGAACGAGAGCCGGCTCTTCTCCGCCCATTTCGAGATGATGGAGTAACGGATGCAGATCATCGCCGCGAGCGCGTCGCGGCCGGCCCCTAACACCACGGCCTCCGCGATATAGGGCGAGAACTTCAGCTTGTTCTCGATGAACTGCGGCGAGAAGCGCTCGCCGCGCGAGGTCTCGGCCAGGTCCTTGATGCGGTCGATGACGACGAGCTGCTTGTTGTCGTTGAAGTAGCCGGCGTCACCGGACAGCATCCAGCCGTCCTTGATGTCGGCGACGCTGGCCTCGGGGTTCTTGTAGTAGCCGAGGAACATGTTGGGATGCCGCACCACGATCTCGCCGACGCCATGGACGTCGGCATTGTCGATGCGGATCTCGACGCTGTCGGCCATCGGCACGCCTGTCGTGTCGGGGTCGACCTTGCCCTCGGGATGCAACGTGTAGGCTCCTAGCAGTTCGGTCTGGCCGTAGAGCGTGCGCAGCGGCACGCCCATCGCCTGGAAGAACTTGAAGGTATCGGGGCCGAGTGCCGCGCCGCCGGTTGCGGCCGAACGCAGGCGGGTAAAGCCGAGGCGGTCGCGGAGCGCGCGGAACAGGATTGCGTCGGCAAAGCTCGAACGTTTGCCGTCTGCGCGCGCGGCGAGGCCGCTTTTCATGCCGATGTCGAACAGGCGCTGCTTGAAAGGCGTCGCGTCCATCACCTTGGCGCGGACGTCGGCGGCGATGGATTCCCAGACGCGCGGCGCAAACAGCACGAACGTCGGCGCGATTTCGCGCAGATCGTTCATCATCGTATCGGGCTCTTCGACGAAGTTGATCTTCATCCGGCACAAGAGGCCCTTGCCGAGCACATAGACCTGCTCCATGATCCATGGAAGCGGCAGCACAGAGACGTATTCGTCGTCCGGCCCTTTCGGATCGAAGGCGAGATAGGTCGCGCAATGGCCGAGCACGCGGCCGGCGGCGAGCATGGCGAGCTTCGGGTGCGAGGTGGTGCCCGACGTGGTGCAGAGAATCGCGACATCCTCGCCCTTGGTGGCATCGACAAGGCGATCGTAGAGCTCCGGCTCACGCGTGGCGCGGCCGCGGCCGAGTTCGGCGAACTCTTCCGCCGACATCAGTCTGGGATCGTCGTATTTCCGCATGCCGCGCGGATCGGAATAAATGATGTGCTTCAGCCGCGGGACACGCTCGGCAAGCGCGAGCAGCTTGTCGACTTGCTCTTCGTCCTCGGCGAAAACGACCTGCGCCTCGCCATAGTTGAGGAGGTAGGAGGCTTCCTCGTCCAGCACGTCGCGATAAAGCCCAAGGCTCAATCCACCGATGGCGTGGGCCGCCACTTCCGCTGCGACCCAGTCCGGCCGGTTGTCGCCGATGATGCCGATGACGTCCTCGCGCCCCAAGCCCAATTCGATGAGGCCGAGCGCAAAGTCGCGTACGCGGGTGTGGTAGTCGTTCCAGGTGAAGACGCGCCAGAGCCCGAGATCCTTTTCGCGCAACGCAATCTCGTTGCCGTGCTCCCTGGCATTGAGCCGCAGCATCTTCGGATAGGTGTCGGCCTGCGCGACGCGGCCCGCGTAATCCATCATGCCGCACTCTCCTGCGCCGGCGGAGCATCGTCCGGATCGACCAGCACCTCGTCCTCCTCGCCGAGATAGGCGCGCCTGACGTGGGGATCGGCGAGCACGGCGGCCGGATCGCCCTCGGCGATCTTGCGGCCGAAATCGAGCACCATGACGCGGTGGGAGATGTCCATCACCACGCCCATGTCGTGCTCGATCATCACCACCGTCATCCCGAACTCCTCGTTGAGGTCGACGATGTAGCGGGCCATGTCCTCCTTCTCCTCGAAGTTCATGCCGGCCATCGGCTCGTCGAGGAGAATGAGGCGCGGCTCCAGCGCCATGGCGCGGGCGAGCTCGACCCGTTTGCGCAGGCCGTAGGAGAGGGTGCCGGCTTGCGCCTTTCGCACCGACTGGAGATCGAGGAAGTCGATGATCTCCTCGACCTTTCGGCGGTGCTCGAGTTCTTCCTTGCGCGCGCCGGTGAGCCAGTACAGCGATCCCGTGAGGAAATTGTTCTTCAGGAGGTGATGGCGCCCGACCATGATGTTGTCGAGCACGCTCATGTGGTGGAACAGGGCCAGATTCTGGAAGGTGCGGCCGATGCCGAGCGTAGGGCGCGCGTTCGGCGTCAGCCCTGTGATGTCGCGGCCCCGGTAGAACAGCTGGCCCTCGGTCGGCTTGTAGCGGCCGGAAATACAATTCACGATCGAGGTCTTGCCGGCGCCGTTGGGGCCGATGATCGAGAACAGCTCGCCGTCATTGATGGCAAAGCTGACATCGGTCAGCGCACGGACGCCGCCGAATCGCAGGGACACGCCGCGCACTTCGAGACTGGTAGCCACCAAACAAATCCCTCCCGGTGATGGCGCATTCAGCGGCGCTCTTCGTCCGTTCCTGTCGGGCGATCCTAGTACGGCCGTGCCGGTGAGGCCATGCAGCTAATGGTCTCGACCGGCGCCGCGCTACTCTTGCTCCCGATCGGGATCAAAAGCCGCATCACCCAAGGTGGTCCTCAATAGGGGAAAGCGCTATTTTGAAATGTCTCCGGCCTGACAATTCTGCGACAAAGTTTTTTCAGGCGGGAGTGGCCTTCATCTTTCGTCGGATGGTGGTCGAAGCGATCGTGTTGCAGTGCAGCAGAGAGATTGGGTGGCGAACGGTGCGGCTGGCTTCGGCATCATGATTTCAGAGGATCAACTGAAGCGGGTCGCCGCCTGGTCGCGCGAGCTCACGGAAGCGGAGATCGAGGTCGCTCGCACCGGGATCACGGAACGGTCCTACCGCACCGGCGAGACCGTGTTCATGCGCGGCGATACGTTCGGCTATTGGGCGGGCATGGTGAGCGGCCTGGCACGGATGGGCGGGGTCTCGCGCGACGGCAAGGAGACGAGCCTTGCGGGGCTGACGGCCGGGGCCTGGTTCGGCGAGGGCAGCGTGCTCAAGAACGAGCCGCGTCGCTACGACGTGGTCGCGCTACGCGACAGCCGCGTCGCACTGATGGAACGCAGCGCCTTCATGTGGCTGTTCGAGAACAGCGTCGGGTTCAACCGCTTCCTGGTGCGCCAGCTCAACGAGCGGCTCGGCCAGTTCATCGGCATGCTCGAGGTCAACCGCACGCTGGATGCCACCGCACGCCTCGCGCGCAGCATCGCCTCGCTGTTCAATCCGATCCTCTATCCGGAATCCTCTGCACATCTGGAAATCACCCAGGAGGAGATCGGCGCGCTTTCGGGCATGTCACGGCAGAACGCCAACCGCGCCCTGAACCGTCTGGAGAAGGAGGGGCTGCTGCGGCTCGAATATGGCGGCGTCACCATTCTCGATGTCGAGCGCCTGCGTGGCTACGGGGACTAGCGCGCATTGGCCGGGGCGTGGACCGGCCAGAGGTCGGCGCGCCAGCGGATCGCGATCGCCAGCATCGCGATGAAGCCCGCGGCGGCGTAGAGCGAACCCGTCGCGGAATAGCCGATGATGTCGATCAGGCTGCCGGCCGCGAGCAATCCGAGCGGCAGTCCGTAGATCACCATCATGCGTACGCCCATCACGCGGCCGCGCAGATGCGCGCTCGCCGTCCGCATCAGGATCACGGCAGCTGATATCATCGACATGCTCTGGGCGATGCCGGCGAGAACCAGGCAGGCCATCGCCACCGGCATGGTCCTGATCTCGACGAACACCAGCAGCATGGCGTACCAGGCCAGCGTCGCGCCGATGAGAAGCCGGGCAATGCGCAGTCCGCTGACCAGGCTGAGCGTGATGGAGCCGATCAGCGAGCCCACTGCGAAGCTCGCCGAGAGATAGCCGAGGCCCGTCTGGTCGGTATGAAAGATTTCGCGTGCGATGTATGGCAATAATCCGCCGGTGAACGGAAAGGCAGTGAGATTAGCGAGGAAGGCGACGCACAGCGCCGCGCGCATTCCCGGGCCGCTCCAGGCGTAGACGATCCCTTCCTTGAGGTCGCCCAGCAATCGCGAGACCGCGTGGCTGTTCGCCGGAAGATCGCTCGTGGTGATGGTCCTTTTCGGCCGGGTCAGGCAGAGCATGAGAAGTGCGGCCGCGAGATACAGACAGGCGATCGCCACGTAAACGAGGCCGATGCCGAGGACGGCGAACAGCCCGGCACCCGTCAAAGCTCCGGCGATGCGGGCGCTGTCCTGGGTCGTGCGCGCAACGCTGATGGCGCCCACCAGTTGCTCGGCCGGCATGATCTCGGCAAGCAGCGCGCCGCGAACGCCGAGATCGGAGGGGCGGATCAGGCCCATGAGCGCGACGATGATCATCACGCTCAGCGGCGACAAATGACCGGTCAGCGCCAGAACCATGATGGTCGACGAGAGCGCCGTATAGGCCAGGCGCATCACGACCAGGAGATCGCGATGACCCATCCGGTCGCCGATCATGCCGAGCACCGGTGCGACCAGGGTCCCGACGAACTGCAGTGACGCAAGCACGGTGAGCAGCAGCACGGAGCCTGTCTCGACCATGATGTACCAGCCGAGCACCAGCGTCTCCACTTCGAACGCCCACGAGGTGAGCAGATCGGACGGCCACTGGAAGCGATAGTTGCGGATGCGGAATGGCGCGAGTGCGGAAGGTCGTGCGGGTGTGCTCAAGATGCGATGACGGGTTTCACGGCGATTCCCTGCCTTTATTATTCGTTCTTCTGTTCGGAAGGGTAGTCGCAGCAATGCCCCTGTCAATTGGCGCTACCGCATGCCGCTATGCTTGCCGACGATTTGCGGTGCGCCAGTGCGCCCGTAGCATCGCTTCGTCGCCCAGCCGATACGGAGAGGTCGACCAACCACCGCTTGCTCTTCCCGTGCGACGAGCCCATGCTTGCCAGGTTCCTGGGCCCATCCGGCAGGTCCAGGAGCTCGCGCCATCGCGGCTTCCGCGAGGTTCTGACCCATGAACTGCTCTTGCTGTGGTTTAGAGGTCCAGAGCGGCTTTGCCTTCTGCCCGAAGTGCGGCACGAAGCAGCCGAACGCGTGCCCCGGCTGCGGCTTTCCATGCGCGCCGGATTTCGCCTATTGCCCGAAATGCGGCGCCTTCGTCTCTGAGGTCTCCACAGGCGGGCAGACATCGGCGCGGACGAGCCCGACGACGCTCCCGATCCGGTCCTCCTCTCCGCCGCTCGTGCCGGCGGAGGAGGCTCAAGCCGCATTTCGAGCTCCGTTGGACAAGATCGACAGCGAGGCGAACCGCCGCACCATCACCGTGCTGTTTGCCGACCTCAGCGGCTTCACTGCGATGAGCGAGCGGCTCGACCCCGAGGTCATGCAGACGCTTCAAAACGAATTGTTCGAGGAGTTGACGGCCGCGGTGCAAAGCTTTGGCGGCTTCGTGGACAAATTCATCGGTGATGCGCTGCTGGCTTTGTTTGGTGCGCCGGCGGCGCACGAGGACGACCCGGAGCGGGCGGTGCGCGCTGCCCTCGACATGATCGGCCGGACGGCGCGCCTCAGCGAACGCGCGAAGACGTATGCCGGTTCACCGCTGCTACTCCATGTCGGCATCAACACCGGGCATGTCGTCGCGGGCGGGCTCGGTGCGGGCGTTGCCAAATCCTATTCGGTAACCGGCGACACGGTGAATACCGGCCAGCGACTACAATCGATGGCGGCTCCGGGCGAGGTGCTGGTCGGGCCGTTGACCCACCGTCTGACGCGGCATGCGTTCTCCTATGACTCGCTTGGCGAGGTCTCGCTCAAGGGCAAGATGGGCAGCGTGCTGGTCCACCGTCTGAAGGAGCCGCTCGACACGCCCCGTGCGGCACGGGGGCTCGACACGCTGGGCCTCAATGCGCCGTTGATCGGGCGCGACGCCGAGCTTGCGCGCCTGATCGGCAGCCTTGATCGCGCGTGCGGCGGCGCGGCTCAACTGGTGCGGCTGGTCGGTGAAGCCGGCATCGGGAAAACGCGCCTGGTCAGCGAGTTCGTCGCGCGCATCCACGACCAGGATCGATTCGCCGGCGTGGCGATCCGGCACGCGGCGTGCTCGCCGCTCGGCGAACAATCCTACGGCACTCTCGCCGCCGTGCTGCGCAGCGCCTATGGCATCGCGCAGAAGGCGGGCGCCGCAGAGGCGGAGGCGAAGGTCGCCGAAGCGCTGTCGGAGCTTGGCCTCGCGACCGATGAGGCCGACCGCCTGATGCCCCTCTATCTGCACGTCCTCGGCCTCGGCGACCCCAACGCCGCGCTCAGGCATGTCGAGCCCGAACAGCTCCGCCGGCAGATATTCTTCGCGATTCGCACCGTCTTCGAACGCCGCCTGGCACTGTCGCCACTGCTGATCATCGTCGAGGATCTGCACTGGGCCGACGCGGTGTCGCTTGAAGCGTTGCGGTTCCTGATGGACCGACTGGAGCGGACGCGGCTGATGCTGCTGTTTACGCATCGGCCGATGCTGGAGCTGGACCAGTTCGGTTCGAGCAGGATCAGTCACACAACCCTTCGGCTGCCCCCGCTTGGCGACGCCGACGGACAAAGGCTGCTCGCGGCCTATTTCAGTCACGGTTGGCGTGAACCACCGGGAGGTCTGTTCGGTCGAATCCTCGATCGCGCCGGCGGCAATCCGCTTTTCCTCGAGGAGATCATACGCGGCCTGATCGAAGCCGGCACCCTGGAGCGCGACGGTGCGCAGTGGCGGATCAAGTCGGATGAAGCCGCCGCCGATATTCCGGCAAGCATTCAGGCGTTGTTGCTGGCGCGTCTCGACCGGTTGCCGCATCGGGTGCGCCGCCTGGCACAGGAGGCCGCCGTGATCGGCCCGCGTTTTGATGCGGTTGCTCTCGGTGCGGCGGCAACCGAGCCGGCAAGGGTTGAAGCAGGGCTCGAGCTTCTGTGCGACGCGGAGATCATCGAGGAGATCGCGGGCGCGAATTCGATTTCGCTGCGGACGTATCGCTTCACGCAAACCATGCTTCAGGACGTAATTTATCAAAACCTGCTTCTGCAGCGCCGGATCGAGCTTCATGGACGGATCGGCGGGGCGCTGGAGAGGCTCTATGGCCATGAGCCCGAGCGCCTCGAAGATCTCATACTGCTCGGACATCACTTCAGTCTGAGCGCGAGCAAGCCGAAAGGTGCGCGCCATCTGCGCGCGGCCGGCGATCGCGCACGCGCCAGCTATGCGAACGACGATGCCATCCGTCTCTACCAACAGGCCCTCGCCGTGCTGTTGACCGGCGGCGAACGGGAGCCGGAACGTCTGGTCCTGTACGAGCGGATTGCGGACCTTTGTGGCGCGGCCGGCCGCCGGAACACGGCCGAGGAGCACTATCAGAGCGCGTTGGAGGGGCACCGCGCCTTACAGGACGGGATCGGCGAAGCACGAATTCTTCGCAAGCTTGGCCGATTGCTGTGGGACGCCGGCAAGCGGATCAAGGCAGAGACGCATTACGCCGAGGCGGCCAACCTGCTTGGAGGGACCGACGCGCCCATCGAGTGGGCGCATCTCCTGCAGGAGCGCGGCCGTCTCGCGTTTCGGACCGGCGACCACGTGGCCGCTGCAAGATGGGCAGACGAGGCGCTCGGCTATGCACGGTCCGTACCGGCCGACGAGCAGGGCGGGCTCGAGGCGGCACGTGCCATTGCGGAGGCCCTCAACACCAAGGGCGTTGCGCTGGCGCGACTTGGACGACACGAGGAGGCGGTGCGCGAGGTGGAGCAAAGTGTTGCAGCCGCCGAAGCAGCCGGCCTCCTCAACGTAGCCTGCCGCGGCTACACCAATCTCGGTGTGCTCTACACGATCGTCGACCCGGCGAAAGCCGTGGAGGTCTGCCGGCGTGGACTCGATGTCGCGCGTCGGATCGGGGATCTCGGCTTCCAGGCGCGCCTCCTTGCCAATTTTGCCGTTGCCTGTTGCACCTTCACGGACAGATGTACCGAGGAAGGCGTGCCGGCTGCCGAGAAGGCGATCGAAATCGACCGTGCGCTCGATCAGCGCGAGCATCTCTCCGTGCCTCTGATCGTTCTCGGGCAAATCCATCAATGCCACTTCCGCCCCGATCTGGCCGCCCTTTGCTACAATGAGGCAATCGAGGTGGCGAACGAAACCGGGGAGCCGCAGCAGCTCTTTCCATGCTATGATGGTCTTGCCACGCTGAGCCTTGATCGAGGCGACATGCCCGAGGCCGACCGATATTTCGCGCTGGCGCATGATGTCTGCGCTCGCCACGGGCTCGATCCCGCCGGGCTGATCGTACTGCCATTTCTTGACTAGGTCATATGAAGGAGTTCAACCATGTCAGAACTTCATGTCGACGGACCGCTTCAACCGGGCGATCGCGCACCGAACATCGTGTTGGACGCCATCACACGCGATGGAACGATCGCGCTCCAGGATTTTCGCGGGCATAGCCCGATATTGATCGGCTTGTTTCGAGGGCTGCACTGCCCGTTCTGTCGGCGTCATATCGCGGCACAGGCGCAACTTGACGCAGCCCTGCGCGACAAGGGCGTCGAAAGTCTCACGGTCGTGAATACGCCCATCGAGCGCGCGCGGCTCTACTTCCGCTATCATCCCTTGCCCAATCTGCTCGCCGCGTCCGACCCCGAGCGGGTCTCGCACCGCGCGTTCGGCCTGCCCACTATCGAGTTTACGGAGAACGAAACCGAGTGGCCGCGTAAGGTGGGTATGGACGTCGTCAAGAGCATGCAGGTGGATGTGCCCGGCGAAACGTCGGGGTCGATGAATCGGTTGGCGGCTGCCGAGTACCTCAACAACAAGGACGGCTACGAGATGATGGAGGCCGATCAGCGCATGGCGGCAACCGGCCAGGGCCAGCTGTTCGGCCAGTTCCTGCTCGATCGCGAGGGGATCGTGCGCTGGACCTTTACCGAGGTTCCTGAAGGCGGCCACCGCATGTTCGGGGCTCCGAACCCTCAGGAGTTGATGTCGGCCGCCTCGCAGGTGGCAAGCTAGGCATCGTCGGCTGGTGACTAACCCGCCACCTTCGGCCGTTTCTCGGCGAGCGCTGCCGCCATCGCCGAGATCAGCGGGCGCATGAAATAGTGATCTTCCGCCGGCGCGATGTCCGTGCGCAGGCCGTGCGCGGCGAGCTCTCCCGACACCGCGGGGCCCACTGACGCAATCAGCGTCCGCTCCAACCCTGCGCGCAACTTCGCCTCACTGCCATGTGCCTTCGCGGCTTCCACGAGGCGGCGGACCTGGCCAAGATTGGTCAGCGCGATGGAATCGATCCGCCCCTCGGCCATGTCGTCGATGGCGGCGACGATGTTGGCATCCGCTGCCTTGGAATCGTAGGCATAAGGCAGCACGGCATCGACATCGGCGCCTTGCGCGGCAAGTGCGCCGGTTAGGACGCTATGGTCCTTGTCAGGATAAAGCTGAAGGCCGACGCGTCGCCCCTTCAGGTCGAGCCTGCCCAGCATTTCGATCACGCCCTCGGTGGTCGGCTTCTCCGCGGTCTGCTGCGCATCGAGGGAGATCTCGCGCAACGCCTTGCCGGGCTTCGGGCCGCGGGTGAATTTTCGCGATTTGGCGAGGGCTGCGACCAGAGCCTGGTCGAGACCACGGGTCCGCGCGAGCTTCATGATCCGCCGCAGGCCTTCGCCCGTCATCAGCACGAGGTCGTCAAAGGGCTGGTCGATGGCGCGGCGGATCCAGGCCTCGACCGGGGCGGGATCGGGCGCGTCGTGAATGGTGAACATCGGGCACTGCACGACATTGGCACCTTGCTCGGCCAAAAGCTTTGAAAACTGCGCCTCCTCGCGGGTTTCCAGGATCAGGATGCGGTAGCCGTTCAAGCGGTCGGCCATGGGGATGCTCCGGTCAAAATTCGCAATCGTCTGTTCATCCTGACTCCGCGGTCGGGATTGGCGCAAGGGCGGGGTCGGTGATAGAGCAGGGCGCAAATCGCGGATCGTTCCGCAGTCGCTGCCCAAACCTTCATCAAGAGCCATGCCCGATCATCAATATGTCCTGACCCTGTCCTGTCCGGATCGTCCCGGCATCGTCTCGGCGGTGTCGACCTTTCTGGCCCATAACGGACAGAACATTCTCGATGCCCAGCAGTTCGACGACGTCGAGACCAAGAAGTTCTTCATGCGGGTGGTGTTCACCGCGGCCGATCTCGCCGTGGAGCTGTCGGCGCTCCAGACCGGCTTTGCCGCGATCGCGGAGCGTTTCGGCATGGAGTGGCAGATGCGCGACCGTGCCGCGCATCGCAAGGTGATGCTGCTGGTGTCGAAGTCCGACCATTGCCTGGTCGACATCCTCTATCGCTGGCGCACCGGCGAGCTGCCGATGGTCCCGACCGCAATCGTCTCCAACCATCCGCGCGAGGTCTATGCTGGGCTCGATTTCGGCGGCATCCCGTTCCACCATCTGCCTGTCACCAAGGAGACCAAGCGCGAGCAGGAGGCGCAGATCCTCGATCTCGTCGCCGAGACCGGAACCGATCTCGTCGTGCTCGCCCGCTACATGCAGATCCTGTCGGACGATCTTTCTGCCAAGCTTTCCGGCCGCTGCATCAACATCCACCACTCGTTCCTGCCCGGCTTCAAGGGCGCAAAGCCCTATCACCAGGCCCATGAGCGCGGCGTCAAGCTGATCGGCGCCACCGCCCATTACGTCACGCGCGACCTCGACGAAGGTCCGATCGTCGATCAGGACGTCGAGCGCATCAGCCACCGCGACACGCCGGAGGATCTCGTCCGCAAGGGCCGCGATATCGAGCGGCGCGTGCTGGCCCGCGCGATCCGCTACCACCTCGACGACCGCGTCATCCTCAACGGCCGCAAGACCGTGGTGTTTGTGGACTAGCGAATGGCGAGTAGCGAATAGAAAAGGGTGGCGATATTCGCCACTCCCTATTCGCCATTCGCTCCCTCAGCGCACCGCGCCGCCCGACGTGGACCCCGTCGCACCCTTCCGCGCCTGCTCTTCCTTCTCGCGATCCGCCGCCGGCAGCAGCCGCTTGCGTTCGCGCTCTTTCATGTAGGCATCGTATTGCGGCGTGCCGGGCCGCGGCGGTGCGTCGGCCGGCAGGCCACCGGCCCATTGCGGGACGTAGTCGCCCATGCCGGCGGACAGCTTTTCGTTGACGGTGCCGCAGCCGGACAGCCCCGCGGCGAGCGCAACGAGGGTGAGGACGGAGCGGAAGGGCTTGAGCATTGTGCGCGCGCGAATTCGGTCAGGTTGGACGCCGGGTTAGGCTGGCGCGGGAAGAGTAGTCTTCAACAAGGTAAAATAGACTTATTCGAGGTGGGTAATTAGTTACCGATTTGCGCTGCACGGAAGCCTCGCCAGTGTCCGAATTCTGCAAAAGAAAGACGAAATCCTCCATCCACGCGGCCGGTCGCTTTCTAGACTGTGGCAAGGGGCACGCGACAAACTGGCTTGGTCGGCGGCAGGGCTTTTTCGTTGACATGTCCATTTTATTTGTACAATCGTACAAATAGGAGCGGCCAGGATGGGGATGCTCGGGTTACCCCGACGTAACCACGGCATCGCTCCCGTCGTCGGCAATCGGGACGCGCGGCTTGCGCCGAATGGTCGCCAAACGTCCGATTGACAATAAGGGCGCGAAAGACGCCATGTGGCGCGACATCGCGCATGCGTGAGGGGTTGAGCCAAGGACCGGGCACTCGGTCCGGCGCACAAGAGGTCAGGAATGAAGGGGAGGGACATCTGATGTTCGAACGGAAGACGTTTTCTTACAAGGTCTCTTGGACCGCAGCAGCGGCCGCTATCGCCGGCCTTGCGGCCGTCGTGCCGGCCAAGGCCGAGGACACCGTCAAGGTCGGCCTGATCCTGCCGATGACCGGCGGCCAGGCCTCGACCGGCAAGCAGATCGAGAACGCGATCAAGCTCTACATGCAGCAGAAGGGCGACACTGTCGCCGGCAAGAAGATCGAGATCATCCTCAAGGACGACGCCGCGATTCCGGACAAGACCAAGACGGCCGCGCAGGAGCTGATTGTCAACGACAAGGTCAATTTCATCGCCGGCTTCGGCGTGACGCCAGCCGCGCTCGCGGCCGCGCCGCTCGCAACCCAGGCCAAGATCCCGGAAGTCGTGATGGCGGCCGGCACCTCCATCATCACCGAGCGCTCGCCCTACATCGTGCGCACCAGCTTCACGCTGGCGCAGTCCTCGACCATCATCGCCGACTGGGCAGTGAAGAACGGCATCAAGAAGGTGGCGACGCTCACCTCCGACTACGCGCCGGGCAACGACGCGCTGAACTTCTTCAAGCAGAATTTCACCGCCGGCGGCGGTGAGGTGGTCGAAGAGGTGAAGACGCCGCTCGCCAACCCCGACTTCGCGCCGTTCCTGCAGCGCATGAAGGACGCCAAGCCCGACGCGATCTTCGTGTTCGTGCCGGCCGGCCAGGGCGGCAACTTCATGAAGCAGTATGCCGAGCGCGGCCTCGACAAGGCCGGCATCAAGGTGATCGGACCGGGCGACGTCACCGACGACGACCTCCTCAACAACATGGGCGACGCCGTGCTCGGCACGGTCACCGCGCATCTGTATTCCGCGGCGCATCCCTCGCAGATGAACAAGGATTTCGTCGCGGCCTACAAGAAAGCCTTCGGTAACCGTCCGGGCTTCATGGCCGTGAGCGGCTATGACGGCATCCACCTCATCTACGAGGCGCTGAAGAAGACCAATGGCGACACCGATGGCACCAAGCTGGTCGAAGCCATGAAGGGCCAGAAGTGGGAAAGCCCGCGCGGCCCGATCTCGATCGATCCCGAGACCCGTGACATCGTGCAGAACATCTACATCCGCAAGGTCGAGAAGGTCGACGGCGAGCTCTACAATGTCGAGTTCGCGACCTTCGAAGCCGTCAAGGATCTCGGCAAGACGAAGAAGTGACCCGCGAAAGCGGGGCATCCCGGGGCGCGCATTAGCGCGAACCCGGGATCTCAAAATTGTTGAAACGAGATTCCGGGTTCAGCGCTGCGCGCTGCCCCGGAATGACGAGTGATTACCAGGGTTCACCCGCTTCCGATGACCTCGATCCTCACCAACCTGTTCGATGGCGTTGCCTACGGCATGCTGCTGTTCGTGCTCGCTTGCGGGCTTGCGGTCACGCTCGGCCTGATGAACTTCGTCAACCTCGCCCACGGCGCCTTCGCCATGGCCGGCGGCTATGTCTGCATGGTCCTGGTCAACCGGATGGGCTGGCCGTTCTTCGCAGCACTGCCGCTCGCTTTCGTCTCGTCGGCTGCGATCGGCATCGTGCTCGAGCGAACGCTCTACCGCCATCTCTATGCGCGCAGCCATCTCGACCAGGTGCTGTTCACGATCGGTCTCACGTTCATGTCGGTCGCGGCCGTCGACTACATCCAGGGCTCGTCGCGCGTGTTCATCAATTTGCCGGCTGCGCTCCAGGGCCAGTTCGACGTGTTCGGCGTCGGCATCGGCCGCTACCGGTTGATGATCATCGTGATCTGCGGCCTGCTCACGATTGGTCTCCAGATGGTGCTGGCCAAGACCCGGTTCGGCAGCCGGCTGCGCGCCGCGGTCGATGATCCCCGTGCCGCGAGCGGCCTCGGCATCAACGTGCCGCAGGTGTTCGCCTTCACCTTCGCTTTCGGTTGCGGGCTTGCCGGCCTCGGCGGTGCGCTGAGCGCCGAGATCCTCGGCCTCGATCCGTATTTCCCTCTGAAGTTCATGATCTACTTCCTGATCGTCGTCACCGTCGGCGGCTCGTCCTCGATCACCGGGCCGTTCCTGGCCTCGCTCCTGCTCGGCATCGGTGACGTCGCCGGCAAATATTACGTGCCGAAGATGGGCCCCTTCGTGATCTACACCATGATGATCGTGATCCTGATCTGGCGCCCGAACGGCCTGTTCGGCCGTACGGCCGCGCGTTGAGGCCGCCGATGAGCGCTTCCTCCGACGTCGGTTATCACGCCCAGCGCCAGGCGCGCTGGCGCTATGGCGAAGTCGCCTTCTGGCTCGTCGTGCTGGCCTGCGGCTTCGTTTTTCCCACGCGCTATCTGATCATGACGGACATCCTGCGGCTGGCGCTGTTTGCGATGTCGCTCGATCTCATCCTCGGTTATGCCGGCATCGTCTCGCTCGGCCACGCCGCATTCTTCGGCGTCGGCGCCTACGCTGCGGGGCTTCTCGCCTTGCATGGGATCATCAATGAGCCGGTGCTGGCGCTGATCGCCGCAGGGTTGGCCGCGATGGTGCTCGGCTTTGCCACCAGCTTCCTCGTGATCCGCGGCGTAGACCTGACCCGGCTGATGGTCACGCTCGGCATCGCGCTGCTGCTCGAGGCACTCGCCGAGCGCTTCTCCAACATCACCGGCGGTACCGACGGCCTTCAGGGCATCGAGATGCAGCCGATCTTCGGCGAGATTGCGTTCGACATGTTCGGCAAGACCGGCTTCTTCTACTCGCTGGCGGTGCTGTTCCTGTTGTTCCTGTTCGCTCGCCGCGTCGTGCATTCGCCGTTCGGGCTGTCGCTGCGCGCGATCAAGAACAATCCGCTGCGCGCAGCTGCCATCGGCATCCCCGTCAACCGCCGCCTGATCGCGATCTACACGCTCGCGGCGTTCTATGCTGGCATCGCCGGCGCCCTGTTCACGCAGACCACCGCGATCGCCTCCCTCGACGTCTTCGCCTTTGAGCGCTCCGCTGACCTGATGCTGGTGCTCGTGATCGGTGGCACCGGCTATCTCTATGGCGGGCTGGTCGGCGCGGTAATCTTCCGCATGCTCCAGGAAGTGTTTTCTACCATCACCCCGCAATACTGGCAGTTCTGGATCGGTCTCGTGCTGGTCGTGATCGTGCTGGTCGGCCGTCAGCGCCTGCATCGCTGGGTGCTGTACGTGCCGAACCTGGTCATCAAACAGGTTGCCGGACGCAAGGCCGTCGTTGCCGTGCCGGAGAGCGACGCATGACCATCGCGCTCGAAACCCAAAATCTCGAAAAGCAGTTCGGCGGGCTGCGCGTGACGCGGGACCTGTCGCTCAAGATCGAGCAGGGCGCCCGCCACGCGCTGATCGGCCCGAACGGCGCCGGCAAGACCACCGTCATCAACCAGCTCACCGGCGTGCTCAAGCCGAACTCGGGCCGTATCCTGCTCGAAGGCCAGGACATCACGGATTTGCCCGTGCACAAGCGCGTGCTGCGCGGCCTGTCGCGCACCTTCCAGATCAACCAGCTCTATCCCGACCTGACCCCGCTCGAGACCATCGGCCTCGCCGTCTCCGAACGCCTCGGCCATGGCGGCGACTGGTGGCGGCGGATGGGCACGCGGAGCGACGTCAATGGCGAGATCGCCGATCTCCTGAGGCGCTTCCATCTGCTCGACGTCATGAACGAAGAGACCGTGACGCTGCCTTACGGCAAGCAACGTCTGCTCGAGATCGCGGTCGCGATCGCCGCCAAGCCCCGCGTGCTGCTGCTCGACGAGCCCGCCGCCGGCGTGCCCGAGAGCGAACGCCACGACATTCTCGCCGTCGTAGGCAGCCTGCCGCGCGACGTCACCGTGCTCCTGATCGAGCACGACATGGACCTCGTTTTCTCCTTCGCCGACCGCATCTCGGTATTGGTCTCGGGCGCGCTGCTCACCGAAGGTCCGCCCGACGTGGTCGCGCGCGACCCGCAGGTCAAGGCCGTCTATCTCGGCGAGGAGGCGGTCAATGTCTGACCTGCTCGCGAT
Source organism: Bradyrhizobium sp. MI1.7 (assembly GCF_055811795.1). NCBI lineage: Bacteria > Pseudomonadati > Pseudomonadota > Alphaproteobacteria > Hyphomicrobiales > Nitrobacteraceae > Bradyrhizobium > Bradyrhizobium sp. MI1.7. The sequence continues at coordinate 26,018 of NZ_JBVVPO010000056.1, forward strand.
CGACGCACTTCGCGCGGGCTATGGCGAGGCGGTGGTGCTGCCCAACATGTCCCTGCGCCTCGCCGAGGGGCAGGTGCTTGCGCTGCTGGGCCGCAACGGGACCGGCAAGACCACGCTGATCAACTCCATCGTCGGCGTGACCCGCCGCTTTTCCGGCTCGGTCGCGCTCGCCGGCACCGATGTCACGAGCTTGCGGCCCGATCAGCGGGCGCGGGCCGGCATTGGCTGGGTGCCGCAGGAGCGCAATATCTTCCGCTCGCTGACGGTGGAAGAGAACATGACCGCGGTGGCGCAGCCCGGCCCCTGGACGGTCGAGAGGGTCTACGAGATGTTCCCGCGGCTGAAGGAGCGGCGGAGCAATTTTGGCAACCAGCTCTCCGGCGGCGAGCAGCAGATGCTGGCGATCGGCCGGGCGCTGACCCTCAACCCGAAGGTCCTGCTGCTGGACGAGCCGACGGAGGGCCTCGCCCCCATCATCGTCGAGGAGCTTCTGAAGGCGATCGGGGCCATCACCCGGGCGGGCGGCATCTGCTCGATCATCGTCGAGCAGAACGCGCAAAAGATTCTGGGGCTCGCCGACCGTGTTGTGATATTGGAGCGCGGAACGATCGTCCACGACGCCCCGAGCGCCGCGCTGAAGGCCGACCCGTCGGTCCTGGAGCGCCACCTCGGCGTCGCAGGGGCGGCGGCCCACTAAAATATCCCGGGAGTAGAAAATGCAGCGAACCAAAGCCCCCTTCCGCGCCGACGAGGTCGGCAGCCTCTTGCGTCCCGCGAAGATCAAGGAAGCCCGCGCCAGGCTCGAGAAGGGCGAGATCTCGGTTGACGATCTGCGCAAGATCGAGGACTTGGAGATCGAAAAGGTCGTGCACAAGCAGGCCTCGATCGGCTTGAAGCTCGCGACCGACGGCGAATTCCGCCGCTCCTGGTGGCATTTCGATTTCCTGGCCAAGCTCACCGGCTGCGAAATGTTTCACCCGGACACGGGCATCCAGTTCGCAGGCGTCGAGACGCGGCATGAGGCGGTCCGCGTGATCGGCAAGCTCGATTTCCCCGACGACCATCCGATGCTGGATCACTTCCGCTTCCTGAAGAAGTCCGCCGACCAGGCTCACGTCACCGCCAAGATGACGATCCCCTCGCCGGCGGTGCTGCACTTCCGCGGCGGCCGCAAGGCAATCTCCAAGGACGTCTATCCCGATCTCGACGCCTTCTACGAAGACCTCGGCAAGACCTACCGCAAGGCCGTGAAGGCGTTTTACAATGCCGGCTGCCGCTATCTTCAGTTCGACGACACCGTGTGGGCCTATCTCTGCTCGCAGGACGAGTTGCAGAAGGCGCGCGAGCGCGGCGACAATCCCGAGGGTCTCCAGCAGATCTATGCGCGCGTCATCAACTACGCGCTGGCCGAGAAGCCGGCCGACATGGTGGTGACGACGCATGTCTGCCGCGGCAATTTCCGCTCGACCTGGATTTCTTCGGGCGGCTACGAGCCCGTGGCCGAGACCATGCTCGCCGGCACCAATTACGACGGTTACTTCCTCGAATACGACTCTGACCGCGCCGGTGGCTTCGAGCCGCTGCGCTTCCTGCCCAAGGGCAACAAGGTCGTCGTGGTCGGCGTCATCACCTCGAAGTTCGGCGAGCTCGAGAAAAAGGACGACATCAAGCGTCGCCTCGAAGAGGCCGCCAAATTCGCGCCGCTGGAGCAGCTCGCGCTGTCCCCGCAGTGCGGCTTTGCCTCGACCGAGGAAGGCAACATCCTCTCCGAGGAAGAGCAGTGGGCCAAGCTCGGCCTTGCCGTCGAGATCGCCAAGGAAGTGTGGGGCAACTAGGTTTGCCACGTGGCCGCTGTCATTCCCCGCGAAAGCGGGGAATCCAGTACGCCGCGTCTTCTCGGGGAATCACTGGCGTCTCGGATTACTGGATCGCCCGATCAAGTCGGGCGATGACACCGAGTGAGTGGCGGGCAGCGTCGCACCCTTGAAAACCAGTGCGCTCACCGACCCTCACTTCTCCGCCAGGTAAACCTCGCCCAGCAGCGACGAGTTCGACCACGGCACCTGCTTGTTCTTCGTGCTCGAGACCACTTCCGCCCGCACCCGCGTCAGCATCTGCTGCACCTCCAGCCCCGGCGTGCCGAGATGCCGGGAGAGGGCGGCGGAGAACGGCGAGTTGGCGCCTTCGCCATCGAGCGCGACCTGGCCCGGCGCGGTGGCGAACGCGATCAGCGTGCCCGCGCCTAGCGTTGCACCGGCGCCCAGGCTCGTTGGAGCTGCGAGGCCCGCAGCGCCCTCGATGCCTCGGTTGGTGCCGGCGGCTGCGACCTGCTGCGCCATCGGATTGTTGCGGCAGGCATCGAAGATCAAAATGTTGGTGCGGACCTGGTCGTCGAGGCCGGCCATGATCGTATCCATGTCGATCATCGCCTCCGTCATGCCCGCGCCCGGCTTGAGCTCGACGTCGACGGGAATGAGATAGTTGCGGCCGTCGACCTGCACGCCGTGGCCGGCATAGTACACCAACGCGACCTGCGTCCGCGCCGCCTCGCGCAGGAAGTCGCGCGTTACCTTCTGCATCGCTGCGCGGTCGAGATCGATGCCCTCCGACACCGTGAAGCCGATGTCGCTCAGGCTCCTGGCGACGGCGCGCGCATCGTTGGCCGGATTGGGCAGCGCTTTCACATGCGCATAGGCGCCATTGCCGATCACCAGTGCCAGGCGCTTGCCAGGCGTCACCGGGGCAGCCGAGGGCGCAGGTGCCGCGCCCGTTTGCTGTGGGGCCGGTTGCGGCACCGGTGACGGTGCATCGCGCGGGATGGGTGTGAGCGCATCCGTCACCAGCGACAGCCGCACCTTGGCGGTGGCCTGGTTGGCCTTGCTGCCGGCATCGGAAGCCACGATCGCCAGCGTCGCCTTGTAGTCGTCGCGCGCATGCGCGTAGTCGCCCTTCGCCTCATAGGTCAGCGCGCGGTGGACATAGCCGGAGATCAGCACGCTGTTCGGCGGCGTCATGATGTTGACGGGCGGCTTCTCCTTCGCAAGCCGGATCGCCTCGCTGCCATCGGCAATGGCGCGATCGAGATCGCCCCGCACGCGCCAGATCGCGGTGCGATTGATCAGCGGCTGCGGCAGCGTCGGATCGAGCCGGATCGCCTGGTTGATGTCGGCCAGCGCGCCGTCGAGATCGCCGAGCGCCTCCTTCGCGATGCCGCGGTTCTGGAACGAGAACGTCGATTTGGGCTGCAGCTTGATCGTGGCATCGTAGTCGGCAATCGCCTTGGCGTAGTCGCCCTTGCCGCGCCAGGCGTTGCCGCGATTGTGGAAGATAGTGCCATCAGGCGGTCCGAGCTTCAGCGCATCGTCGAAATCGGCGATTGCGATGTCGTAATCGCCTTTGTCGTAATAGGCCGATCCCCTGAGATTGTAGACCGCCTGGCTCGGCTGGAGCCGGATCGCCTCTGTGGTGTCGGCGATGACCTTCGAATAGTCGCCCCTCTTGTTCCAGCCCACCGCGCGCCAGAAATAGATCGTCGCGAGCTGCTCGCCCCGAAACACCTTCAGCGCGACGATCTTGTTGCAGGCATCGATCATCTGGTCTGGCGGGGTGGTGTCGGTCGTGCAGAGCGGCCCGAGCTGGCTGCGCGCCTGCGCGAAGGCGGGCGCGGCCCACAGGGCTGCTGTGAGCAGGCAGAGTGCGACGAGCAGGCGGCGCATGGCGGTGGTCCCTTGAAGGAGAAGCGCTTGTTTGTTGCCCGGCGGTGCGCCGGGGTTCACGCGCTCGTCATTGGACGTGGGGTAAAGCGGGGGAGGGTATTCCCTCAGTGGGCAGATTTTGCTACGACGCTGGTCCCAATATTCCTGCCCACCACCTTCCCACTCATGAAAAACGACGAAATCCTGAGCCAAATCACCGAGTTCTGCCGCAAGGCGGACATGGCGGAATCGACGTTTGGCCGGCGCGCGGTGAACGATGGGAAGCTGGTCCATCGCCTGCGCGAGGGAAAGCGCATCACGATCGACACGCTGGATCGGATCCAGGCCTATATCGCCGCATCGACGACGGGCGGCCTGCCGCCGCCGCGGGGGCTCCAGGTGCCCCCGGAAAAACGCGATCCGCGCGGCAATTTCCGTTTCTTCGAGAACCGGCAAAAATACCTGCTGTTCGTCCATACCTGCAGCGAGAAGCGGGTGGTCGCCGAGCGCGTCGCGCTGGAGCTCGCCAGCATCCATCCGCGCCCGCCAGCGCTACGCATCTTCGACGCGGGGGTCGGCGACGGCACGGTGCTGGCCAGGGTGCTGCGCGCAACGCACCAGCGCTACCCGCACATGCCGTTCTACGTGGCCGGCAAGGAGCTCAGCCTCGAGGACCTGCGGCTGACGCTGGAGAGGGTCCCGGACCGCATTTTCGAGCATCCGGCGTCGGTGTTCGTCTTCACCAACATGTTCTACTCCGAGGCGCCCTGGCTCACGCCGGCATCGCCTGCGGCGGCGGCGGCCACCGTCTGGCACGAGGTTCCACTACGGGGCGCCTCGTCGGGCGAGTTCGAGCAGCAGATCGCCGAGTTGAGGCCGTTCCTGGAGCAGAACTGGCGCGCCGCGATCAGCCCGCGGACGGCCATGCCGCTCTACGAGCGGCCCGTCGTCCTGGTGCTGTACCGAGAGGACCACAGGTTCCTGCTGGATTCGACCATTCCGCGGCCGGGCCAGACCGAGGCCAATTTCGACCTGGTCATTGCATCCCAGCCCTACCGCGCCCTGTCCTCGGTCAATTTCCGGGCAAAGCGGATCATTGCACCGCTGGCGCGGGCGCTTCGGCCGGGCGGGCGCCTGATCGGTATTCACTCCCATGGTCACGATCCCGGCATGGAAATGATCCAGGCGATCTGGCCTGGAGAAAATCCTTTCTCGGTCAGCCGTCATGAGCTATTGCGCGCGGTGAAGTACGAGCTCGGATCGTTGGGCCGCGACCTAAATTTTAATGCCTATGCGGACAACCGTTCGATCTTCAGGTATGATATGGAAGCGCTGCCCAACGAGGTGACGGGTACCATCGGAACCTCGACGGCCTTTGCAGCGTGGAATGCGGCGGTGTATGTGGCGCAGATCGAGGACGACCGATTGACAGAAATGACTCAAAACGGCCGCACTCTGGATGCCGCCCGGGACGTGCTGCGGAAGTACAACGGGCTCTGGTTTCTCGACGAGTCCTACGTCATCTCGCGACGGCGTGATTGACATAATCCAAGGTTAAACATCGCAAACGCCCGCCAGGTTAACGGCGGAACAAGGGGTTACTGATGCGCGCGTCCTATCTCTTCACCAGCGAGTCCGTGTCCGAGGGCCATCCCGACAAGGTCTGTGACCGGATCTCCGATGAAATCGTCGATCTGTTCTACCGCGAAGGGCCGAAAGCCGGCATCGATCCGTGGCAGATCCGCGCGGCTTGCGAGACGCTCGCGACCACCAACAAGGTGGTGATCGCCGGCGAGACCCGCGGCCCCGCGTCCGTCACCAACGAGCAGATCGAAGGCGTCGTGCGCGCCGCGATCAAGGACATCGGCTACGAGCAGGACGGCTTCCACTGGGAGAAGGCCGACATCGAGATCCTGCTGCACCCGCAGTCGGCCGACATCGCGCAGGGCGTCGATGCGCTGCAGCCGGGCGAAGTCAAGGAAGAGGGCGCGGGCGACCAGGGCATCATGTTCGGTTACGCCACCAACGAGACGCCTGATCTGATGCCGGCGCCGATCTTCTACGCCCACAAGATCCTGCGCCTCATCTCGGAAGCGCGTCACTCCGGCCGCGAGAAGGTGCTGGGTCCGGACTCCAAGAGCCAGGTCACCGTGCAGTACGAGAACGGCAAGCCGGTCGGCGTGCGCGAGATCGTCGTGTCGCACCAGCATCTGGTCGAGGACATCTCGTCGAAGCAGATCCGCGACATCGTCGAGCCCTATGTCCGCGAGGCGCTGCCGAAGGACTGGATCACGCCGAAGACCATCTGGCACATCAACCCGACCGGCAAGTTCTACATCGGCGGTCCCGACGGCGATTCCGGCCTGACCGGCCGCAAGATCATCGTCGACACCTATGGTGGCGCGGCCCCGCATGGCGGCGGTGCGTTCTCCGGCAAGGATCCGACCAAGGTCGACCGTTCGGCGGCTTACGCGGCGCGCTACGTCGCCAAGAACATCGTTGCTGCCGGTCTCGCCGATCGCTGCACCCTCCAGCTCGCCTACGCCATCGGCGTCGCACGTCCGCTGTCGATCTACATCGACACCCACGGCACCGGTAAGGTGTCGGAGGACCAGCTCGAGAAGGCCGCTGCCAAGGCGATGGATCTCACCCCGCGCGGCATCCGCAGCCATCTCGACCTCAACCGCCCGATCTACGCGCGCACCTCGGCCTACGGCCATTTCGGCCGCACGCCCGACAACGAGGGCGGCTTCTCCTGGGAGAAGACCGACCTGGTCGAAGCGCTCAAGCGCGCAGTCTAAGTACCAACGTCATTCCGGGGCGCCGCGACAGCGGCGAACCCGGGATCCTTATCCATCATGTCGAGATTCCGGGTTCGCCTTTCCAGGGCGACCCGGAACGACCAATTCAACAACAGGACCTCCGCTATGAATGCGAAGCCCGGCTTCACCGACTACATCGTCAAGGACATTTCGCTCGCCGACTTCGGCCGCAAGGAACTCTCGCTGGCCGAGACCGAGATGCCCGGCCTGATGGCCACCCGCGAGGAGTTCGGCCCGAAGCAGCCGCTGAAGGGCGCGCGCATCGCCGGCTCGCTGCACATGACGATCCAGACCGGCGTGCTGATCGAGACGCTGGCAGCCCTCGGCGCCGACATTCGCTGGGTCTCCTGCAACATCTATTCGACGCAGGACCACGCCGCGGCTGCGATCGCGGCTGCCGGCATTCCGGTGTTCGCGGTCAAGGGCGAGACGCTGGCCGAATACTGGGACTACACCGCAAAACTGTTCGACTGGCACGGCGGCGGTCACCCGAACATGATCCTCGATGACGGCGGCGACGCCACCATGTACGTCCATCTCGGTCTGCGCGCCGAGAACGGCGACACCGCCTTCCTCGACAAGCCCGGCTCCGAGGAAGAGGAAGTCTTCTTCGCGCTCCTGAAGAAGCAACTCAAGGAAAAGCCGAAGGGCTACTTCGCCGAGATCGCCAAGAGCATCAAGGGCGTTTCCGAAGAGACCACCACGGGCGTGCATCGTCTCTATGACATGCAGAAGGCCGGCACGCTGCTGTGGCCGGCGATCAACGTCAACGACAGCGTCACCAAGTCGAAGTTCGACAACCTCTATGGCTGCCGTGAATCGCTGGTCGACGGCATCCGTCGCGGCACCGACGTGATGATGTCGGGCAAGGTCGCGATGGTCGCGGGCTTCGGCGACGTCGGCAAGGGCTCGGCCGCGTCGCTGCGCCAGGCCGGCTGCCGCGTGATGGTCTCCGAAGTCGATCCGATCTGCGCGCTGCAGGCCGCGATGGAAGGCTACGAGGTCGTGACCATGGAAGACGCCGCGCCCCGCGCCGACATCTTCGTCACCGCGACCGGCAACAAGGACATCATCACGATCGAGCACATGCGTGCGATGAAGGATCGCGCCATCGTCTGCAACATCGGCCACTTCGACAACGAGATCCAGATCGCGGGTCTGCGTAACCTGAAGTGGACCAACATCAAGCCGCAGGTCGACGAGATCGAATTCCCCGACAAGCACCGCATCATCATGCTGTCGGAAGGCCGCCTCGTGAACCTCGGCAACGCGATGGGCCATCCGTCCTTCGTGATGTCGGCCTCCTTCACCAACCAGACGCTGGCGCAGATCGAGCTTTTCGCCAACAACAAGGACGGCAAGTACAAGAAGGAAGTCTACGTGCTGCCGAAGTCGCTCGACGAGAAGGTCGCGCGCCTGCACCTCGCCAAGATCGGCGTCAAGCTCACCGAGCTGCGCAAGGACCAGGCCGACTACATCGGCGTGAAGCAGGAAGGTCCGTACAAGTCGGACCATTACCGCTACTGATCGGCGCATCTATCGATACGAATCAAAAGCCCCGGAGCGATCCGGGGCTTTTGCACATCTGCTTCGGATTCCAGGTCAGGCGCCGCCGCACCTGTGTTGGGCGTCAGGAAGCCGAGTATGAGCGTGCGTCCGCAAGTTCGTGATGTTGTATTCGCGACCACGTTCATCGCCTCGTGGGCAACCAGCAGGGATGGACGCGAGGCACATTTCAACGGCATCGCCGGCATGGCTTTCAATAAGCACCTTGTCGCTATCGTAGGTCACGACATAGCCGCCGTTGTTGAACAAGGCGGATGTCCCTGCGGCATTCGGGACCTTCGGATCTTCGCCGAAGCGGTCGCTGATGACCGCGAATGATGTGCGCGTGCAGGCGCCTTCCGTCTTTGGTAAATGTAGCCCCCATCCGAGATCGCCGCCGCCGCGGCTCTGGCCGCTTGGCCGCTTGAACGCTTTCGCCGCCTCCCGCAGCCATGGCTCCGGTTTCGGGTTTCCATGCATCCAGGAATATGAACGCATCTGGAGATCGAAGATGCAGTCAACATTGAATCCACAATCGTCGCGGAGGCCGTTCCACACGCGGTGCGCGCGCCGTTCCGGGCTATTCGCTCGGGAGTTTCGATAGAGCTGGTCGAGCTCGACGTCCAGTGCGGCGAGGTAATGATTGTTGCAGATTGTAGTTTCGAAGGCGTGTTGCGCCTTCGCGCAATCAAAAGATGGGGCTTCGCCGGCAAATGCGAGAGACGATCTCCACAAAAGCGCAAACACGAGCATCAGCCCCAAATGGAGTGTTGTTCGCAAAGAATACCCTTCCGCTCAGACGTCGATGCTCGCAGGCAGAATTGTATCTGACCCACGGAGTCCCGGGAAGCGCAAGCCGTGCGCGGCTCACCCAGGTCGGCTGAAGCAGTCGGACCATTACCGCTACTGAGATCGCAACCAGCTGCGACACGAAGGCCCCGGAGCGATCCGGGGCTTTTTTTGCAGCCTCGTTGTGCTACGCTCGGAGGTAGAGCCAGAACAAGCCCGCCACTTCTGAAGCGGGTGGCCGCGTTTCCCACGTTCATTGTCAAATGCATATGGAGGGAATGCGATGTCCAGCGAAGCCAACGTTCAGTTGCTCAAGGAAGCCTATCGTCGGTGGAACGACAGCAAGGGCGGCAGCGTCGACTATTGGTTCGACAGCGTCATCGGCGCGCAGATCAAATTCGACTCGCTTCCGCAGGCGGCTCCGGCGGTGCCCTTTGCCAAGTGTTATGACGACCGCGCCCAGCTGCGTGGCTATTTCGACGGTCTGCTGGCTGACTGGAGCATGCAGCACTACACCATGAATGAATACGTCGCCCAGGGCGATGCTGTTTTCGCGCGCGGCTCAACTGCCTGGACCAACAAGAGGACCGGGAAGGTCGTTGAGACCCCGAAGGTCGATTTCTGGCGCTTCAAGGACGGCAAGGCGATCGAATTTTACGAGTACTTCGACACAGCCCTTGTCTATGACGCCGCCACCGCCTGACGGTTGCAATTCGGCGCGGCGCCGCCCATCCTGTGCCGGGGGAAGAACGCCATGACCGAAGCCAAAGAACATTTCGACGTCCTCATCGTCGGTGCCGGCCTGTCCGGTATCGGCGCGGGCTATCATCTTCAGAGCAAGTGCCCGGGCAAGAGCTACGTCATTCTCGAGGGGCGCGACTGCATTGGCGGGACCTGGGACCTGTTTCGCTATCCCGGTGTCCGCTCCGACAGCGACATGTTTACGCTCGGCTATTCCTTCAAGCCGTGGACCGATCCGAAGGCGATCGCCGACGGGCCGCAGATCCTGAACTACGTACGCGAGACAGCAGCCGAGAACGGCATCGAGAAGCACATCCGCTTTCGCCATCGCGTCAAGCGCGCGTCCTGGTCGACGAGTGAAGCGCGCTGGACCATCGAGGTGGAACGTATGTCGGGCGAGGGCGCAACCGAGCTCGTGCGCTTCACCTGCAATTTCCTGTTCATGTGCTCGGGCTATTACAAATACGAGGCGGGCTATACGCCGGAGTTTGCGGGCGTGGCGGATTTCGCCGGCCGCATCGTGCATCCGCAGAAATGGACCGAGGACATCGACTACGCGGGAAAACGCGTCGTCGTGATCGGCTCGGGCGCAACCGCAGTGACGCTGGTGCCGGAGCTCGCCAAGAAGGCGGCGCAGGTCACCATGCTCCAGCGCTCGCCGACCTACGTGGTGTCGCGTCCGGCGCAGGACCCCGTCGCCAACAAATTGCGCCGCAATCTGCCGACGCGGCTTGCCTATCATGTCATCCGCTGGCGCAACGTGATGTGGGGGATGTTCTTCTTCCAGCTCAGCCGGCGCCGGCCTGCCAAGGTCAAGGAGCTGGTGCTCAAGGGCGTGCAGATGGCGCTCGGCCCCGACTACGACGTCGCGACCCATTTCACGCCGCGCTATAATCCCTGGGACCAGCGGCTGTGCCTCGTGCCGGACGGCGACCTGTTCAAGGCGATCCGCGAGCAGCGTGCCGCCGTCGTCACCAACGAGATCGACACCTTTACGCGCGACGGCATTCGCTTGAAGGACGGCAGCGAACTCGCGGCCGACATCATCGTCACCGCGACGGGGCTGGTGCTTCAGGCCGTTGGCGGTCTCGAAATCAGCGTCGACGGCCGCGCCGTCGATTTCGCCAACACGCTGACCTACAAGGGCATGATGTATGCCGACGTGCCGAACATGGCGTCGGCCTTCGGCTACACAAACGCGTCCTGGACGCTGAAATGCGACCTCACCTGCGAATACGTCTGCCGGCTCATCAACTACATGGACCGGCACAATTTCCGCCAGTGCATGCCGCACAATGACGACCCTGAAATCACCGCGCAGCCGTCGCTCGATTTCACCTCGGGCTATGTGCAGCGCTCGGTCGCGAAGATGCCGAAGCAGGGCTCGAAGCAGCCATGGCGGCTGTACCAGAACTACGCGCTCGACATCGTCTCCTTGCGCTTCGGCAAGATCGACGACGGCGTGATGCAGTATTCCTGATCACGCCGCCGCCCGCTTTATGCCTTGCGCGTGGTGAGCGCGAGCCCAAGATCGATCGCAAGCGCGAGCACCACGGCGGCGCCGCCAAGTCCGAACAGGACCAGATAATCGCCGCCGGTCTGCGCGTAGATCCAGGAGAAGCCGTAGGCTGCCGCCGCCTGGAACAGCGCGAAGCTGGTGGTGGCGTGGCTCCATGTCGCGCGCTGCTGCTCGGTCGAGTGCGGCACGAGCTCGTGAATGCGTCCGAGCACCAGCGGCACGATACCGGGTGTGAAGCCGCCGACCACCACGCTCGACACGATCAGCGAGAGAGGTGCGGTGCTGACGGTCGGCAGCAGCACCGCGGCCGCCTCGATCAGGAACGCGGCGCGCAAGGCCGGTCCAAATCCCGAGCGGTCACCGAGATGGCCGGTGACGAGCGGGCCGACGATGGCGCCGAGACCGTACAGCACCCAGTAGCGCGAGCCCGCGGCAATGCCCTGGCCGAGGCCACGCGCCACGAAGTCGACAATGAAGACCATGTGCGGCACCAGGGCCACCGCGTTGAGGCCATACTGGACCAGCAGCGCGCGGACGGCGGGCGAGGCCTGATGGGACTTCGCGTGATGCGAAGGCGCGGCATCGCTCCTGGCCTCCGCAGGCCAGTTCCACCAGCTCGCGAGCGTGAGCACGGCGGAGAGCACGCCGAGGCCGCACCAGCTCTGCTGCAAGCCCTGTTGAAGGAGCAACGGCACCAGCGTGCCCGACGCGGCGACGCCAAGGCCGACGCCGGCAAAGATCACGCCGCCGACAATGCCGCGCCTCGCGGCCGATACGTGCGGCAGAATGACGGAGGCCGCCAGCACCATGATGATTCCGCCGGTGAGGCCCGACAGAAAGCGCCAGGCGAAAAACCAGGCAAATGACACCGGGGTAGAGCTCGCGAAGAAGGCGAGCGTTGCAAGCAGCATCATCGCCCGCAGCGCGCGGACTGCGCCGATGCGGGTGGCCAAGGTGCGTGCCGCGAGCGCGCCGGCGAGGTAACCGGCGAGATTGGCGGCGCCGAGATAAACGACGTCGGATGCGCTGAACCATCTTGCGGCGATCAGCGCCGGGATCAGCGGCGTATAGGAAAAGCGGGCGAGGCCAAGCCCGACCAGTGATGCGGACAATCCCGCCACGGCGTATCGCCAAGCTTGCCGCGAAGTCGATTGCGATTCCGATCCCGGCCGCTGATGCGGCCGGGCGTGGTGCCCAGTGTTTGCGTTGAGTTCGGTCATGTCATCCTCCTGCGCGCGGTCGCGCGCGGATCATCCTGTCTTTGCGGCGCGGCGGCGCCGGAAGTCCTGCACGGGAAGGCCGCCCCAACCCCAATTGTCGGTGTCGACTTCCTCGATCACCACGAAGGTGGACTCGAGCGGCTTGCCGAGCACGTCGAGCAGCAACTGGCTCGATCCCTTGATCAGCGCGGCCTTCTCCTCGGCCGTGAGCGACGCCGCTCCCGGCGTCGCTGCTTCGCGGGTCACTTGAATCGTGACGATCGGCATCGTGTTTCTCCGCGCTCAGTGGCCGGCGCTCTGGCCGCCGTCGACGTGCAGGATCTCACCGGTGACGAAGGAGGCACTCTCGAGATAGAGCACGGCGCCAACGATGTCGGACATCTCGCCCATGTGGCCGACCGGATGCAGCGCGCCGAGCTGGGCATGCGTCGCAACGGGATGCATCGGCGACTTGATGATGCCGGGCGCCACCGCGTTCACGCGGATGCCGCGCTTTGCGTATTCGATCGCGAGCGACTTGGTCGCGGCGTTCAGCCCGCCCTTGCTCAGCGAGGCCAGCACCGAGGGCACGTTCGAGTTCGCTTGATCGACCAGCGTGGTCGTGATCTGGACGACATGGCCAGAGCCCTGCTTCTCCATCTCGGCGATGGCGAGCTGCGTGATGTTGAAGAAGCCGGCGACGTTGGTCCCCATTACCGCCGCATAATCTTCGGCAGTATATTGCGTGAACGGCTTTGCGACGAAGATGCCCGCATTGTTGACCAGCGTGTCGACGCGGCCGAAGCGCGCGACGGCCTGCGAGACCACGCGTTCCGCGGTGGCCCGGTCGGCGATGTCGCCGGGAACGGCGAGGATGTCATCGTCGCCCGACGGCTTGATGGACCGCGCCGTTGCGACAACGCGATAGTTGCGATCGCGAAAGCCCTGGACCAGGGCGGCGCCGATGCCCTGCGATGCACCCGTGATGATGGCGACCTTCTGCTCGATACCCATGACGGACTCCTGTTGTTGCTTTCAGAACCTGCGCCAGCAGCGGCTGGCTTGCGTGGTGAGGTACGCCGCAGCGGCCCGGCTGCGAATACACGTTGTCCGGCAGACACTGTTACGTGGCGCGAACGAATGCCGGACCGGCCTTTGGCGACGGTTGTCGCGGCGGGGGCGAACGCCTAGCTTGTCACTGGAATTTGATGGGGTGACGGGTAGGCATGGATCGTCTGGATGCGATGAAGGTGTTCGTCCTTGCGGTGGACGAGGGCAGCTTGGCCGCCGCAGGGCGCAAGCTCGGCCGTTCGCCGGCGGCGGTCAGCCGCGCCATCGCCTTCCTGGAGGAGCGGGTCGGCGCCGAGCTGCTGCACCGGACGACGCGATCGATCAAGCTGAGCGAGGAGGGCGAGCGCTACGTTACGATCTGCCGCCGCGTGCTCACCGAGCTGGAGGAGGCCGACGACATCGCGGCCGGACCGCGCACGGCACCCCGGGGCCTGCTCACGATAACTGCCCCCGTGGTGTCGGGCGAGATGGTGTTGCGGCCGATCCTCGATGCATTTCTCGATGCCTATCCGACGGTGTCGGCGAAGCTCCTGCTGTTCGACCGTTCGGTCAATCTGATCGAGGAGGGCGTCGACATCGCGCTTCGCATCGGCCCTCTCGCGGATTCGGCGATGGTGGCGATGCGGGTCGGCGAGATCAGCCGCGTCGTTGTGGCAGCGCCCCGCTACCTGAAGCAGCACCCGCGCATCGCTGAACCCGGCGATCTCGCCAAGCACCAGATCGTGGCGATGGCGCACCTTCCCAATTCCTGGACCTTTGCGCCACAGGCCGGCTCATCGGCAGCCAGGACAGTCCAGTTCACGCCGCGCCTCGTCGTCAACAGCACCTATGCGGCGGTGGCGTCAGCGGTTGCCGGGCGCGGCGTGGCGCGGATGTATTCGTACCAGGTGGCCGAGCAGGTCGGGCGCGGCGAGCTCGAGATCGTGCTGGCCGGCGATGAGGATCCGGAGATGCCCGCGCATTTGATCTGCCCGCAGGGCCGGCTCTCGGTGCCCAAGGTACGGGCCTTCACCGACTTCGCCGTGCCCCGGCTGAAGAAGCACTTTGCGCAGCTCAAGAAGAGCCTTGGTGCACGCTAAGACATTGCGGCCGCGCGGCGACGGCCGATGCGTTGTTTTGCGTATACGGCCGCCGGGCTGAATCGGCGATGGTTCCAGAACGGTTAACGCCGATTTAACGGATGAGTCCTAGCCTGTCTCGGCCGGGGTTACTCGCAAGGCCGAGGTGAGCCCAATGGAAGCCCAGAAGATTGCGGTCGACGCCGTCGTCGCGCTGACCGATTACGACCGCGACGCCGTCATCGCCTTCATCCGCCGGCTCTATCTCGCCGGCGTCACCGACCCCAAGCGCCTCACCTTCAAAGGCCTGCAGGCGCTGTCCCGGGCTTGATCGGACGCAATCGAATCGACTTGATGGTCGGATCGCTGATCCGGATCGAGGTGACGCGGTCCTGCCTCACCTCGAATGAGAAGGGCCATGGCTCGTAAGTCCAGAGCTCGGTCTTCTCCAGCCCGCTCGGCCCGACGTGGAATGGGCCGCCGAACTGCGCCATCAGTTTTTCGGTGCTGTCGCCGAGATTGACCTGGTTGAAGCTGTAGGTGGCGACCGGCGCCGGCCCGCTGACCTGAAGTGCGACGACACGGTTCGCCTTCACGGTCGCGGCGAGGTAAGGAGGTTGGTCTGGCTTGCCGAGGAAGTACACATAGTTCGTGGCGTTGTCGGCCGGCGGCAGCTTGCGGTGCGGCTCGCCGAGCACGGCCTTGAGCGAGGCCTCCGAGATGCCGACGCCGAGCGCGCCCATGCGCTGGCAGGCAAAGCTAAGCACGTCGGGATCGGGCGGGGTGATGCGCTTACCGGCTTCGACCTTGCAGGCGAATGTCTGCCCCACCCGTAGCCACTGGCCGCGCAACTCCGGATCCGGAGGCTTGCCGCTTTTGGGTGACGGCGAAGGGCCTTGGCCGTCCACGGGTGCGAATATTCCAAGCAGAACCAGCGCGAGCGAGGAGCCCGCCAACGACCGCCACATCCCCAAGACGCACCCCGATTTTCCAACCCTGGAGCCAGGATAGCATGCCGCAAACCGACCGCAACGCCGGGATTGGCGGCGGGTCAGCTACGATTTCAAATTGTGCGGCACGGCTTGGGACCGTCCCAATCACAACCTGCGGAACAGCCTCAGCGTGCACGCCAATATCTTGCAGCTCGGGCCGGGTCGGAGTAGATCACGTCCCCGGCTGGGTCACTCGGGATTTGGGGAAATGCTGAAACAGCTTTTTGCGCCGCAACTTGTCATTCTCTATGTGTTCGCGGCTTCGACCATTTACGTTCACTTCCGCGGCAAGCAGCGACTGCGCTTCGCGCGCCAGCTCGGCGATCACTCGACCTATCTCGCACCGTACAACGTACTGATGTACGCAGGCTCCGCCGTGCCGAACAAGCCGGTGATCCCGGTCGAGCAGTTTCCGGAGCTTAAACCCCTCAGCGAGAATTGGGAGACCATTCGCGACGAGGCGGTGCGCCTGTTCGACGAAGGCTTCATTCGGGCCGCGGCGAAGAACAACGACTGGGGCTTCTACTCGTTCTTCAAGAGCGGCTGGAAGCGGTTTTACCTGAAATGGTACGACGACTTCCTGCCGTCGGCGAACACGCTGTGCCCGAAGACGGTGGAGCTGCTCAAATCGATCCCGAGCGTGCACGGTGCGATGTTCGCGATGCTGCCGCCCGGCGGCAAGTTAGGGGCGCACCGCGATCCATTCGCCGGCTCGCTGCGCTATCACCTCGGCCTCGTCACGCCGAACTCGAACAAGTGCCGCATCCTGGTCGACGGCGTCGAATGCGTCTGGCGCGACGGCGAGGCCTTCATGTTCGACGAGACCTTCATCCACAGCGCGGAGAATGCGACCGACGTCAACCGCATCATCCTGTTCTGCGACGTCGAGCGCCCGATGAAGTACGGTTTCATGACCGCGATCAACCGCTGGGTCAGCCATCACATCGTCAAGGCGTCGGCGACCCAGAACGTGGATGGCGAGAGCGTCGGCGTGCTCAACAAGGTGTTCGGCAAGCTCTACGAGATCCATCTCGGCAGCCGCAAGGTCAAGGAGTGGAACCGCAACGTCTACTACACGCTGAAATACTCGCTGACGGCGCTGATCCTCGGTCTCATCGTGATGTCGGCGCTGCGGTGAAGCAGGGTGCGTAGGGTGGATTGGCGACTTGTCCGCCGTAGCTCGCAGAGCGAAGGCGGAAGCGTAATCCGCCATAGGATTCCGGCTTCATCTGGCAGCGAAGGCTACGAGTTGAACGCCGGCAGAGCCAAGGATCGCTGCGAGAATGTAGCGTGTCGTTGCTTGCGAAAGCCGTCGCAGACCAATCGTGGTTCCGACGGTCGCGCCGGCTAGCGCACCCAAGGCATACAGCCACGTTTGGGGTGACGGTGCCTGCCCCGCGTGAAGCGCGCCGATCAAACCGACTGCCGAATTTCCCAGGATGAATGGCGCGGAAAGCGCCGCGGTCTGCCTGGGTGACGCCCAGCGCATCCCAACCAGAATGGGAGCGAGGAAAACGCCTCCGCCGACGCCGGTGAGCCCCGAGATGAAGCCGACACCTGCGCCCGTGGATATCGCTGCCCAGCGCGGGGTAACGCGATCCGGCGCATCACGGTTGCTCCGTCCGATCATCAGGACGACAGCGGCGACGATGAGCACAAGCCCCGTCACCGTGTGGTAGATGTCATCGGCCAGAACAATGGATGCGCCGGCCAGGGTGGTCGGCAGTGAGGCGATAAGAAACGGCTTCAACTTTGCCCAATCGATATGGCTGCCGCGATTGAACAGCCACGTGGAATACGTGGCGGCGACGATATTCAGCAGCAACGCCGTTGGCCGCATTTCGCTTGGAGGAAACGAGGCAAAGGCCATCAAGGCAAGAAATGCCGTTCCTCCAGCTTGACCTACTGTCGCGTAGAGAAGAGAAACCGCAGCGAAGAACGCCGTCAGCATTTTCTAATGATGATGCTTGTGTCCCTTGGAGCTGTCGGGGCGCTGGTAACCTCGCACCTCGGCATATCGCTGCAGTTGACTCTGGTCGAGCAAGGCAGCGGTCGTCAGGTGGTACTTGAGGTGGCTCTCACGGAGCTGTGCCTGAGTTTCGGAAATGGCAGCGATGGTCGCCTTGAGCGACTCCGACGTCACGACGCCGGCTGAGAAAAGACGGTCCAGCTCCCTCTCTTGCTCGACAAGCTTGTTACCCAGCGGGACCGTCTCTTGCTTCATCGCTTCGAAGAGACCCTGAACGCGGATGCGTTGATCCGGGGTCAAGTCGAGGCGATCACCGAGCTCAAGAACATGGCTCGGGCCGGGATATCCATTGAGTTCGGCGGCGAGCGCCAAGCCCATGCCGCGTCCTGTCTGGAGATCGTCGATCTGCTGGTGCGACAGCGCCTTGATGGGGCGCTGCTCGAGGCCAGCATAGGGCTGGCTGGATTGCGCGTTGGCAGCGTCACACATGACGAAGACGGTGGCCGCAAGTAGAAAGAGGCGTCTCATGAGTCTGGCTCCATGAAATCACCGGTTCGTCGACCGATCGCCACCGGTGCTCTCAGTACATATCTTGCTGGACGGTTCGCCCCATGGCAACAACATTGCCTTGATCAAGCGCCAAACATGGAGCAGGCAATGGCCCCGTTGCCACTTGCGAACACCGAGATCGTGCAATTGTTCCGCGAGTGGTTGGATACCTTCTCAGGCTATGTCCGCGAGGTCGACTACGCGTCGGCTCGGCCGCTCTTCCACCCGGACGTGGTGGCCTTCGGCACGCATAACGATGTCATCCCCGGCCTCGACCAATGGGTCTCGTCCCAATGGAATAACGTCTGGCCGAAGACGACCGATTTCCGCTTCGTCCTTGACCAGGTCTCGGTCCTGGCAGCCCCCGACGGCACGATGGCGACGGTGGTCGCGCCGTGGACGAGCACCGGCTATCATCCCGATGGCAGCGCGTTTCCGCGGCCCGGCCGGGCAACGATGGTGTTTTCGAAAAACGGCGATGGCTGGCTGTGCGTGCATTCCCACATGTCGCTCAATCGCGGTGTGCCGCAGGCGAGCCACGCCAACCGGCCGGTGAAGGCCTGGTAGAAATGCAAAAGACCCCGGATGCGACCGGGGCCTCGATTTGCAGTGCGTAGGGTGGATTAGCGCAGCGTAATCCACCATCTTGGCAAAGGTCGAAAGCGGTGGATTACGCTTTCGCTAATCCACCCTACGAACCCACGTTTGCTATTCCGGCTGGCCGATCGAGACCTTCAGCATGCCGACGCCGTCGACGCCGCATTCGAGCTTGTCGCCCGGCTGGAGCTGCGACACGCCGGCCGGTGTGCCCGTCATGATGATGTCGCCGGCGGCGAGCTTTACCTGCTGGGAGAGCTGCCAGATGATCTCGGGCACGTTCCAGATCAGCTCGGTGAGATCGCCCTTCTGGGCTTCCTTGCCGTTGACGGTCAGCCAGATCTTGCCCTTGGCGGGATGGCCGATCTTCGAGGCCGGCTGCACTGCGGAGCAGGGGGCCGAGCCGTCGAACGACTTGCCGATCTCCCACGGACGCTCCTTCTTGCGCGAGGCGATCTGGAGGTCGCGGCGGGTGAGGTCGATGCCGACGGCATAGCCGTAGACATGGTCGAGCGCCTTGTCGGCGGGGATGTTGAGGCCGCCGCTCTTCATCGCGACGATCAGCTCGACCTCGTGATGCAGATCCTTGGTCAGCGGCGGATAGGGAATGGTGGCGCCGTCGGGCACCAGCATGTCGGCGTGCTTGGCGAAGAAGAACGGCGGGGCGCGCTCGTCGTTGCCCATCTCGCGGATGTGCTCGAGGTAGTTGCGGCCGACGCACCAGATGCGGCGCACCGGGTAACGGCCGCTCTCTCCGACGACGGGAAGCGAAGCCTGTGGCGGAAGCGGGATGACGTAGGAGGCGGCGTTCATGGAGCGATCTCGCTGCTCTTGAGGTTGATGAGGAACTCTATGCGGTTGCGCTGATCGGCGCCAGAGCGCCGGCGTCGTGATGCTGGAGGCGGAAGAACGAGGCATAGCGGCCGGAACGGCGCAGCAGATCGTCGTGGCGGCCCTGCTCGACGATCTCGCCGCCCTCGACCACCAGGATCGCGTCGGCGTGCATGATGGTGTGCAGGCGGTGCGCGATCACGATGGTGGTGCGGTTCTGGCAGAGATGCTCGATCGCCTCCTGCACCTGCCGCTCGGACTCGGAATCGAGCGCGGCGGTGGCCTCGTCCAACAGGATGATCGGCGCGTTCTTGATCAGCGCGCGCGCCACCGCAATGCGCTGGCGCTGGCCGCCCGAAAGCTGCGTGCCGTGCTCGCCGACCGGGGTGTCGTAGCCGAGCGGGAAGCTCATGATGAAATCATGCGCGCAGGCGGCTTTCGCGGCATCAATGATTTGCTCTTCGGTCGCGCCGGGCTTGCCGAAGGCGATGTTGCTGCGGATGGTGTCGCGGAACAGATACACGTCCTGGCCGACATAGGCGGTCTGCGCGCGCAGCGATTTGCGCGAGACCGCGCCGATCGACTGGCCGTCGATCACGATGTCGCCTTGCGTCACCTCGTAGAAGCGCAGCAGCAGCCCCAGCACGGTCGATTTGCCGCCGCCGGAGGGGCCGACCAGCGCGGTGACTTTTCCGGGCTCGGCCACGAAGCTCATGCGGTTGAGGACGTTCTCGCCAGTCCGGTAAGAGAAGCTGACGTCGCGCATCTCGATCTTCGCTTCGGACAGCTTCAGCGCCGGCTTGTCGTCGTCGGAATGTTCGCTCGCCGGGCTGTCGACCACTTCGAGCAGCATGCGCGCGCCAACGAGCTGGCTGTTCAGATCGATGTTGAGCCGCGCCAGCCGCTTGGCCGGCTCGGTTGCCATCAGGAACGCGGTCATGAAGGAGAAGAACGCGCCGGGCGTGGCGTTGAGCGCGACCACGCTGTAGCCGCCGTAGAGCAGGCAGCCGGCGACCGCGAAGCCGCCCAGCATCTCCATCAGCGGGTTGGAACGGTTGGCGACGCGGGCCATCTTGTTGGCATTGCGCTCGACGATCGCGATGTTCTCGTCGATGCGCTTCTGCATGGTGTCTTCGAGCGTGAATGCCTTCACCGTGCGGATGCCCTGGAGCGATTCCTGCATCGTCTCCAAGATGTCGGCGGTGCCGGTGAACTGGTTGAAGGCGAGGCCCTTGATGCGCTTGACCAGCTTGCGCAGCACCAGCATTGCCGGCGGCACCACGACGAGGCCGATGATCGACATCACCGGGTCTTGCCACACCATCACGCCGATCATGGCGAGCAGCATCAACAGGTCGCGCCCGACGGCGTTGACCAGCATGTTGAGCACGTCGGTGATGGATTTGGCGCCGGCGGTCAGCCGCGCCAGGAATTCAGACGAATGCCGTTCGGAGAAGAAGCCAACGCTCTCGCGCATCAGCTTGGCGAACAGCTGGCGCTGATTGGTGGCGAGGATCGCGTTGCTGATCTTGGTCAGGATCACCATGTGGCCGTAGGTCGCCACACCCTTGATGAACAGCAGGATCACCGTGATGCCCGAGAACATCGCGATGCCCGGGATGTTCTTGTCGACATAGGCCTGGTTGATGACCTGGCCGAGCACGTAGGTCGCGCCCGCGGTCGATCCGGCGGCAAGCGCCATCAGCGCGAAGGCGACGAGGTAGCGCCGCCAGTAGATGACCCCTTGTTCCGTGACCAGGCGGCGAATCAGGATTGCCGCCGTATAGGGATCGTCGGTGATTTTCTTTGGAAACTGGGCCATCCGGTGTCCATTGACGGGGCAAGGAAAGGCCTGCCCGCGCGTCAGGGATCGAAGGGCCTCTGTGCCCGCTAAAGCCGCGCTTTTCAAGCCCAATTAAGGGCTTGCGCTGGGATGGAATCTAGGCCGAGACGGCGTGGCGGAGCTCGCCATGGCGCTCGCGGAACAGCTTGTCCTCCCAGGCCAGCGCGTGGGCCGCGATGGTCTCGAGGTCGTCGTATTGCGGCTTCCAGTCGAGCAGGCCGCGGATGCGGCTGGTGTCGGCGACCATAGTCATGATGTCGCCGGGCCGGCGCGGGGCGTATTGCACGGCGAAGCTGCGCCCCGAAACCCGGCGCACCGCGTCGATGGTCTCCAGCACCGAATAGCCGCGGCCATAGCCGCAATTGAGCGTGGTCGAGGCGCCGCCGTTGCGCAGGTGAGCGAGTGCGGAGCGATGCGCCTGCGAGAGGTCCGAGACGTGGATGAAGTCGCGGATGCAGCTGCCGTCCTGGGTCGGATAGTCGGTGCCGAACACGTCGATCTTGGCGCGCTGGCCGGTCGCGGCCTCGACGGCGATCTTGAGCAGATGCGTGGCGCCGACGGTGGCCAGCCCGATGCGCGCCTGCGGATCGGCACCGGCGACGTTGAAATAGCGCAAGGTCACGTATTGCATGCCGTAGGCGGCGGCGACGTCGTGCAGCATGATCTCGGTCATCAGCTTCGACGAGCCGTAGGGCGACAGCGGTCGCGTCGGCGCGTGCTCCGGCACCGGCACCAGGTCCGGATTGCCGTAGACAGCTGCGGTCGAGGAGAAGATGAAGCGGCTAATGCCGCGCTTGACGGCGACGTTGAGCAAATTGCGCGCGGTCATGAAGTTGTTGCGGTAGTAGCCGAGCGGATCGCGCATCGAGTCCGGCACGACGACGGAGCCCGCGAAATGGATGATGCTCTCGATGTTGTGCTGGGCGATCACGCCCTCGACCAGGTTCTCGTCGCCGGCGTCGCCAATGAACAGCGGCACGCCCTCGGGCAGATAGGCGGAGAAACCGGTGGAGAGATCGTCGATCACGACGACGTCCTCGCCGGCTTCCGCCAGCGCCAGGACCGTGTGACTTCCGATATAGCCGGCGCCGCCGGTGACTAGCACAGTCATGATCTCACCCGTCTTCGATCAACGCGCCAAGTTAACGTTTGCGCGGTGAAGAGGGGGTTTCGGCAGCCCTGAACTGGTCACTATGCTTAATGTTGCGTATAGGGGGCTTCCGTAACGGAGCATGACGTGGCGAATTCCCCCGGCGATCTCGAAGTGATCGTGCCAAATCTGCACAGGCGCTATTCCGGGGTCACCGCGACCAACCGGATGGTGGCGCCGCGGCTGGCGAAGCTCTATCGCGCCGCATGGTTCGGCTCGGACGCGCCCGAGGGGATTTCGCGGTTGGGCGCTGCCGATTTCCTCAGGCTATGGGGCCGCAAGACGGCATTGATCTGGCATGCGCGGCGCAACAACGAGATGATCGCAGGCGTGCTCCTGCGCGCGCTCGGCTGGCCGCTCAAACTCGTGTTCACGTCGGCCGCGCAGCGGCATCACAGCTGGATCACGCGCTGGCTGATCCGGCGCATGGACGCGATCATCGCGACATCAGACATCTCGGCCTCGTTCCTGAAAGTGAAGGCGACGGTGATCCCGCACGGCGTCGACACCGACGTTTATGCGCCGCCGCCAGATCGCGCCGCTGCCTTCGCGGAAGCCGCGCTGCCAGGCCGCTACGCGATCGGCTGCTTCGGCCGGGTGCGCGCGCAGAAGGGCACCGATGTGTTCGTCGATGCGATGTGCCGGCTGCTGCCACGCTATCCTGACTTCACCGCAGTCATCGTCGGACAGGTCACGCCTGAGCAGACTCCTTTCGCGAACGACCTGAAGAAACGCATCGAGGCAGCCAACCTGCAATCGCGCATCGTCATCACCGGCGAGCTGCCGATCGAAGCGGTGCAGCGCTGGTACCAGCGGCTGACGATCTATGCCTTCACCTCGCGCAACGAGGGATTTGGCCTGACGCTGATCGAGGCGATGGCCGCCGGCAGCGCGCTCGTCGCCGCGCGTGCCGGGGCTGCCGAGCTCGTGGTCGAGGATGGCGTCACCGGCGTGCTGATCCCGACAGGTGATGCCGGCGCGCTCACCGTGGCGCTCGAGCCGCTGATGCGCGACGTGGCCTCTTCAACGGTGATGGGTGAGCGCGGCCGGTCGCGCGTGCTTGAGAAGTTCAGCCTCGATGCCGAAGCGGCGCGGATCGGCGAGGTCTATCGTCCGCTGCTCTGAAGCATCGTTTCCAGGGCCGCAAAGCAAAACCGCGAAGACAACCCCATGCACAGTAGCCGGTGCCAGCAGAATCAATGGCTTGGCGGCCGGCGATGATCTTATTCTGATTTTACGAAAACAATTTGACTCGTCGGGCAAAACACCGGCATGGTGTCATCATCGGCACAGCCTCGACGGCCGTCGCGGTCGACTTCACATTGGGCAGCGCACATACGGCATTTGCACTGGCACCGGCTCCTTGGAGCTGAGTGTGATATTATTCTCCCCGGAGAATGTCAGGTCGAATGCGACGTCTGAAATCGAGACGCCGTCCGAGCACGACGCGATTATTCGCATATTCGGCCCGTCATCGCGCAACGATTTGACGGTGCATTTTTCAAATGTGCCGGTTACTTGCCTTCCTTGGACGATTAAACCGCCCGCGTGGAGATCAGCATCTTTCTTGAAGGCAAGCCTGTTGTTCTCTTTGGTGAATATTTGGCCACAGGCCGAGGCGTCGATTGTCCAAGCTCCGTTCAAATCCGCAGCCTGAATCGAGGCCGATTGCGTCACGAGAAGTACCAACGTCACCAAAGGATTGAAGGTCCTCATGAAACTCTCCGACTAAATGGTCAATATCGCCAAATCAGCCTCTTCGACGCCGATGGGGGCGCAGCAAGACGCGGCCCTACGTATCGGTCTTGAGCAGTATTTGGGTGCGGCGAACTGGCGAAGCTGTTGTTGATCTAAGTCAATAGGCTCTGCAGAGCACTCGTCTGCTTGAGGCAAAGCGCAACGTCACTGACTAAAGCTGGCGGACGGAAAGACCTGCTGTTGGATTCGCTGCCAGTTGCCCGACCAACGCATGGCGTCAATGAGTTCACACTCCGAGCACCCGCTGCGCGATCGCCACGACCTCGGAAGCCGCGATGTCCCGCATGCAGCGGTGGTCGTTCATGCGGCAGATCGTACTCTGGCAGGGCTGGCATGAGAGCACGCTCTTGTCCTGGACTACGGTCGCGGCGAGGCCGTTGAGGGGGGCCCAGAGGTAGGGGCTGGTCGGGCCGAAGATGCCCATGGTGGGCGTGCCTAAGGCGGCTGCGATGTGCATCAGGCCGGAATCATTGGAGATGGCGACGCCGGCCGCGGCCATGGCCAGCACGCCGTTGCGCAGATCGTTGCCGGTGAGGTCCCGCACTCCCGGGCCGCCCGCGGCGACGATCTCCTGGGCAAGGCCCTTTTCGGCGGGGCCGCCGACCACCCAGACCTCCAGACCGCGCTCGGCCAGCAAACGGGCGGCCTCCGGATAGTAGGTCCAGCGCTTTGAGACGCCGACTGAGCCAGGAGCCAGCGCGACCGCCGCTCCGGCGCTGAGGCCATTGGCCTGCCGCCAGCGGACGATGTCCTCGGCCGGGACCCGCAATTGGGGCACCGGCCATTCCGGGGGCAGGGGGGCGCCATCGGGCTGGGCCAGTGCGGCGTTTTTGTCGATAAAGCGGGGCAGCTTCTTCTCACCCCAGCGCCAGCGGTTGAGCAGGCCGAACCGGAACTCGCCGACGAAGCCGACCCTTTCCGGAATCCCGGCCAGGGCGGGCGCGATGGCCGCCTTCCAGGTCCGGGGCAGCACCAGGGCTGTCCCGTAGTTCCGCTCGCGCAGGAGCTTCGCCAGGCCGAACTGGCGGCCTACTGCCAGCCGGCTGCGCGGCAGGTCCCAGACGAGCCCATCGCGCACGCCGGGCATGTAATCGACCAAGGGGGCGCAGAGGGAGGTGGTGAGGAGATCGACCGGCCGGTTGGGCCAGCGCTCGTTCAGGACCCGAACAACGGTGTGATTCCGGACGAAATCGCCGATCCACATATAGGGGATGATCAAGATCGGGCGGGTGTCGCTCCGATCTGCATCTCGGCTAAATTGCGAATCTTGGTTCATTCGTTAATAGGACCGGGAACGCGCTGATGTGGCAGTTCGGTTACCCGCTCCGGACCTGCAGGTAAAGCCGGGACAGCGCCGACCCCAAAACCGCTTACACTTTGGCGGATCATGCGCTAGGGCAGGACCTGGCCGTGAAAATCGGGCAGGGCAAAACCTGGCAGGGTAGGTGGAATGTTGCTGGTGACCGGCGGGGCCGGTTTTATCGGATCGAATGTCGTCGCCGCGCTGAACGAGGCCGGTCGCAGCGATGTCGTCGTCTGTGATCTCCTCGGGACCGAGGGCAAGTGGCGAAACCTCGCCAAGCGCCAGCTTGTGGATATCGTCCCGCCGGCCGAGCTGCTCGACTGGCTGAAGGGCCGCAAGCTCGACGCCGTGATCCATCTCGGGGCGATTTCCGAGACCACCGCGACCGACGGCGATCTCGTGATCGAGACCAATTTTCGCCTGTCGATGCGCCTGCTGGACTGGTGCACGGCGGCTGCGGTGCCGTTGATCTACGCCTCCTCGGCCGCGACCTATGGCGATGGTGCCGACGGCTTTGGCGACGACGCCTCACTGCCCGCGCTGAAGAAACTGCGGCCGATGAATCTCTACGGCTGGAGCAAGCACCTGTTCGATCTCGCCGTCGCCGAGCGCGTCGTGCGCGGCGACGAGCTGCCGCCGCAATGGGTGGGGCTGAAATTCTTCAACGTGTTCGGCCCCAACGAATACCACAAGGGCTCGATGATGAGCGTGCTGGCGCGCCGCTTCGACGATGTGAGGGCGGGCCGTGTCGTGCAATTGTTCAAGTCGCATCGCGAGGGCATCGCCGACGGCGATCAGCGCCGCGATTTCATCTATGTCGACGACGTCGTGCGCGTCGTCATGTGGCTGCTGGCGACGCCGTCGGTGTCCGGCCTCTTCAACGTCGGTACCGGCAAGGCGCGCAGCTTCAGGGACCTGATGCTCGCTGCCTATGCCGCGCTCGGCACCAGGCCCAACATCGAATATGTCGACATGCCCGAGCAGATCCGCGGCAGCTATCAATACTTCACCCAGAGCGAGGTCGATCGCCTGCACCGCGCCGGCTATAACGGCGGCTTCACGACGCTCGAGGATGCGGTGAAAGCCTATGTCGGCGATTATCTCGACCGGCCAGACCGCTTCCGCTGAGGCTTCAAGGACCATGCCGACGCCCATTCTCGATTTCGACGCTCTCGCGCAAGCCATCTCAGGCCGTACGGTGCTGTGCATCGGCGACATCATGCTGGACGAGTTCGTCTATGGCGAGGTGTCGCGGATCTCGCCGGAAGCGCCGGCGCCTGTCATCGCCGCCCAGCGCAGCGAGATCCATATCGGCGGCGCCGGCAACGTCGCGCGCAATATCGCGTCCCTCGGGGCGCGCTGCATCTTCATCGGCCTCGTCGGCCAGGACGATGCGGGCAAGCGGCTCGAAGCGGCACTTGCGGAGCATGCCGGCATCGAAAGCGCGCTGGTGTGCGATCCGTCGCGGCCCACCACGCGAAAAGTCCGATTCGTCTCCGAGCATTTTTCCACGCATATGCTGCGCGCGGATTGGGAGCAGGCGGTGCCTGCCTCCGACGACATCGAGACCAGGCTGATCGACGCAATCCTACCGCAGATCGCGCGCGCCGACATCGTGCTGCTCTCCGACTACGCCAAGGGCGTGCTGACCGCGCGCGTGATCCGCCACACGATCGACGCCGCGCGAACGCTCGGCAAGCCCGTGATCGTCGATCCCAAGAGCCTGAACTGGGCGATCTATCGCGGCGCCACGCTGCTCACGCCCAATCGCAAGGAATTTTCGGAGGCGACCCGCAGCCGCGCCGACACGCCGCAAAGCATCGTCGATGCCAGCGAGGACGTGATGCGGCTCGCCGATTGCGAGGCGATCCTGGTCACGCAAGGCGAGCACGGCATGACGCTGGTGCCGCGCAATGGCGAAGCCGTTCACGTTCCGGCAGTCCCCGTGAAGGTGCGCGACGTCTCCGGCGCGGGTGACACGGTCGCAGCAGCCCTTGCGGTCTCGCTCGCCGCAGGCGCGGACTGGGACACGGCCCTGCGCATGGCCAATGCCGCCGCTGCCGTCGCCGTGGGCAAGCAGGGCACGGCCAGCGTGAGCGCGGCCGAGCTGCGCCGAAAGATCCTGCCACATGCCTATCTTGCGGCGGAGGAGAAGATCTTGCTCGCGCCGGGCGCGCTCGAGGCGCAGCTCGCCGAGTGGAAGAGGCAGGACCTGCGCGTCGGCTTCACCAATGGCTGCTTCGACATCCTGCATCCCGGCCACGTCAAGGTGTTGACCGCGGCGCGCAGAGCCTGCGATCGCCTGATCGTCGGCCTCAACAGCGATGCCTCGGTGCGGCGGCTGAAGGGCGCCGATCGCCCGGTTCAGGACGAGCGGGCGCGTGCGGAAGTGCTCGCGGCGCTCGAAGCCGTCGATCTCGTCGTTATCTTCGAGGAGGATACGCCGATCGATTTGATCACCCGGATCAAGCCCAGCGCGCTGGTCAAGGGCGGCGACTACACCCGCGAGCAGGTGGTCGGCCATGAGGTCGTCGAAGCCGCCGGCGGAACCGTCGTGCTGGTCGACATCCTCCCGGGCTTCAGCACGACCGCGCTGGTCCATCGCGCGCGGGGAGGGGGCAAGTGACGGACCAAGCGACGACGCTCGCCCGGGAGACGACCGGCCAGATGCTGCGGCGGCGCTTTCGCAGCCCGGCGGCGTGGTGCGAGGCGGTCGACCTGTTTGCCATCTTGACTGTGGCGTCACTGCCCTGGTCGACCTCGCTCGCGGCGATCTTCAACGTTGCGTTCCTGCTCTGCATGGTGCCGTTTCTCGACGTCCGCGCATTCCTGCTATCGCTGAAGCGCCCGATCGCAGCCGTGCCGATCGCGCTGGTCCTGCTCGCGCTGGTGGGCACGCTGTGGTCGGATGCGGCCTGGGGCGCGCGTCTCTATGCGGTCAATCCGACCGTCAAGCTGCTCGTGCTGCCGGTCTTCCTCTATCATTTCGAGCGCTCGTCGCGCGGGCACTGGATCTTCATCGCGTTCCTGGTGTCCTGCGCGCTGCTCTCGGTGATGTCGTGGCTGGTCGCCTTCTATCCCAACCTGACGCTCAAGCCCGACCACCTCGAACGCGGTATCTTCGTCAAGAACTACATCGACCAGAGCCAGGAATTCACCCTGTGCGCGGTCGCGCTCGCTTATCCCATCGTGATGCTGCTGCGCCAGAAGCGCTATTGGCTCGCCGGATTGCTGACCGCGCTGGCGCTCAGCTTCTTCGTCAACATGGCCTTCGTGGTGGTGTCGCGCACCGCGCTCGTCACGATTCCGGTCATGTTCGGCGTGTTGGCGTTGCTGCATCTGAGATGGCGCAGCATCGCGATCATCTCGGCCGCTCTGCTCGCCGGCGCCGCTCTCGCCTGGCAGGCCTCGCCGCAATTGCGCAAGACCGCCGACACCTTTGTCAGCGACTACACGCGCTATGTCGAAAAGGGCGAGCCGACCTCGCTGGGCCTGCGGCTCGAATTCTGGCGGAAATCGCTCGGCTTCTTCGCGGAGGCGCCGATCAAGGGGCACGGCACCGGCTCGACGCGCGGATTGTTCGAAGCGGTCGCGACGCCCAGCGGCCACTACCAGGCCTCTGCCGAGGTGATCGGGAATCCGCATAACCAGACGCTGAATGTCGCCGTGCAATGGGGCGTCATCGGCATCGTCGTTCTCTACGCGATCTGGATCCTGCATCTCCTGTTGTTCCGCGGCGACGGGCTGGCCCATTGGATTGGCCTGCTGGTCGTGGTGCAGAACGTCTTCACTTCGCTGTTCAACTCCCATCTGTTCGATTTCCACGAGGGCTGGATGTATGTCATCGGCGTCGGCGTTGCCGGCGGCATGGTGATCCGGGCCCGACACGCCGAGGCGAAGGTGGGGGAAGCCGGTTCCTGAACGGCCGCGCGGCTGGCAAGCCTTGTACTGGCAAGTCTTGTCGTGCTGGCAAGTCTTGTCGTACTGGCAAGTCTTGTCGAGATGGGCTATCAGCGCAGTCAGGTTGCACCTAACTGGGATTTCATCGGTCGGCGGATGACGCGTCTTTCGCATCTCACCTTGCGCAATTTCCTGATCGCGCTCCACGACCTGCTGGCGACCACGGCGGCGCTGTTCGCGGCCTTCTACCTGCGTTTCGAAGGCGGCGACGGCTTCTTCGACCGCCTGCCGCTGCTGTTCCAGATCCTGCCCTACTTCCTCGCCTTCAGCGTGGTCGTGTTCTTCGTCTTCAACCTGACCACGACGAAATGGCGCTTCATCTCGCTGCCTGACGCGCTGAACATCATCCGGGTCGCGACCGTGCTGACGGTTGCCCTCCTGGCGCTCGACTACATCTTCGTCGCCCCCAACGTCCGCGGCGCCTTCTTCCTCGGCAAGGTGACGATCGTCCTCTACTGGTTCCTCGAGATCGCCTCCCTCAGCGCGTTGCGCATGGCCTATCGCTATTTCCGCTATACGCGGGTGCGGCGGCATGCGAGGGGCGAGGATGCCGCGCCGACGCTGCTTATCGGCCGTGCCGCGGATGCCGAGGTGCTGCTGCGCGGCATCGAGAGCGGGGCGATCAAGCGCATCTGGCCGGTGGGCGTGCTGTCGCCGTCGAGATCCGATCGCGGCCAGTTCATCCGCAACGTGCCGGTGCTGGGCGACTTCGACGACATCGAGGACGTCGTCGGCGACTTCGCCAAACGCGACAAGCCGATCGCACGCCTGGTGATGACGCCGTCCGCGTTCGAGCCGGACGCTCATCCGGAATCGATCCTGATGCGCGCGCGCAAGCTGGGCGTGATCGTCAACCGCATGCCCTCGCTGGAGAGCGGCGACGCGCCGCGCCTCACTGCCGTCGCGGTCGAGGATCTCCTGCTGCGGCCGAGCGAAAAGATCGACTATGCGCGGCTCGAAGCGCTGATCAAGGGCAAGGCTGTCATCGTCAC
>NZ_JBVVPO010000057.1:0-10474 GCF_055811795.1 Bradyrhizobium sp. MI1.7
AGTCCGCCTCTCGATTTGAGTCTGCGGAAGCAACCCCTCATCCGGCGCTTCGCGCCACCTTCTCCCACAAGGGGAGAGGAGAAGAGCGTGCCGCGCGACAGCGCTACTTCGTCCTGAACTTGCTGTACGCTTCGTTCGTCGCGATGATCACGTGCTCGGCGCAGCCGTTGACGCGATGCGGGTCGGCCTGCGTCTCGTAAGCCTCCGACGTCATCATGTCGATGAAAGCCGCAACCGTTGGGTAATAGACCAGCGCAACGAAATCCCAGTCGTCGCCATCTTGCGGGCCGAGCGCGACCGCCTTGGCTTCGCCGGTCCACAGCAGCGTGCCGCCGCGTGCCCTGATCATGGGCACCGTGATCGCGCTGTAACGAAGATATGCGTCCCAGCCCGAACCGTCGCCATCGCGCGAGTGCGCGTGAAAACGCATCAGGTTCAGCATCACCACCGGTGCATTTGCATCGAGCCGCTCCAGGCCCTCGATGTTCAACATATTAACCGCCAATGACACCTCCTCAAGCCATGCCTGCATTGTAGCCTTGCGGCCGCGAGACTTGTGTCACAACAAGAATCCGGCGCAAGGTCGCATCCAACGCCAATGACGATTGTTTCGCCCGCGCCAAAGGCCTCGAATCCGGCCAGTTGGCTCAACAACCAGCCTTACCTGCTGCTCAGCCTGAGCTCGCTGTTCTGGGCCGGCAACATCGTGCTCGCGCGCCATGTCGGCGCGCATGTGCCGCCGCTGACGGTGACCACCATCCGCTGGTTCGGCGTGTTCCTGATCCTGCTGCCGTTCTCATGGCCGCATCTGAAGCGCGACTGGCCGAATTTGCGCAAGAGCCTGCCGCTGATGCTGTTCCTGTCGCTGGTCGGCTTTGCCTTCAACAACGCGATCTCGTACTGGGCGATGCAATACACGGAGGCGCTGAACGCGCTGCTGATCCAGTCGGCCGGACCGCTGTTCGTGGCGCTGTGGTCGCTGGTGCTGTTCGGCGTGCGGCTGACGGGCGCGCAGCTCGCCGGCATCGCGATCTCGCTTCTCGGCGTGTTGATCATCATCCTGCGCGGCGATCTCGCCGCGCTCGCGAGCATCAGCTTCAACAGGGGCGACATCATGTTCGCCTCTTCGCTCGTGGCGTTCGGGCTCTACTCCGCCTTCATCCCGCGACGGCCGAAGATCCACCAGCTCTCGTTTCTCTCCTTCACCACCTTTTGCGGCGCGACGATGTTGCTGCCCGCCGCGATCTGGGAAGCCCTAAGCGGCCGTGTCCTGCAACTCGACGGGGTGACGCTGGCGACGCTGGGTTACATCCTGATCTTTCCCTCGACGCTGGCCTATCTCTTCTTCAACCGCGGCGTGGCGCTGATCGGCCCCAACCGCGCCGCGCCGTTCTTCCATCTGGTCCCGGTGTTCGGCTCGGCGATGGCGATCGTCCTGCTCGGCGAAAAACTCCAGCCGTTTCATTTGATCGGCTATACGCTCGTGCTCGCCGGCGTCGTGTTCGCCTCTCGCCAGGGTTCTGCGGTGAAATAATTCCGCGAGGTGGGCAGCAAACTCCCGTCTTCCGATTTTTGCGAAGAGAAGCTAGGTTCCCCGCCAACGAAAAAGAGGGAACGTCCAGACATGCTGTCATCACTGATCCGCGCTCTGCGCACAGCCGGCGCAGCCGCACTTTGTCTCGCCGCCGCATCCGCCGCGCAGGCCGACAATTATCCGAGCCGCAACATCACGCTGGTGCTGCCGTTCGCGGCCGGCAGCGGCACCGACACCACGACGCGGCTGATCTCGCAGCATTTGTCGCAGGCACTCGGCGTCGGCATCGTGATCGAGAACAAGGCGGGCGCCAACGGCATGATCGCCGCGACCTATGTGGCGCGCGCCGCCCCCGACGGCTACACGCTGCTGGTGACGACCAACACCACGCATTCGGCCAATCCCTACCTGCTCAAGAGCCTGACCTACGATCCCGTCAAGGATTTCACCCCGATCGCGCGGACCGGCGACCTGCCCTTCATGCTGGTGATTCACCCGGAGGTGCCGGCCAAGACCGTCGGCGAGCTCGTCGCCTACGGCAAGGCCAATCCGGGCAAGCTGAGCTACGCGTCGGGCTCGTCCTCGGCGATCGTGTCGGGTGCGACCTTTGCGCACAATGCCGGGCTCGACCTCCTGCACGTGCCCTACAAGAGCTCGCCGCCGGCGCTCAACGACGTCATGGGCGGCCGCGTCTCGATGATGTTCGTCGACATCCTGACCGGCCTGCCGCACGTCAACGGCAACGCGCTGCGCGCGCTCGCCGTCACCACCAAGGACCGCTCGCCGCTGGTGCCGAACCTGCCCTCGATGCAGGAGGCCGGCGTGCCGGATTTCGACATCTCGTCGTGGCAGGGCTATTTCGGCCCCGCCGGCATGCCCAAGGAGATCGTGACCAGACTTAACGCCGAGATCAGGAAGATCGTCGAGAAGCCGGAGATCAAGGCCCAGCTCGCCACGCTCGGCATGGACGCCTTCTCCGGCACGCCGGAGCAGCTCGGCACGTTCGTGAACGAGCAGCTGGTGCTGTGGGAGAAGCTGATCACGAACGCGAAGATCGAGAAGCAGTAGGGGGTCTAGGAAGGTGTCATCGCCCGCCTTGTGCGCAATTGCGCACTGGGGCGGGCGATCCAGTATTCCAGAGACGGCAGTGAGATACGTTGAAGCCGCGGCGTACTGGATGCCCCGGTCAAGCCGGGGCATGACACCTGTGGTGTTGGGGCATCCGTCGTCGTGACGAGGAGAGCGGCGCTCTACTTCCCCACCCATTTCGGTGGCCGCTTCTCCGAGAATGCCTTTGGGCCCTCGATATAATCCTGCGAGGCCACCATCGCCTTCACCGCCGGATATTCGCGCTGCTCCTCGATCGCCTGTTCCAGTGACACGGCGAGGCCCTTCTGGATGGTCTGCTTCGATGCCCGGATCGACATCGGCGAGTTCTTGGTGATCATCTCCGCCCAGCGCAGCGCGCCCGACAGCGCCTCGCCCTGCGGCACCACCTCGTTGACGAAGCCGAGTTCGTGGCCCTCCTTGGCGCTGACATGGCGCGCGGTGAGGATCATGCCCATGGCGCGCTTCAGCCCGATCTGGCGCGGCAGGCGATGGAGGCCGCCGGCGAGTGCGGCGAGGCCGACGCGTGGCTCGGGCAGGGCGAAGGTCGCGTTCTCGGACGCGATGATCAGGTCGCAGGCGAGCGCGATCTCGAAGCCGCCGCCCATGGCGACGCCGTTGACCGCGGCGATGATCGGCTTGTCGCAGTCGAATCGCGAGGTGAGGCCGGCAAAGCCGCCCTTGTCCCAGCCGCGCTTGCCGCCCGCCGCCTGCCATTTCAGATCGTTGCCGGCGCAGAACGCCTTGTCGCCGGCGCCGGTGACGACCGCGACCCACTGCTCGGGGTCGGCGGAGAAGTCGTCGAACACCTTGTTGAGCTCGAAATGCGCATCGATGTGCAGCGCGTTGTAGACCTCGGGCCGCGACAGCGTGATGATCGTGATTGGCCCCTTGCGTTCCACTTTTGAGAATTTCAGATCCATCGCGCGCTCCCGCATTTTCTCGTGAAGGAATATTGCGGACATACTAGCGCGCGTCGGCGCCGCGACACCATCGAATTGCGCGGGCGCGCCTTGCGCCCGTCACACGCCTTGCCTTGCTTGACTTGCGCGCGCACTTCTCACCTTAATCGTGCGAAGCAAAAAGCGCGGTAGCGCCTTAACGCAAAACAACAAAATCAATCCGGGAGAGAGCCGTGGATTTCTCATTGCCTGCCGATCTCGTCGCCTATCTCGGAGAGCTCGATCGCTTCATCGAACGCGAGATCAAGCCGCTCGAACAAGCCGACGACAACATCCGCTTCTTCGACCATCGCCGCGAATGGGCGCGCACCGATTTCGACAATGGCGGCCTGCCGCGCCATGAAT
Source organism: Bradyrhizobium sp. MI1.7 (assembly GCF_055811795.1). Taxonomy (NCBI): domain Bacteria; kingdom Pseudomonadati; phylum Pseudomonadota; class Alphaproteobacteria; order Hyphomicrobiales; family Nitrobacteraceae; genus Bradyrhizobium; species Bradyrhizobium sp. MI1.7. The sequence goes on from NZ_JBVVPO010000057.1 coordinate 3,949, forward strand.
GGGAAGCGCTGCTGCGCAAGGCCAAGGATCTGGCGGACGCCGCCGGCCATCTGCGCTTTCCGGTGCCGAAGCAATATGGCGGCAAGGACGGCTCCAACCTCTGGATGGCCGTGATCCGCGAGCACTTTGCCGCCAAGGGTCTCGGCCTGCACAACGATCTCCAGAACGAGCACTCCATCGTCGGCAATTTCCCTGTTGTCACCATGCTCGATCGCTATGGCCGCGACGACCAGAAGGCGATGATCGACGGCTCGATCAAGGGCAAGTACCGCATCACCTTTGGATTGACGGAGCCGCATCACGGCTCGGACGCCACCCACATGGAGACGCGCGCGGTGCCCGCGACCCGCGACAACGTCAAGGGCTGGATCATCAACGGCGAGAAGATGTGGACGACCGGCATGCACGTCGCCACGCATTGCGCGCTGTTCGCGCGCACCTCGGGCAATGACGGAGATGCCCGCGGCATCACCTGCTTCCTGGTTCCGGCCAAGAGCCATGGCGTGAAGGTCGAGGAATACATGTGGACCTTCAACATGCCAACCGACCATCCCCGCGTCAGCTTTACGGACGTGTTCGTGCCGGAGGATGCGTTGTTCGGCGAAGTCGGCCGCGGCCTGTCGCTGGCGCAGTGCTTCGTGCACCAGAACCGCATCCGCCAGGCGGCAAGCTCGCTCGGTGCTGCCGTCTACTGCATCAACGAGAGTGTGAAATACGCGCGCGAGCGAAAGCCGTTTGGCAGGGCGCTGGCCGAGAATCAGGCGATCCAGTTCCCACTCGTCGAGCTCGCCACGCAAGCCGAGATGCTGCGCCTTTTGATCCGCAAGACGGCGTGGGAGATGGACAAGCTCACCGAGGAGCAGATCGAGCGCACGCTCTCCGACCGCGTCTCCATGTGCAACTACTGGGCAAACCGCCTCTGCTGCGAATCCGCCGACCGCGCCATGCAAGTCCACGGCGGCATGGGCTATTCACGCCACAAGCCGTTCGAGCACATCTACCGCCACCACCGCCGCTATCGCATCACGGAGGGGAGTGAGGAGATCCAGATGCGCAAGGTGGCGGGGTTCTTGTTCGGGTATATGGGGCCGGGGAAGCATTGAGCGGTTGCTGCGAAGCATCGCTGCCGTAGGGTGGGCAAAGCGGAGCGTGCCCACCGTTCTTGTTGCAAACGAAGATTGGTGGGCACGGCGCTTCGCGCCTTTGCCCACCCTACGGTACCGCACCAAGCGGTCAGTTCACCCTTCTATCCTTCCCCGCCCAATAAGGCTCGCGCAGCTGCCGCCGCAAAATCTTGCCTGACGGGTTCCTCGGCAGGGCCGGCAAAAACTCCACGCTCTTCGGCGTCTTGAACCCGGCAATGCGTTCGCGGGTGAAGTTGATGATGTCGGTGGCGGTCGCCTGCTTGCCGGGCTTCATCACCACGACGGCCTTCACGGCCTCGCCCCATTTGTCGTCGGGCACGCCGATCACGGCGGCTTCCGCGACATCGGGATGATCGCACAGCGCGCTCTCGACCTCGGCGGGGTAGATGTTCTCGCCGCCGGAGATGATCATGTCCTTGATGCGGTCGTGGATGTAGAGGTATCCGTCCTCGTCCATGTAGCCGGCGTCGCCCGTGCGCAGCCAGCCATCGCCGCGCAGGGTCGCCGCAGTCGCCTCCGGCAGGTTCCAATAGCCGGCCATGTTGGAGCCTGAGCGCGTCGCGATCTCGCCGACCTCGCGCGGCGGCAGCGGCTTGCCGTCCGCATCCAGGATCGCGATCTCGACGCCCGGCAGCGCCTTGCCGGCCGAGCGCATCCGCTCGAGGCCCTCGACGTGGTCCTCCGGCGGCAGCGCGACGATGGTGCCTGTCGTCTCGGTCATGCCGTACATCTGCACGAAGCCGCATTTGAAGATCTCGATGCATTCCTTCAGCAGCGCCGCCGGAATCGGCGAGGCGCCATACAGCATGTATTTCAGCCGCGAGAAATCGACCGTCCTCGCGCGCGGCTGCCGCACCACGAACTGCATCGCCGCCGGCACCATGAACAGCTTTGTGATGCCCGACTGCTCGAAGAAATCCAGAACCTTGGTTGGATCGAACTCGCGCGCGATCACGCCGCGGGCGCCGTGATAGAGTCCCATCACGCCCCAGCCGGAGCCGCCGATGTGGAAAATCGGCATCGCCACCAGCGACACGTCGTCGGTGGACCACCGATTCCATTCCGGCTTGTCCTCGGCATTGCCGGTTTGCACGAGGTTGAGGAAGTTCGCATGCGACAGCATCGCGCCTTTCGGCTTGCCTGTCGTGCCCGACGTGTAGAGCTGGATCGCGATGTCCTTCGTGTCGATCGGCACCTTCGGGTCGTCGCCGCTTTGCGCATCGCGCCAGGCTGCAAAATCCTGCCATTCCGGCGCGCCGCCTTCGGTGGTGATGACAGTGCGCACGCTGGGCAACTGGTCCTTGATCTGGCGGACCTGGGTGACGAACTCTGGCCCCACAAACAGAACCGGCGCCTTGCAATCGGCGACAATGAAGGCGACCTCGGGCCCGGCGAGGCGCCAGTTCACCGGCGCCATCACCACGCCGGCCTTCATCGCGCCCATCAGCAGCTCGAAATAGAGATCACTGTTCTTGCCGAGATAGGCGATGCGGTCGCCGCGTCTGACGCCCATCGCGATCAATGCGTTGGCGACCTTGTTGGTCTTGACGTCGAACTCGGCAAAGCTGGTGACGCGGCCCTCGAACTCGTAGGCGGTGGCATTGCCGCGGCTGGTCGCGCGCTCGCGCACCATGTCGGCGAGATTCGCCAATGGCTGTGTGGTGGACATGTCTCTCCCGTGGCATCTTGTTTTTGTGTCGCGGAGTGTGGCGTCATCCGCGGGCAAAGACAATACGGGAGAGAGCGAGCTACCCCCGCTTGGCCCGGTCCTTCTCGTTCTGCGCCATGATGCTCTCGCGCGCGGTTTTCCAGTCGTCGTCGCTCCAGTCGCGGAGCTGGTAGAAATTGCCGCCCATCGCCAGCGCCTGCGCGCCGTCCATGGCGATGGTCTCGCCGCTGATCCAGTCGCAGCCGCCGGAGATCAGGAACACCGCGAGGTTCTGCAATTCCTCCATGGTGCCGACGCGGCCCATCGGGTTCATGGCCTTGGTGCGCGCGCCGGCTTCGTCGCCGGGCTTGATGCGCTTGCTCATGCCCTCGGTCGGGATCTCGCCCGGCGCGATGGTGTTGAGGCGGATGCCGTAGCGGCCCCATTCGGTCGCGAGCGACATCGTCATGGCGTGGATCGCTGACTTGCTCATCGCGGACGGCACCACGTAAGGCGAGCCGTTGCGCACCCAGGTCGTGGTGATGGAAACGACATTGCCGGGCTGCTTCAAGGCGATCCAGCGCTTGCCGACCGCATGGGTCACATAGAACGTGCCGTGCATCACGATGTTGGCGACGGCATCGAAGCCGCGGGGCGAGAGCTCTTCGCTGCGCGAGATGAAATTGCCGGCCGCGTTGTTGATGAGATCGGTGAGGGGAGCGTCACGAAAGATGGTCTCGATCATCTCTTCGACCGCGAGCGCGTTGCGGATGTCGACGCCGTGGCTGGTGACGCGGCCACCATACTCAGCCATCAGCTCGGTCGCGGTCTCGTCGCACACGATCTTGCGCCGGCCGCAGATGTGCACCTCTGCTCCAAGCTGGAGGAAGCGCGCCGCCATCGACTTGCCGAGCCCGGTGCCGCCACCGGTGACAAGGATGTTCCGGCCGGCCAGAAGATTTTCCTTGAACATGGCTGTTTCCTCCGCAGGCATTGTCAGTTAATTGGTCGATTGACTAAATCCGGCCGCCGGCTTCCTGTAAAGCGGCACTGAACAAGAACAGGGGAGAATTCATCCATGGAAGAACGCGTCTCGATCTCGATCTCGGAAGGCGTCGCCGACGTGCGCCTAGTGCGCGCGGACAAGATGAATGCGCTCGATCAGGCGATGTTCGAGGCCCTTGTTGCCGCAACCGACCGGCTTTCGAAGGAAAAGGGCGTGCGTGTCGTCGTGCTCTCGGGCGAAGGCCGCGCCTTCTGCGCCGGTCTCGACATGGGGCGTTTTGCCGCCATGAAGGAGAAGGGCGGCAACGGAATTCCGGGTGGCGAAAATCGCGACCTCACGGCGCGTACGCACGGCCAGGCGAACTTTCCGCAACAGGCGGTGTGGGGCTGGCGCCAGCTTCCGGTTCCCGTGATCGCGGCCGTGCACGGCGTCGCTTTCGGCGGTGGGTTCCAGCTCTCGCTCGGTGCCGACATGCGCTTTCTCTCACCGGATGCGCGGATGTCGGTGATGGAGATCAAATGGGGCCTCGTGCCCGACATGGCGGCCACGCCGATCCTGGCCTCGCTCGTGCGCGACGACATCCTGCGCGATCTCACCTACACCGGCCGCATCTTCTCCGCACAGGAGGCGATGAACTACGGCCTCGCGACGCGCATCTGCGACGACCCTCGCGCCACGGCTCTCGAAGTCGCGCGCGAGATCGCCGGCAAGAGCCCCGATGCGATCCGCGCCGCAAAGCGCCTGCTCAACAATCTCTCGGTCGATCCCGGCCCGGCGCTGCTCGCCGAGTCCATCGAGCAGCAGAAGCTGATCGGTCGTGCGAACCAGACCGAAGCGGTGCGCTCCAATCTGGAGAAGCGTGCGGCGAGGTATGTGGATTAGTAACTCCCCGTCATTCCGGGGCGATGCGTAGCATCGAGCCCGGAATCCATAACCACGATCGGGAGTATGGATTCTCAGATGCGCAATTGCGCATCGTAGCTTGCGCCTTCGGCGCATCCCGGAATGACGATCGCGGGTGTGGCTACAATTTTGAACCGACGAAAGATCGGAAAAGCAACAAATGAGCGAAACGTCCCCATTCCTCGGCATCGTCTCCGGCGAGCGCCGCCGTACCCACGCCGAAGTCGCCAACCGCGCGGATCGCATCGCGAGCGGCCTCGCCAAAATCGGCGTCAAGCAGGGCGATTGCGTCTGCATGCTGATGCGCAACGACATCGCCTTCCTCGAAGCCGCCTACGCTGCGATGCGGCTCGGGGCCTATGGCGTGCCGATCAACTGGCACTTCAAGCCGGAGGAGATCAACTACATCCTTGGCGATACCGGCACGTCCGTGCTGATCGGGCATGCCGACATGCTGCACGCCCTGCGCGATGCCATCCCGAAAGGCGTCACCGTGCTCAGCGTGCCGACCCCGCTGGAGATCCTGTCCAACTACAAGATCGACCCCGATCACCTGAAGACGCCGGACTTCGCGATCGATTTCGAATCCTGGCTTGCGCAACACCAGCCCTATGACGGCCCGGTCGTGCCGCAGCCCATGAACATGATCTACACGTCAGGCACGACCGGCCATCCAAAGGGCGTGCGGCGCAATGCGCCGACGCCGGAACAGGCGGCGGCCGGCGAGCGCATGCGTGCGATGATCTATGGGCTCAAGCCCGGCGCCCGCGCGATCCTGCCGGGTCCGCTCTATCACTCCGCGCCAAATTCGTTCGGCATCCGCGCCGGCAAGCTCGGCGGCGCGCTGGTGCTGATGCCGCGGTTCGAGGCGGAAGAATTTCTTGAGCTGATCGAACGGTACAAGATCGACACCATCTTCATGGTGCCGACCATGTTCATCCGCCTGATGAAGCTGCCTGAGGCGGTGCGCAAGAAATACGATGTCTCGTCGCTGCGCCACATCATCCATGCCGCCGCGCCATGTCCGGCCGACGTCAAGCGCGCCATGATCGAATGGTGGGGGCCGGTGATCTACGAATTCTACGGCTCGACTGAATCCAGCGCCGTCACCTTCGCGACCTCTGAGGATGCGCTCAAAAAGCCCGGCACCGTCGGCAAGATTTCCCCCGGCGCCGAACTGCGCTTCATCGGCGATGACGGCAGCGTGCTCCCCGTGGGCGAAATCGGCGAGATCTATTCCCGCATGGCCGAAATGGCTGACTTCACCTACCACAACAAGCCGGAGAAGCGCGCCGAGATCGACCGTGACGGTTTCATCACCTCCGGCGATGTCGGCTATATCGACGAGGACGGCTACGTCTTCATCTGCGACCGCAAGCGCGACATGGTGATCTCAGGCGGCGTCAACATCTATCCGGCCGAGATCGAATCCGTGCTGCATGCCGTGCCCGGCGTGCATGATTGCGCCGTGTTCGGCATCCCCGATGCCGAGTTCGGCGAGGCGCTGATGGCGGTGGTCGAGCCGCAACCGGGTGTCACGCTCGATGCCGGCGATATCCGCACCCGGCTCAAGGGCTCGCTCGCCGACTACAAGGTGCCCAAGCACATCGAGATTCGCACGAGCCTGCCGCGCGAAGACTCCGGAAAGATCTTCAAACGCCGCCTGCGCGATCCCTATTGGGAGCAGGCGGGGCGGAAGATTTGAAAGCCTTGTAGCCCGGATGGAGCGAAGCGCAATCCGGGGCGGTGCTCGCGTCAGAAAGACCCCCGGGTTGGCGTGGGGCCCGACGGGGGGCGGACACCGGGACGAAAGATAAAGACCCG
>NZ_JBVVPO010000057.1:10484-18478 GCF_055811795.1 Bradyrhizobium sp. MI1.7
CCGGCGGTACCCATTTGGGGCGCGGGGGGGGGGAATTTTTTCAACCCCTTTTCCCCCGCTGGGCGCTACGCCAAACCGGGGGCGGTGCTCGCGTCAGAAAGACCCCGGATTTCGCTTCGCTCCATCCGGGCTACGAACACAGGAACGAATGATCATGACCGACGCCGCAAACGAAGTCCTCTATGAGGTCGCCGACCACATCGCGGTGATCACGCTGAATGCGCCGGAGCGCATGAACACGATCTCCGGCCCGATGCTGAACGATCTGGCGCGGCTGCTGACCGAGGCCAATGAGGACCGCAACGTCCGGGTCGTGATCCTCACCGGCAAGGGGCGGGCATTCTGCGCCGGCCTCGATTTGCGTCGGGAGCGCGACGGCAATGGCCTCAGTGCCGCGTCTTCGCCGACCACGATCAATCTGCGCAACACGCCGCCGACCGTGCTTCAGGCGATGGACAAGCCGACCATCTGCGCCGTCAACGGCGGCGCCGCCGGTTACGGCATGGACACCGCGCTCGGCTGCGATATCCGCATCATGGCGGAGTCCTCGAAGCTTGCGGCGGCCTTCGTCAAGCGCGGCGTCGTGCCGGAATCCGGCGGCACGTGGCTGCTGCCGCGGATGCTCGGCTGGGCCAAGGCGTCCGAGCTGATTTTTACGGGCCGCACGCTGAGCGCGCGCGAGTGCCTGGAATGGGGCCTCGCCAACGAGGTCGTTCCGGATGCCGAGCTGATGAACCGCGCCACTGCGATTGCCCGTGAAATCGCCGCCAACGCGCCGCTCGCGGTGCAGGCCTCCAAGCGCATGATGCGGATGGGCCTCAACGAGAACTTCTCCGATCACGTTCACCACGTCTACCTCCAGCTTCTGCCGCTGTTCAAGACACAGGACATGGCCGAGGGCATGAAGGCGTTCATGGAGAAGCGTGAGCCGAAGTTCGAGGGGCGGTAGGCGCCGCCTGATCGCGCACGCTGGAGTAGCAATCAGTAATCGGCTCGGCTAGGTTGACGTTCCCACGCCAACCGCTTGCGATCGCCGATGCCCTCATACCGCGCCAGCTTCTTCGAAGTTCCTCATGCGGCCCTTTACGCGCTGATGACGGTGACCGTCCTGGCGTCGGGATTCTGCTTCATCCAGGCAGGTAGTCCGGCGGCGCCGGCAGAGTTGTTGTATCGCTATGGCGGCATGTATTCGGGCGCAATCGCGCGGCATGAGTACTGGCGCCTGCTCGCCTATGGCTTCCTGCATGTCAACTTCGTCCACCTCACCATGAACATGTTGTGCCTCGTGCTGTGGGGCGGACATCTCGAGCGGCGAGTGGGACCGGCCTATTTCCTCATCATCTATCTCTGCGCGATGGTGTTCGGCGCCGTCATCGGCAATGGCATCCATTCCACGCCCTATTTGACCGTCGGCGCGTCCGGCGCCACGTCGGGCATTTTGGGTGCGCTGCTCTGCCTGTGGATCCTCGGCAAGCTCGACGTCAGGTTCGACTTCTTCGCCATCAACATCGGATTGAACATCGCGTTTGCGCTCGGCAATTCGCGGATCGACTGGGGCGTCCATCTCGGCGGCTTTGCGGCCGGATTGATCGCCTGCGCATTGCTGGACCTCATCGAGAAGGCGAATCCTTACGCGCTTCGTTGCAAATTTCCCGAAGCCGTGAAGGTCAATCTCACTCTGTTGGCCTGTGTTGCTGCTGCGTGGGCTTGGAGCGGTCAGGCCATCGCCGCCGGGATTTCCGGATGGGGCCTGGCCATCGTTGTCGTGATCGCATGCTGTGCGGTCGTGAAGGTGGTTGATCTCGTCCTCTCCATGAAGAAGGGTCTTGCGATCGTCGTGGTCGCCCTGGCTGGAGCGAATGCTGTCACCATCCTGCTGTGCGGTTTGGCTCTGGCATCTTCTTGCAGTCCGCGCTGGCCAACCGGGTCCGTTCCACTCGATAATCTTCTCGTCATATTCTGTCCCAATCCTGTTCTGATCTCGGGGCTGGCCGCGATCGGTGCCGCCGCGGTGACGCTGTGGCTCTGCGCAAGGGAAATTTCGCGCGGGATCGAGGATGTCGGATTTGTCGGCACATCGCTGCGTGCCGAACGCAGCCGGCGTCATGGACTATGACCGCGGAGGTCGTGCTATAAGAGGGCTCATTGACCCCGGATCATCCCAAGGTTCCTAAATCTAATGGCCCCCGTTTCCATTCTGCTCAACGTGATCTGGATTCTCATCGGCGGTGCCTGGATGGCATTCGGCTGGCTGGTGGCTTCTGTCATCATGGCCATTACCATCATCGGCCTTCCCTGGGCGCGGGCGGCGTTCAACATCGCGGTCTACGCCCTGCTGCCGTTCGGCTCGCGCGCGGTCAACCGCGACGAGGTCACCGGTATGGGCGATATCGGCACCGGCCCGCTCGGGGTGATCGGGAACATTATCTGGTTCGTGCTGGCCGGCTGGTGGCTGGCACTCGGCCACGTGCTGACAGCCGTGATCTTCGCCGTCACCATCATCGGCATTCCCTTTGCCTGGGCCCATCTGAAGCTTGCGGGGATCGCGCTCTGGCCGATCGGCAAGGTGATCGTGCCGGCCTAGCCGCAAGGAGTGATCGCCCCTTTCAGTGTGCGCCGCCCCCAACTTCATCTTGCGCTGCGGCAAAAAACTTGCACACTCGGCTGAGCCGGGCAGCGAAGCGAGCTCGAACAAGGAAGCGAGCCATGTCCCTCCAGACCGTGCCACCCGACACCACTGACCATCGCCCTAATCGCCCTGAGGACGCCCAGGCGCTGGAGGCAGATGTGCGGCTGCGTGACGACATCCGCCTGCTCGGGCGCATCCTGGGCGACACGGTGCGCGACCAGGAGGGCGCGGAATTGTTCGACTTGGTCGAGCGCATCCGCCAGACCTCGATCCGGTTCCACCGCGACGAGGACCGGCTTGCCCGCCGCGAGCTCGAGCAGATCCTCGACAGCATGTCGACCTCCGAGACGGTGCGGATTGTCCGCGCCTTCAGCTATTTCTCCCACCTCGCCAACATCGCCGAGGACCAGAACAACATTCGCCAGATGCGCGCCCGCAGTGCCGCCCAGAGCACCGGTTCCGGCGTACTGGCGGAGACGCTGGCCCATGCCAGGGACGCCGGGATCAGCTCCGATGTGCTGCGTAATTTCTTCAAGACCGCGCTGGTCAGCCCGGTCCTGACCGCGCACCCGACCGAGGTCCGTCGCAAGAGCACCATGGATCGCGAGATGGAGGTCGCGGCATTGCTGGACCGCCGCGAGCGTGTGGCGCTGACTGAAGACGAGGCCGCCGCCAGCGACGAACAGCTCCGCCGCGAGGTGCTGACGCTGTGGCAGACCAATCTCTTGCGCCGGACCAAGCTCACCGTGCTCGACGAGGTCGCCAATGGCCTGTCCTTCTACGACTACACCTTCCTGCGCGAGGTACCGCGGCTGGTCAACGTGCTCGAAGACCGGCTGGAGGAGAGCGGCGAGGCGGCTGCAAGCGAGCTCGCCTCGTTCCTGCGCATGGGCAGCTGGATCGGCGGCGACCGCGACGGCAATCCCTTCGTCACCGCCGACGTCATGCGCGGGACGCTGCGGCTGCAGTCGAGCCGGGTGATGCAATTCTATCTCAACGAGCTGCATGTGCTCGGCTCGGAGCTGTCGATCGCAGCGCACCTCGCCGACGTCTCCGAGGAGCTGCGGACGCTGGCGGAACGCTCGCCCGACACCTCGCCGCACCGGAGCGGCGAGCCTTATCGTCTCGCGGTCTCCGGCATCTATGCGCGCCTGACGGCGACGGCCGAAAAGCTCGAGGTCGAGATCACGCGCCGGCCGGTCGGCAAGGGCAGGCCTTACGAGACCGTCAGGGAGCTGCAGGCCGATCTCGACGTGCTGCACCGTTCGCTGATCTCCAACAATGCCCGCGTCATCGCCCGCGGCCGGCTGCGACTGCTGCGGCGCGCGGTGGATTGCTTCGGCTTCCATCTGGCGCGGCTCGACATCCGCCAGAATTCGGCCGTGCACGAACGTACCATCGCCGAGCTGATGGATGCCGCGAACCCCGGCATGTCCTATCTCGCGCTGGGCGAGGACGCGCGCATCTCGCTGCTCACCAATGAATTGCGCAGCACACGCTCGCTGGTCTCGCCATTCGTCAAATACAGCGACGAGACCATGGGTGAGCTCAACGTCTTCCATTCCGCCGCGGAGGCGCATGCGAAGTTTGGCTCGGACGCCATTCCCCAATGCATCATCTCGATGTGCAAGGGCATGTCCGACATGCTCGAAGTGGCCGTGCTGCTCAAGGAGGTCGGCCTCGTCCATCCCTCCGGGCGCAGCGCCATCAACATCGTGCCGCTGTTCGAGACCATCGAGGATTTGCAGGCCTCCAGCGGCATCATGGATCGCATGCTGTCGCTGCACGATTACCGCCGCCTCGTCGACAGCCGCGGCAGCGTACAGGAGGTCATGCTCGGTTATTCCGACTCGAACAAGGATGGCGGCTTCGTCACCTCGGGCTGGGAACTCTACAAGGCCGAGATCGGCCTCGTCGACGTGTTCGAGCGTCACAGCGTGCGCTTGCGCCTGTTCCACGGCCGCGGCGGCTCGGTCGGCCGCGGTGGCGGTCCGAGCTATGACGCCATCATCGCCCAGCCCGGCGGCGCGGTGAACGGGCAGATCCGCATCACCGAGCAGGGCGAGATCATCTCGTCGAAATATTCCAACGCCGAAGTCGGCCGCAACAATCTGGAGATCCTCGCCGCCGCAACGCTGGAGGCGAGCCTGCTGCATCCGCGCCAGAGCGCGCCGCGCCGCGAATATCTCACCGCGATGGACGAGCTTTCAAATTTGGCTTTCAAGGCCTATCGCGGCCTCGTCTACGAGACCGACGGTTTCGTCGATTATTTCTGGGCCTCCACCGTCATCAACGAGATCGCGACGCTGAACATCGGCAGCCGTCCGGCCTCGCGCAAGAAGACCCGCGCGATCGAAGATCTGCGCGCCATTCCCTGGGTGTTCTCCTGGGCGCAGTGCCGCCTGATGCTGCCCGGCTGGTACGGTTTTGGCAGCGCGGTCGAGCAGTGGATCGCGGAGCATCCCGACAAGGGCATGCCGTTCCTGAAAGAGCTCTACAGGGAATGGCCGTTCTTCCGCATGCTGCTGTCGAACATGGACATGGTGCTGGCCAAAAGCTCGATCGCGATCGCCTCGCGCTATGCCGAGCTCGTGCCGGACGAAGCCTTGCGCGAAAAGATCTTCGGCCGCATCCGCCGCGAATGGCATTCCTGCATCGAGACGCTGCTCGACATCATGGGCCAGGACCGGCTCCTCCAGGGCAACCCGCTGCTGGAGCGCTCGGTGCGCCACCGCTTCCCCTATCTCGATCCGCTCAACCACGTGCAGGTCGAGCTACTCAAGGAGCACCGCGCGCAGAACCCGGACGAGCAGGTGTTGCGCGGGATTCAGCTCACCATCAACGGCATCTCGGCAGGGTTGAGGAATACGGGTTAATGGGGCGAGTAGCGAACAGAAGGGCGTGCCGCTGCCGACTATTCGCTACTCACCATTCGCTATTTGTTGATGTTCACGGCTTTAGTGCGCCCTGCACACTGGTGTACACAGCATAGAGCGATGTCGAGCCACAGATATACAGCCTGTTTCGCTGCTGACCGCCGAAGCTCAGATTCGCTACTGTTTCCGGAATATGAATCTTGCCGAGCAGACCGCCCGATGGCGTATAACAGCGCACGCCGTCTTCGTTCGGATCGCCCCAGCCCACCGAACACCAGACCCGTCCTTCGGTGTCACAGCGGACGCCGTCGGTGATGCTTGGCTTTGGCATCTCGGCGAAGACCTTGCTGTTCGACACCTTCCCCGCCGCCACGTCGAGGTCGAACACGCGGATATGCGATGGGTTGTCCGGTCCGTCCGTGAATCCGGTCTCGCAGATGTAGAGCTTCTTCTCGTCGGGCGAGATGGTGATCCCGTTGGGTTCCACAAAATCGTCGATGACGACCTTGACGTCGCCGGTTTTCGGGTCGACGCGGTAGACGTTCTTCTTCTCCTGCTCGGGGTCGGCCTTGATGCCCTCATAGAAGCCACCGATGCCGTAGGCCGGATCGGTGAACCAGATCGCGCCATCGGCGGTGACGACCGCATCGTTCGGCGAGTTCAGTCGCTTGCCATTGAATTTGTCGGCAATGATGGTGATCGAGCCGTCGAGTTCGGTGCGCGTCACACGCCGCCCACTATGCTCGCACGTGATCAGGCGTCCTTCGCGATCGATCGTGTTGCCGTTCGAGTTCATCGAGGGTTGACGGTAGACGCTGGTATGACCGTCATCCTCCGAGAAGCGCATGATGCGATTGTTGGGGATGTCGCTGAACAGCAGATATCGTCCGGCTGCAAAATACACGGGACCTTCGGCCCATCGGAAGCCGGTTGCAACACGCTCAACCGCCATGGTGCCGGCGAAGGCCGGGAAGTCGGCAGGCCCGAACGTTGGCGGCCCCTTCTTCGCGGATTCCAGACGGGAGTCCGGGTAGCGGCTGCCGGGAAGCGGTCCCAAGGGCAACGGGGCCGTCGATATCGTCGGAGTGCCGGTCTGGCCCAATGGCGCGACAGAGGCTGCCAGGGTTGCGTTCATCGTAACGCCGGTCGCGGCTACCGCCGCTGCCGCGCCCTTCAAGAGGGTGCGGCGTCCAAGGCACGGCTCATCAGTACCGGTAGAATTGGTCAGTGATTTTGTCATAGTCGCCTCCCGTTTTTTTGTTGGAAGGAAACCATTCGCCCGCAATCGGGCGTAATGCGGGCGATCTCCGGTCGGACAACCGGAGATCGCAATGCAACAATTGCTGGGAAAACGGCTAGACGGGATCCCAGGGGAAGATGTCGGCCGAACGGTCGAGCTTGTAGAACGAGCCCTTCAGTGCCGGCATGCCGTGTTCCGCGATCGTTTGCGGCGTCCAGCCCTCGCTGCGATGAACCGAGCGCAGCGGGCGGTTCTGGCTGAACAGGAACAGCTCGTTCATGCGTGCGCCGAAGATCTGCCCGGAGACGTCCTTGGCGGCATCGGAGAGCAGATAGGCGCAGATCGGCGCGATCTTCTCCGGTCCCATCTGCTTGATCTTCTCGACGCGCGCCTTCTCAGCTTCGGTCTCGGTCGGAATGGTGCCGATCATGCGGGTCCAGGCAAACGGCGAGACGCAGTTGGAGCGGACGTTGAAGCGGCCCATGTCGAGCGCGATCGACTTCGACAGCCCGATGATGCCGAGCTTGGCCGCGGCGTAGTTGGCTTGGCCAAAATTGCCGATCAGGCCGGAGGTCGAGGTGAAGTGCACGAATGAGCCGCTCTCCTGCTCGCGAAAGATCCGCGCCGCAGCGTGGCTGACGTAGAACGAGCCCATCAGGTGAACCTTGATGACGGCCTCGAACGCTTCCACGCTCATCTTGTGGAAGATCATGTCGCGCAGGATGCCGGCATTGTTGACGACGCCGTCGAGCTTGCCGAAATGATCGGTCGCGGTCTTCACGATCTTGCTGGCGGGGACAGCTTCCGCCACCGACTCGAAATTGGGCACCGCGATGCCGCCGCGCTTCTTGATCTCGTCGACCACCTCCTCGGCAGGCGAAGCGCTGGAACCGGCGCCGTCGGCGGCAACACCGGGGTCGTTGACGACGACCTTGGCGCCCTCCGCCGCGCAGAGCAGCGCGATCTCGCGCCCGATGCCGCGGCCCGCGCCGGTGACGATGATGACCTTGTCTTGCAGTGATTTTGTCATGTGAGTTCTCCGCTAGCCGTTCCAATTTCCGCCGTCATTCCGGGATGCGCCGCAAGGCGCAGGCCCGGAATCCATACTCCCGATCGTGGTTATGGATTCCGGGCTCGGGGGGGGGGGGGCCCCCGGGGGGGGCCACCCCCCCACCAACCCCCAGGCGGAGGTGTTTAAGGTGGTGGCGGTTGGCCCCCCCGAGGACGTCAACCTGGCGTTGGTTGAGAT